>DAOTZN010000069.1:0-2373 GCA_034434095.1 Anaerolineales bacterium
TACGCAACCGGCGGCGCAGCGCCCGGCAACACCGCTTCTTTTGGGATGGGTATGACCTGCAGGGTGAGCCTGTCGCACCCGGCCTGTACACCATTCAGGCCAGCGCCCGCGCCCTGCCTTCCCAGGTAACCAGCGTGGTACAGGTGCAAGTACGCCCGCTCATCCAGATTGGCACACTGGAAAAAGCCCTTCCGTTAGAAGAAGCCGGCGTGCAAACTACCCCGCAGACAACGAATGAGGGGTAAACCCAAAAGCGTTGTTGCAGGTTGAGCAGGGCTAACCCGAAGCCACCTGCTCAGTTCGTGGAAGCCCTTTGGACCGGCATCCCAAGAGCGGTACGCCTTCCTGACAGGTGACACGCCTCTCTTTCCCCCTTCTCTCTCATGAAAAACTTTCTCCTTACCCTCCTGCTACTCACCCTATTGCCTGCGAGCGCCTTTGCGCGCCCCTTGAACGTCACCGACCTGCCCGAAACGCCCTTCGTGGCGCGTATCCCCTTCCACGGGCAGCCACAACTGACCACATTAACCGCCACCCTGGACGTGTGGGAAGTCCACCCCAGGCAGGGCTACCTGCTGGCAGCCATCACCCCTGAACAGGCAGCCGACCTCCAACGGCGCGGTTACGCGCTCCAGGTGGACACCGTCAAAACCGCCCTCCTCAACCGTCCCCCCGAGGAAATCCCCTACCAAACCAGCGGCATTCCGGGTTATCCCTGCTACCGCACGGTGGAGGAGACCTACACGTCCCTATCCACCCTGGCAGCGGCGCATCCCGACCTGGCCCAGTGGATAGACATCGGCGACAGTTGGGAGAAAACGCAACCCGGCGGCAACGCAGGGTACGACATCCAGGCGCTGGTATTGACCAACCAAAACATCCCCGGGCCGAAGCCCAAATTCTTCCTCATGGCCGCCATCCACGCCCGTGAATTGACCACGGCCGAGACCGCCACGCGCTTCGCCGAGTACCTGCTCAACAATTACGGCAGCGACCCCGAGGCCACCTGGTTGCTCGATTTCACGGAAGTCCACGTCGTGCCACAAACCAATCCAGACGGGCGCAAGATGGCCGAAGGCGGCGAATACTGGCGCAAGAACACCGACAACGACGACGGCTGCACCACCTACCCCGATTACGGCACCGACCTGAACCGCAACTCGTCCTTCATGTGGGGCGGCAGCGGCTCTAGCGGCTACGCCTGCTCGGAAACTTACCGCGGCCCCTCCCCGGCCTCCGAACCGGAAGTGCAGGCCATCCAAAACTATGTCAGCAGCATCTTCCCCGACCAGCGCGGCAGCGGCATCAACGACCCGGCCCCCAATACGGCCACCGGCACCTTCATCACCTTGCACAGTTACAGTGAACTCGTCCTGTGGCCGTGGGGTTTTGACTACCCGCAGGCGCCCAACCACACCCAATTGCAAACCCTGGGGCGCAAATTTGCCTACTTCAACGGCTATGAACCTTCTCAGGCCAGCGACCTGTATCCGGCAGCCGGCACCACCGACGATTGGGCCTACGGGGAACTGGGCATCGCGGCCTACACCTTTGAACTGGGCACTTCCTTCTTTCAGTCTTGCTCGACCTTCGAGAATACCATCTACCCCGATAACTTCGGTGCGCTGTTCTACGCCGCCAAGGCCAGTCACCGTCCCTACCAATCCCCGGCCGGGCCGGAGGTACTCAACGTCACCGTCGTGCCCACCACCACCATACCGGGTGCACCGCTCACCATCAGCGCCCAGGCCGATGACACCCGCTACGGCACGCTGGGGGGCATCGAACCCAGCCAAAACGTCACCAGCGCACGCTTCAGCGTTGACGCCCCCTCCTGGATCACCGGCACGCTGACAACCCCCTTGCAACCCGCCGATGGCGCCTGGGATAGTTCCGTTGAAGCCCTCAACGGCCAGTTTGACCCCTCCGGCCTGGGGTTGGCGCCCGGCAAGCACACCCTGTTCGTTGAAGCCCAAGATGCCCAGGGAAACTGGGGCGTCCCCAGTGCGGTTTTCTTCTGGATGCCCGATTACGGCTTCAGTCTCTCCCCGTTGGAAAGCGTGCAATACGGCCTGCCCGGCAACACGTTGACCTACACCCTGCACCTGACAAACACCGCCACTTTGAGTGATACCTACCTCCTGACAGCCTCCGGCGGCCAGTGGGCCAGCAGCGTACCGACGACCACGGGCGTCCTGCTGCCCGGGGAACACATCACCCTGCCGGTGACGGTCAGCATCCCCATGAATGCCCCCTATGGGAGCGACGACACCTTGCAGGTGGCCGTTGTTTCCCAAGGGAACGCGGCGGCCCAAAGGGTAGCCGCGCTCACCGGCATCGTAGCCGACTACCAACCCGCGCTAACCAGTTCCG
>DAOTZN010000070.1:0-2062 GCA_034434095.1 Anaerolineales bacterium
CCACACCACCAGCCTAACCTACGACCACGACACCGGCGCACCCCTGAGCGTTACCGACCCGAACAACAACACCACCACCGCCACCTACGACCAATTCGGGCGGATAACCAGCGTCACCCGTCCCGGCGATAGCAGCGCCACCATGACGTTTGCCTACAACAACTACGCCGGTGCAAGTGCGCCGTTCTACACCCAGGTTACCCAACGCATAGACACCAACCTGAACTTTAGCCTGCGCAAATACTACAGCGGCTTGGGGCAAGTGCTGCAAACACAGGTGTTGAACGCAAAAATTGGCGCAAACACGCGCGATATTCGTGTGGATACTTACTACGATGCGGCTGGGCGTGCCTGGAGACAATCTGTCCCCTATGATACGGCAACCGGTTTAGGATACAACCGCAGCGCGACCCTGTTTACCACCACCACCTATGACGATCTCAGCCGCCCATTGAGCGTACTCGCCCCGGATGGCAGCGAAACCACCCGCTATGAATACCCCGAATCCGTCACCGGCAAACCAACCTACAGCGGCGTGCGCGTGCGCGATGCCAAAGACAATTGGACGACCATCTACACCGATGTATGGGGACGCACCACCGAAGTACATCCGCCGCTGGAGCCGTGGACGCGCTACACCTACGATGCCGCCGACCGTCTGACGAAAGTGGAGCAAATGAACGGCACAAACGCACTCGCCGGATTCACCACCTCGTTAACCTACGACTTCGCGGGGCGCAAAATCCGCATGAACGACCCCGACATGGGCGTTTGGAACTACACCTACGACCTGTTTGGCAACCTGAAAACGCAAACCGATGCGCGTGGCTGCACCCTAACGATGACCTACGACATACTCAACCGCCTGACCGCCAAAAACAGCAGCGGAAATTGCGGCACACAAGTTAGCACCACCTACACTTACGATACCGGCAGCAACGGCATTGGCAAACGCACCCGCATGGACGATGCCAGCGGCCACACCACCTGGACATACGATGTACGCGGACGTTTAGCCACAGAAACCAAAAACATCACCGGCGCAGGCACATTCCAAACCGTATGGACGTATTACAGCAACGATGCCGTACAGACGATGATTTACCCCGATGGCGAAAGCGTGAGTTATGAATACCTGCCGCAAGGCGCGCTTAAAAAAGTCAATGGCACTGCTACCTACGTCCCGGATGTGCAATATGATGCCGCCGGACGCATGACCCTACTCAAATTGGGTAGTGCGCTGACCACCGAATACACCTACTTCGCGTGGAATGCCATCAACGGCGTGGGCAGGTTACAGCAAATTAAAACGACCAAAACCACTTCACCAACAAGCATTTTGCTCGACTTGCGCTATTTTGAAGGCATGTATGAACCTACATACGATGCCAATGGTAACATTCTTTCAATCAATGATAATCAGCAGCAACAAGTTCAAACTTTTGAATACGATGACATGAACCGCTTAGAGCGTGCTTATACTACGGGCGGTGCCAATGGTACATACAATGAATCCTACGCTTACAACGTCCAGAACGGCAACCTGGCGAGCAAAGCCGGGGTCACCTACGCTTACAACGCCTCAACCCACAAACACGCCGTAACCCACCTGAACGGTGTGCAAAAATACTGGTACGATGCCAATGGTAACATGACCAAGCGTATTGCCGAATCGAACACTTTTGAGTTTGCTTATGATGCCGAAAATCGGCTGGTGCAAGTTAAGAAAAATGGCAGCGTCCTCGCCACCTTCACCTACGATGGTGACGGGAATCGGGTAAAATCAGTGCTGACCGGCGGCGAAACCACCGCCTTTGTAGGCGAACACTTTGAAATTTGTGTCAGCGGCTGCACGCTCCCGGCAACCCCAACACCTACCCCAACCGCAACCCGAACTCCACCGCGCACGCCAACGGCAACCGCGACGCTCACTTTCCCAACCCCTAACCCATGCTATTGTCCACCAAAAACAATTTGCATAATACCACCCAACTGTGAATATCAATCCAATCTGAACGTCCCTTCGGTAGTCAAACCTCGCATGGCACTGATTGATGTTGCC
>DAOTZN010000071.1:0-6565 GCA_034434095.1 Anaerolineales bacterium
ACCCGCACGGCGACCCCATTCCCAGCGCCGATTTGAAAATGCCCGCCAGCCGCCAAACCGCCTTGTGTGACCTGCGTCCGCCGCACAGTGCAGTAATTGCTCGCGTCAACGATACCGATCCGCAACTGCTGTGCTACTTGCAGGCACAAGGCATTGTGCCCGAGGCGCGTATCACCATCACAAAGTATTCCGCCTTTGATGAAAACCTGTCCCTGCAAGTGGAGGGGCAGGAAGAATCTATTGTGCTGGGGCCGGCGGTTACCCGTCAAATTTACGTGGAAAATGGCTGAGGGGTAGGCGAAGGCATTGCCTGCGCCCACGAAAGTTTTCCTCATCCCCTGGGGTACGGGCCGGACTTTCAGGGGGTTGCTGTTTCCCTGGAGAGGGTGCCACCCCGTGAGAGCCTGCCGCTCCCGTCCATCAGCCCTGGAACCTGCGGCCTATCCTGAGATGTTCGTACCATTTTTTAAAAAATAGGTGGTATGGTGGTATCATAAAGACCAACGCGTTTACTCTGGCGTTTCGTGGGAACAGAAAGTCGGCTATTGCCGTGCCATCGTTTCCCCTTTCGATCGTGCTTCGTAAACCTTGCACGCCACCTCTCCCAACAAAACATTTCTTTGTTGTAACTGCCTACCTGGCCTTCCAAATCATTCGCAGGTGTCGCTAAACACGAGCGCCTTTCTAGCAAACGGATCGCCAGGCTTTGCCTGGCAAGGTAGTAAATACCTTTTTTTTCTGATAGGAGCAGCATGAACGAAAATTCCCCCCAACCCATCCTGGGCATTGACATCGGCGGCAGCGGTATCAAAGGCGCGCCGGTAGATATCGTCAGCGGGCAGTTGATAGCCGACCGTTACCGTATTCCCACCCCCAAAAAGGGGCGTCCTGATGATGTGGCCGATGTGGTGGCGAAAATCGCGCGTCACTTTGAGTGGCAGGGGCCGATTGGCATTGGTTTTCCTGCTGCGGTGTTGAATGGCGTGGTTAAAACAGCCGCCAACGTGCATCACTCGTGGATTGACACCGATGCCAGGGCGTTATTTTCGGCGGCCACAAATTGTCCTGTCATCGTCTTGAACGATGCCGACGTGGCCGGTCTGGCCGAAATGCGCTTTGGAGCAGGTGCTGAGCGCAACGGGGTAGTGTTCATCATCACGATTGGTACCGGTTTAGGCTCCGCCTTATTTGTAGATGGCAAACTGGTACCCAACACCGAACTGGGACATTTGGAAATCCGCGGCAAAGATGCCGAGCGACGCGCTTCCGATGCCGTGCGCAAGGCCAAAGACCTCTCTTGGGAGCAATGGGCGCGACGCCTGAACGAGTATTTGCGTACCCTGGAGCGCCTGTTTTGGCCTTCGCTTTTCATTCTGGGGGGCGGTGTAAGCAAAAAAGGTGAGAAATTCCTGCCTTATCTGGATGTCTCCACCGAAGTAGTGGTCGCGCGCTTGGGCAACGAGGCCGGCATTGTGGGCGCGGCGTTAGTGGCCGGTGCCTTAAGCCAATGAGCGACCTGTTTCACGGTCGCTCACGGTAGCGAAAGGAGGAAGAAGGTAGTAGGACAGTTATGCCCCTATCCGGGTCTTACACCAAAGTTGCCTATAGGATACCGAAAGTGGCCTCTGAGCGATGGTTCCTTTTGTCACAAATCAACGGGCGCTTTGTCATACGCATTTGGGATAAAAAGAACGGTCGGTAGTGAATTGTGGCACATTGTGAGGTCGCCCTCGAGAGCGTACGTTTAGGGACGGCCTGACAAAAGTCCTGAAAATATAAAAGACCTGCCTCAGGCAGGTCTTTTGGGTGATCCAGAGGGGAGATTAGACAGCCAGAGGGGTTTGGGCCTCGGCTTTTTCCTTATTGCGGATATACTCATCGATGCCTTGTGCTGCGCGGCGTCCCGCGGCGACAGCCGTCACCACCAGGCTGGGGCCGGTGACATCATCGCCGCCGGCAAACACGCCCGGGCGTGTGGTGGCACCGGTGGCCTCATCGGCTACAATCAAGCCCCACTTGTGGGTTTTCAGCCCCGGGGTGGTTTTACCGATGGTTTCATCCGGCCAGTAACCCAGGGCCAGAACCACGGTATCGGCTTCGAGGATGAAATTAGAGCCCTCGATGGGAATTGGGCGACGACGACCGGATTCATCCGGCTCACCGAGTTCCATGCGGACACATTCTACCGCTGCTACGCGCCCGTTCTCGCCGGCAATGAAGCGGATTGGCTGGGTGAGGAACATGTACTTGGCGCCCTCTTCGCGTGCCAGTTTTCGGTCCTTGCGGCCACCGGGCATTTCTTTTTCTGTACGGCGGTATACACAAGTGACCTCCTTGGCGCCCAGGCGCAAACTGGAGCGCAAGCAGTCTGAGGCGGTGTCGCCACCACCAACCACAACGACCTTTTCCCCAATTTGCGGTTTCCCTTGGAGTTCGGGGGGCAAAATGGTGGGGTCAACGTTGGCGCGAATCAGGTATTCGGTGGCTTTATAAACACCGGGCAAGTCTTCCCCTTCAACTTTCATTGAGGCATCAACTTCAGCACCTACACCCACAAAAACCGCTTCAAAACCCTCGTTGAAGAGGTCGTCAATAGTTTTATCCTTACCAATGTAAGTATTGCCCACGAACTTCGCACCGGCGCGTTCCAAATCCTCCCAGCGGGCAAAGACCACCTCTTTGGATAACTTGAAGTTCGGGATGCCATAAGTCAGCAGGCCACCGGGGGCCGGCTGGACGTCAAAGAGGGTGACATCATACCCTTTTTGTAGCAACTGCTCG
The DNA here is from genome assembly GCA_034434095.1 of Anaerolineales bacterium. GTDB lineage: Bacteria > Chloroflexota > Anaerolineae > Anaerolineales > DRKV01 > DRKV01. The sequence goes on from DAOTZN010000071.1 coordinate 2,782, forward strand.
GCGCAAGAAAGGCCGGCAGGCCCGGCTCCAACGATGGCTACCCGATGCCCATTCTTGGGCTGGGTTAGCACGGTGACACCCTGGGTTGCGCGCTCATAATCGACAACAAAGGTTTCCAACATACCGGTAAGGACGGGTTCTTCTTCTTTGTTGCGCACGCAGGAACCCTGGCACAATTGCTCGTGGGGGCATACCCGGCTGCATATTTCCGGCATGGAACTGGTTTGCCGGTAAAGTGCAGCGGCATCCAGGTAACGCCCTTCTTCAATCAGCCACATGGCGGAGGGAATGTCGTTGTGTACCGGGCAGGCCTCTACACAAGGTGCCGGGTCGGGGCAGTGGATGCAGCGGGCGGCTTCTAGTCGAGCGCGATCCTCATCAAAAGAAATCAATACCTCATCGAAATCGCACACGCGTTCAGATGCTGGCCGGGCGTCCAGGTCCTGAAAGGGGATATACAAACGTTCTTTACGGTTAATGGCTAAAAATTCACTAGGGACAAATTGCATAGCTCGGGGCCTCCTCGGTTCGCTACCAGATCATGCATACATGATACCTTCTTCATTATATTTTGAAAAGGGTAAATGCACCTGACGAATTCGTCACCATTTTGGGTGACAATAGTCATATTAGGGGTTTGCCCCTAAATAAATTCCCGGGTTGTTGGTTCGTGTCGAAAAGAGAACGCCGGGATGCGGCGTCGCAAAGAAAATCACGTTTTGGTGTCACAACCGGGCAGATTTTCATCCAGAAAGCCTTCACCCCAGGCGCCTTTGTGTTAAGGTTTTTGGGCTGCCCCAATGTGCCGACCTGGAGGTTGACGCTCCCAGGCATACCCAAGTGGGTATTTTATCGACTTTGGGGGGCTGCTCCCCCCCGGTGGGCCTTGCAGACTTAACAAAAAGTTAAGCATACTTTACTAAATTGGGTTTATAATTGCTCGCCAGATTACACCTTGGTACAGCGGACGCCTGGCGCCTGCCATTGTGAGGCGCAAACAAAAGCCTCCAATGCCCTTGCTTCGGACTTCGCTCTTGTAATGAGGAGAAGCCCGGCGTAAATTTATGAAAGGCTGTACCTGGCGTGTATCTCATTTGGCAAAACTTTTACAATTTCAATGGCAAGGAGTACTATGAAGAAAATTGTCACCTGGATTATCGTGATTGCCGTGTTGGCCGGCGGTTTTTACGCTTACAGGCAATACAGACTGAAAAGCGCACAGGATGTTGTTGCCTCCTACCAGACCGAGCCGGCAAAGCGCGGTTCATTGACGGCCACCATTGGCGCTACCGGTAGCGTGCGTGCCAACCAGACGGCCACATTGAACTGGCAAACGACCGGCACGGTTGAGCAAGTGTTGGTGGAGGTGGGGGATGTCGTGTCTAAAGGGCAGGAATTGGCAAATTTGGAGCAAACCTCACTGCCGCAGAGCATCATTCTGGCGCGGGCCGACCTGGTGAACGCTCAGAAAGCGCTGGACGATTTATACAAACCGCCAACTGAATTGGCGATTGCCCAGGCACAACAGGCAATTGCCGATGCACAGAAGGCTGTCGACCAGGCGCAAAAGCGGCTGGACAGTTTGACCACCAGCGCTCGCCAGGTGGATATCGATGACGCCAAAGCAACCGTTGTACTGGCGCACGATAAGTTGAAAAAGGCACAGGAGAAATTTGAACCCTATGCCAATAAGCCCGAAGATAACCTTCGACGTGCTTACTTCCAGAGTTTGCTGGCCCAGGCACAACGGGAGTACGATAATGCCGTGGCGCGCTTGAACAACCTGTTGGGTACCGCCAATGAAACCGACTTAAATGTGGCGCAGGCAAACCTGGAGACTGCTAAAGCCCAATTGGCAGATGCCCAGCAGGCCTATGAGGATTTGCTGGCCGGACCCAGCGAAGATGACATTGCCGTAGCCGAAGCGCGTATTGCCGCGGCGCAGGCGACCTTGAATATGGCTCACATCGCGGCACCCTTCAACGCTACGGTGACAGAAGTACACATCAAACCCGGTGATCAAGTTTCCCCTGGAACGCCGGCTTTCCGGCTGGACGACCTTTCGCATTTACTGGTGGATGTACAAATTTCCGAGGTGGACATCAATCGTGTCAAGGTCGGTCAAAAAGTGATCATCTCCTTTGATGCCATTTTAGGGAAAGAGTACCAGGGTGAGGTGGTGGCCGTTCCGCCGGTGGGACAAACCGTGCAAGGCGTAGTTAACTTCAATGTGACGGTTGAGTTGTTGGATGCCGATGAGGACGTTTTGCCTGGCATGACGGCCGCGGTCAATATCGTGGTCAGTGAATTACAGGATGCCTTGCTGGTGCCCAATCGGGCTGTCCGCTTTTACGAAGGGAAACGGGTGGTCTACGTTTTGAAAAATGGGCAAATTGAACCTGTGGCGATTACGCTAGGCGCTTCTTCCGAGACCTACAGTGAAGTGCTGGAGAGCGATTTGCAGGTTGGTGATGCCATCGTGCTAAATCCGCCGGCGCAATTCAACCAACAGGGCGGGCCGCCCTTTGGGAGGTAAGCATGGAGGATCACGTTGTCGTTGCTAAAGACCTGACGAAGGTTTACCAGATGGGTGAGGTGGCTGTCCACGCGCTGCGCGGTCTCTCGCTTACCATTTCTCGCGGGGAGGTAGTGGCTATTATGGGCCCGTCTGGCTCGGGAAAATCCACTTTGATGAACATCCTGGGATGTCTTGATCGTCCAACCAGTGGAGAATATACCCTGGATGGTGAGAGAGTTGCAGACCTGAGCGATGACCAATTGGCGGATGTCCGCAACCGCAAGGTGGGCTTCATTTTTCAGAGTTTCAACCTGCTGCCGCGGGCTACTGCCCTTGCCAATGTGGAACTTCCTATGCGCTATGCCGGGGTGACGCGCGGTCGCAAGGCACGCGCGACGGAAGCCCTGGATGCTGTTGGGTTAGGCGACCGCTTACAGCATCGCCCGAATGAACTTTCCGGTGGACAGCAGCAACGCGTGGCAATTGCCCGCGCGCTGGTGAATAACCCGGCCATCATCATGGCCGATGAGCCGACCGGCAACCTGGATACTCGCTCTGGGGAAGAAGTCATGGAGTTGTTGCTCAACCTGAATAGGGAGCGCGGCACGACGCTTATCATTGTGACACATGATCCGGAAGTTGCCTCACATGCACAGCGCGTGATTCATATCCGTGATGGTGTTGTGGAGAAGATAACATGAAGATTCTACAGGCTTTTCTGGATGCTTTGCAAAGTTTGGCAGCCAATAAATTGCGTTCCGGCCTGACCATTTTGGGCATTGTGATTGGGGTGGCTGCCGTGATTGCAATGGTTTCCATTGGACGTGGGGCGCAAAACTCAATTACCGGTTCCATCCAGGGTATTGGTACCAATCTCTTGTTTGTGTTCCGTGGCGGCGATGAAAGTGTACGCAACCCAAAGCACCTTACGTTAGAAGATGCCCAGGCAATCGCTGACCCCTTTGCGGCCCCTTCCGTAGTGGGCGTGGCTCCCATGTTACAGGGCAATGCGGAAGTGACTTATGGGCGAGAAAGCACGGTCACTTCGCTGATTGGTGTGACGCCAGATTACGCGCCGGTGCGCAACGTTGCGTTGACAGAGGGTACTTTCATTACCCAGGAGCACATCTTTGGCCGCTCATCGGTGGCGATTTTGGGCCCAGATACCGCCGATACTCTGTTCGGCAGGCACGAGGGCGTGGTTGGGGAAACTATCCGCATCGAGGGCCAGCCTTTTCGGGTGATTGGTGTGCTTAAGCCGGAAGG
>DAOTZN010000072.1:0-11505 GCA_034434095.1 Anaerolineales bacterium
TAGATGGGGGATTCGGGATGTTGCAGATGTCCCGCATCCAATGGGGACAGGCTGAAAGCCTGTCCTACACGCAAAGTGTCCACATATTTGGAGCACCAAATGAACCATCCCCCAAGCCGCAAAGAAAATTACGTTTTAGCGCAAATGCCGGCGTGTATCCAGAAACACCTTTGCGCCCTGGCGACTTTGCTTAAGGTCTTGGGATTGCCCTCCGCTACCCCTTTCACTCATCGCTGAGATGGTTAAAAAAAGCAGGGTGCCGATCTTGGCACCCTGCTAGAGGATTCAAGGCTTACCGCTACAGACTGTCGTCTTCGTCTTCGTGTGCGGCTAATTCATCCAGACTCTCGAAATTGTCTTCATCTGAGTCTTCGGAAACTAAAGTCTCCGTGATATCGATGTCTTCTTCATCTTCCAGCACATCAACTACATCAACTACATCGATATCTTCTTCATCTTCATCTTCTTCATCTTCTATGTCAACGTCAACGTCTTCTTCCAGGTCTTCCTCTTCAATGTTATCGAGGTCTTCTAAGTCATCCAATTCATCAAAATCATCCAGATCATCAAAATCATCCAGATCATCGAGGTCTTCCAGGTCTAGTTCGTCTATGTCTTCGGCGATGACATCAGGAGAAGGCGCGGTGAGGTCTTCTTCGTCTGTTAAGGGTTGTTTTTCCTTAGAAAAGCGTCCTGGTTCAAACCCGGTACCAGCGGGAATGAGTTTGCCGATGATGACGTTTTCTTTTAGGCCATAGAGCGGATCTTCGGCACCGGAAATGGCTGCACCGGCTAGCACTTTGATGGTGTGCTGGAAAGATGCTGCGGAGAGAAAAGATTCGGTATTAAGCGAGGCCTTTGTGATTCCCAGCAATACTTCCACAAATTGGATGGGCTGTTTGCCCTCTGCAAGCAGTTCTTTGTTGCGTTGGCGAATTTCTAGCCGGTTGGCGATATCGCCAGGCAGGTATTCTTTTGCATCGCCAGGGCGCACGACTTGCACTCGTGACATCATCTTGCGGATGATGACTTCAAAGTGCTTGTCGTTGATGTTTTGCCCTTGGGAGCGGTATACCTTTTGTACTTCGGAGAGGAGATATAATTGGCACTTTTCTCGTCCCTGGATGCGCAAGATGCGGTGCGGGTTGAGCGAGCCCTCGGTGAGTGGTTGCCCGGCTTCCACGTGTTGGCCATCTTTGATTACCAGTCGTGCAGATGTGGGAATTTCGTATTCCACTTCTTCACGATGTTCATACGCCACCACAAGTTTGCCATCTTCCAGACGTACACGTCCCGCGTTTTGGGCACTAATTGCATTCTCATCCAGTTGTGCCAGCGGTTGCCCTGCCTCAACCTCGTCGGTTTCTGATACCAGAATTTCCCAACCCTCGGGGATTTCATAGGCATCTTGCACCATTTCACTGTGAACAATGCGTACCAGCCGCAAGTCGCTATAGCGATCGGATTGTTCGATATGGGCCACACCACTGATTTCGCATACCACAGCCTCGCCTTTCGGGGTTTTGCGGGCCTCAAAGAGTTCTTCTACACGTGGCAAACCGGTGGTAATGTCACCGCCGGAAGCAACACCACCGCTGTGGAAGGTGCGCAGCGTCAACTGTGTCCCAGGTTCGCCGATGGATTGAGCGGCGATAATGCCGACGGTAGCGCCTAATTCGACGAGTTTGCCGCGTCCCAGATCCATGCCATAACAATAGGCGCACACTCCGTGATTCAATTCACAGGTCATCGGAGAGCGTACTTTTACTTCTTGAATGTTTGCCTTGATGATACGACGAGCAATCTCTTTTGTGATGATTGTATTTCGTTCGTAAAGTATCTCACCAGTTTTGGGGTCAACCACAGGGCTGGCGGTCATACGCCCAAACAGACGAGTACTCATGGATTGGTTGGCGACATCGTCGCTTGCGCGAATCCAAATACCGTCCTTGGTGCCACAATCCTCTTCATTGATGATGATATCTTGGGCAACATCTACCAGACGGCGGGTGAGATAACCGGCGTCTGCTGTACGCAGCGCGGTGTCGGCTAGCCCTTTACGGGCACCATGGGTGGAGATGAAATATTCCAGGGCAGTCAGGCCCTCACGGAAGTTGGAGCGGATTGGCAATGGGATAATACGCCCTGATGGGTCGGCCATCAAACCACGCATACCGGCCAACTGGGAGATAGGCCCAAAGCCACCTTTGGTGGCGCCAGAACTTGCCATGGTAGCCAGATTGCCGTTGGGATCCATGTTTTCGCGCACGGCCTGCGCTACACGGGTTGTGGTGCGTTGCCAGATCTCAATCAAGTGTTCGTTTTGTTCTTGCTCGGTTAGCAGCCCGCGGCGGAAATCTCGCTCCACGCGCTCGGCTTCCTTGAGTGCCTCGGCTACAATGGTTTCTTTGGCTTTAGGCACAGAAACATCTGATACGGCGATGGAGAACCCAGAGCGAGTGGCGTACTCAAAACCAATGTCCTTGATGTCGTCGGCGGCCTTAGTGGTGGCTTTTTCACCGCATACTTCGTAAATTTCGGCCACCAGGTCTTTTACACCACCTTTGTCTAAGGAGTGGTTGATAAATCGTACATCGTCTGGCAGGATATTGTTGAATAACACGCGTCCTACTGTCGTATCCAACCAACGTTCTTCGGGTGCGCTTAGTCGAGAGCCATTTTCGTCGTACCAGGTAGAAGTATAGAGGCGAATACGGGTGCGCACCACTACCTGCCTTAGTTGATACGCCATGATGACATCATCGAAATCGTCAAAGGCGCGTCCGTTTCCGGGGTGATCCAGAGTGTCCTCGGTTGTCAGATAGTAAATACCGAGTACCATATCTTTGGATGGGCTGATGATTGGTTCGCCGTCGGCCGGTTTGAGCAGGTTACGCGAGGCCAGCATTAGATTACGGGCTTCTGCAACGGCTTTTTGAGATAGCGGCACGTGGACGGCCATTTGGTCACCGTCAAAGTCGGCGTTGAATGCCGTCGTCACCAACGGATGTAGTTGGATGGCGCTACCTTCAATCAAGGTGGGTTCAAAAGCCTGAATACCCAGGCGGTGCAGGGTTGGGGCACGGTTAAGCAGTACTGGGCGTTCGCCGATGACTTCTTCCAGAACTTCCCAAACCTCAGGACGGTTGCGTTCAATGAGGCGTTTGGCCCCCTTGATGTTATTGGCATACCCATTTTGTACCAGGCGGGAGATCACAAAGGGACGATACAGTTCCAGTGCCATGGTTTTTGGAAGACCACATTGGTGGATCTTCAACTTTGGGCCGACAACGATGACAGAGCGCCCAGAGTAATCCACGCGCTTGCCGAGCAGGTTGCGGCGGAAGCGTCCCTTTTTACCTTTGAGCATATCGCTGAGCGATTTCAGTTCCCGGCGCCCCCGGCGAGAGAGAGCCTTGCTGCGTTGTGAATTGTCGATTAATGAATCAACCGCTTCTTGCAACATGCGTTTTTCATTGCGCACGATGACATCTGGCGCGCCCAATTCCATCAGACGTTTCAGACGGTTATTGCGATTGATGACGCGGCGGTACAGGTCATTCAGGTCGGAAGTGGCAAAACGGCCACCGTCCAGTTGTACCATGGGGCGCAAGTCGGGTGGAATGACCGGCAGAACCGTCAAAATCATCCACTCTGGACGATTTTGGGATCGTCGGAAGGCTTCGACAACCTTTAGACGTTTCGTAGCACGTTTGCGTTTTTGTTTGCTGCGCGTGGTGCGAATTTCATTCCAGAGTTCCTCGGATAGTTTATCCAGGTCAAGGCGGCGCAAGATGTCATAGAAGGCCTCGGCACCCATGTCGGCGCGGAAAACCTGCCCCCAACGGGAGCGCAACTCTCGGTAGCGCGCTTCTCCGATGAAAGTAAGGGGTTGCAATTCCAGTAATTCATCACGTAAGCGCAGGTAATCGTTACGACTCTGGATGTTTTCATCTTCTTGCTGTTCTAGAAGTTCCTTGGTTTTGCTTTCCAGCGTGGCGCGCAGGTTTTCAATCTCTGCTTGAATGTGTTCTTGTTCACGCTGGCGTTCATCGCGTAGGTCGCGTTCCAGTTTCTCCAGAGATTCTTTGACAAATTGTTGTATGCGGCCAATATGCTGAGCGCTGATGGTTTCGCCTGTTTCGGCAATCAAGAAGTCGCTACCGGGGAAAACGATCGCAGTGCGAGTGGTTTCTCCCATGCGAGATTGTAGATCGGTCTCAAGTTGTTGACCGTGCTGCATAATCGGCTGGATTTGTTCCCCCAATATTTCATCATAATGGGCTTCCAGGTCGGTGCGACGATTTTGTAGTTCGGCAATTTGTTGTTCAACTGAGGCTCGTAACTCGGCCAGCCGTGCGTTTTGAAGGTTTGCCATTCCCCGTTCTAAGGCATTGGCTTTTTCTTCGAGGCGTGCTAATGCTTTCTGGCGAGCATTTTCATCAACGTAGGTGATAACATACTGCGCAAAATACAATACACGGTCTAATTCTCGGCGTGAGATATCGAGAAGCAACCCCAGGTAGGAGGGAATGCGACGAGAATACCAGACATGGGCTACCGGCGTGGAAAGTTCGATATGCCCCATGCGTTCTCGGCGTACGGAAGAACGTGTTACCGTAACGCCACATTTCTCACAAGTGATTCCTTTGTAACGAATGTTTTTATACTTGCCACAGTAGCATCGATAATCCCGGGTGGGGCCAAAGATTGCCTCACAAAATAGACCGTCTTTTTCCGGACGTAGGCGACGGTAGTTGATCGTTTCTGGTTTTAATACCTCACCGTAAGACCAACTTCGGATCATCTCTGGAGATGCCAGATTGATGCGTAATGCAACTAATTCTTTTGTTTCCACGCGCGAGCCTCCTAGAAATCTGCCCTCATTAAGGTATAAATGGTTTGACAATGTCAGATTAAGCAGTCGTTCTGTAAAATCCTATGCTTTCTGTTACTGTGAACGAAGCGTTTGTTTTGAACGAGTTCCTGGTTTGCAATGGGGTTGCTTTGTGACACAGTACGCACCCACATTGCCATAATAGACAAACAAAAGCAAGCGCGTGAGAGATTTCGCTCTCAGCGCTCGCTGCAAATTATGGTATTCGTATTGGATTTGCATGCAAAGGCATTATACCAACGGTAGTTGTCTTTGGTCAAGCGCAATGACCATTTATTTTCCCTCGGATGCTAAGGTTCCGTCAAAGAATAAGTTCCCTCACTCGTTTACCAGGCGGGATGAGACTGCTTCCCCTAGCCTGGGGCGCCGACCCCCAGGTCGGCACGTCGGGGCAGCCCCAAAACCTTAACGCAAAGTCGCTAAGGTGCAAAGGTTTTTTGGTTCAATGGGAATTACCGTGAGAGACCGCCAGGTGTAGGGCGGAATTAATTCCGCCCTACGGCGCACCGCCAGATATTGGGGTGCATCACGGGAAATCCTAAAGAGCCGGTTTTTCTGGATGAAAATCTGCCCGGTTGTGGCACCAAAACGTGATTTTCTTTGCGACGCCGCGTCTTTGCATTAACTCTTCAACGCTGAAAAACCAACAAATCGGGAAGTTATTTATGGACTAACCCCAATCAGGATACACATTTTGCTCCTGTTGTCCTCACTACTGGAGTCTGACGAAACTGGCGTAAACAGTCCATTCATCCACAGATGGGCACAGATTACGCAGGTTTTCAAATCATTCTCCGGAGAAGCCCCCGTAAATCTTCGGTCAAATAAAAAACGCCAGAGTCCAACTCACTAGATAGGTAGATGCTGGGAAAGAGGAACTAACAAGTAAAAAGCACTTCCTTTGCCAAGTTGACTTTCCACCCATACGCGCCCACCGTGCCGTTCCGCAATGGATTTGACGATAGCCAGCCCTAGCCCTGTGCCGTGCTCCTTGATATGTCCTCGCTGGGCTACCCGGTAAAATTTTTCAAATAAACGGGTCTGATCCACCGGTGCAATCCCGATACCGGTATCTCGAACGATGAATATCAAGTGATCTGGTTCTACTTTTACTTGTACCGTTACGTTACCTTCTGGTTCGGTGTATTTGATCGCGTTTTCTACCAAATTGTGCAAGGCTTGTTGTAAGAGTGCGCGGTCGGCATCGATAACAGGCATAGGAGTATCCGGCAATTGCACTTGCAAGCGGATTTGTTTATGTTCTGCGCGCAATTGCAGTCCATCAATGACGTTATCCACGATTTCTCGTGAGGGCACTTTTTCAATGAGCAGTCCTACGCCGGCTTCAATGCGCCCCAAATCGAGCAGATTGCTCACCAATTGGGACATGCTTGCGATACCTTTTGAGATTTTCTGCAGATAGGCTTGTTGTTGTTCGTTTAGCGTTCCAACCATTTCCAGCATGGTGGTATAGCCGCGCATTAGCGTCAATGGCGAGCGCAGGTCGTGACTGACGGTTGAAACAAACTCGGTTTTGAGCGCATCGAGTTCTTTGAAATGGGTAATATCTCGCAGCACGCATACCCGCCCCAATTGACGTCCTTCCATAGAAATGGGGGACGCAAAGGCGAGGTAAATGCGTTCATCTTGCAGCACAACTTCGGCAGATTGCTTTTCTATAGCCGAGGAACGTAGTAATGCTAACAACTCAGGATGTTGGATTAATTGCTCTACAGGTATGCCACTTAACGTCGCCATGTTTACCCCTAAAACTCGACGAGCGGCAGGATTTGCCAGCAAGAAGCGATTTTTGTGGTCCGTTACCAGCACCGGATCGGGGGTTGAATCCAAAATAGCCCTTAGGCGCTGGCGTTCAATCTCCGAATGCAGGAATAGGCGGGCGTTGGATACGGCCAGTGCGGCCTGTCCTGCTAGGGTTGCCATGAAGCGTACCTCGTCATCAGAAAAGGCATGGGGCGTTTTGTAGGCAATCCATAATACGCCGTAATAGGCATTTTCGTGATGGAGTGCTACAGCCAGCAGCGCCTCCGGAATTTGCGCATCGGGTGGGAATTTAAGTAGGGAGAGTCGCGCCGGGTTGGTTAACAGAATTTGCCCTTGCCGTCGTGCTAATTCTACAATCTGGTAATCCAGATACGCGTATTCTTTTTGGATTTCGCCCTGCGTTAGGATATGTGGTACTGTGGATGCTTCGCGATCCCAATCGGGGAGTATGGTGGGAAGCAGCACGATGCGGGCGCTCTGGGCACCGGTTTCTAAGGCGGCTGCGAGCACCGGATTCATCGCTTCCTGCAGGTGTAAGGTCGATGCAACGCCTTGGCTGACGCGTAGCAAACGGTTCAATTCATCCAAACGCTCTTTCAAACTCTGGCGCATTTCTTCAAAGGCGTTGCGTAGTTGACCGACTTCATCACTACCACCCTTCTCCAGAGGACGCTCTAAATTGCCGGCCGCGATATGACTGGCCTCTTCACCTAAACTGCGCAAAGATGCCGTCACTACTTGCAGCATGACGCGCAAAACGATGGTCATTGTAAGTGAGAAAATACCCAGCATCCCCAATAGAGGCCCGGCAATGCGCAGTCCCAGCGATTGGGTCTGCTGCAGGGGAACCCACAGGGCTACCTTCCAGGGACGTCCAGACGCGGTTTTGGTGAGTGCGATGCGGCGCGTACCATCGGGGGCAGTCAACTGAGATATCCCGTTAGAGAGTGGCCACTCGTAGCGGCTCATTACCATCAAGGGCGAAAAGTGGTATAAGATTTGCCCGTTTTCATCTAACAAAAAGGCGTCGCCACCCAATGAGCGAATATCTTCAAAGGCGCTGACGACCGGCTGCAAGAAAGGATTGACGTTCAGGTCGGTACGTCCAATGAGCACACCGGCTACGGTGTCTTGTGGACCTGGAACAACGGACACAAAGGTCATGCCGGCTGCATTACTGTTGTGGAGTGGTGGGATGGGGTAGGATTGGATAACCACTCCCTGGAGCGCCAGTTCTACCGCCATGCTCTCTTCCAGGGGGGCTTGTTGTGGGTTGTATGCCTCAGGGAAGGCTGCCAGTGGCTGACCTGTAGCATCTAGCAGAATGAGTTGGGTGAAGAAAGGTACGCTGCGAATGTCGTTTTCGAGTATCTGACGGGGAGGGGTACTTCCATCGGTAAAACGGGTGTCTTGTGCCCACTCCAGGAGGAGCGATTGGCCGGTTTCAAGAAAGAAGGGGATGCGTTCCACCGCGATTTGCGCTACCCCTGCCATGCGATCTTCCAATGATTGGCGCGCGGCGCGCTCTGAAACGAACCAGTCACCGGCCATTAAGGCCACAACGAGCATGGAGAGCACGATGCCTATGATGTAAAAAACGCGCAGCCCCAGACTACGCTCTGCCGGTGATGGCAACCAGGGGGGACGCGCTCCCCAGCCTGGGCGCTTTGACCACAGGATTCCTTCCGTTACAATCCCGGCCAGCAGCAGCATACCGGCCATACTCACCCACGTCGAGGGCGTGTTGGATAGTGCATAATCCAGCCCGGTGACGAAATCCGCTTCTGTGAGCAGGAGGGTATTTACGATAAACACCAGTGGATAGACGAGTACAAAGAGCGTTGCAGCCCCCAAGGGATGGCGCATAAAGCGGAAAAAGGGTGTGCGGTAGCGCTGCCGCAAGAACGTGCCTAGTAAGCCCCCAAAAACGGCTAACTCTAGAGGGAAAAATACGGAATGCCGGTCCCACAAAGCGATGATAAGCCCGGAGAGTAATGCCAGCGGCATGGACACCCCTGAACCATACATCCCGGCAGCCCAAAACCAGGGGATTGCGGCCAGCAAGAATAAAATCGCCCCTTGTGCTGTGACCGGGCGGGCAGGAAATGGTAGTGCTCCCCAGGCCGGTAGTCGTATGCCCAGCAAAGCGCTGGTTGCCAACGTGAGCCCCAACAAGACGGCCCATGTGCGCCAATTTTTGGGAAATACCCGCCAGCGCCGCCCGCTCCACCCGACGTAGATTGCTCCTAGCACCCAAAGGGAAAACAATACCCAACCAACCCACGATGCGGGCATTTCCAGATAGGGATATTCACCGAAGAGCGGAAAGAGGATGTTCATAATAATCTGAGCAGTATGGCGTGGCGCATCCTGTAAAAAGCACGGTTTCCTAAACAGGCTGGGTTGGGTTGCGTTTTATACGCAAACTCGGCATCCTAACAATGTTGCAATTATGGTGCCAGGTTGCTATTGTCAAGATAGACAATTGTCTCCAGTTGCTTGTGGACACAGTCGGCATATACCCCGCGACGCTGCGGGGGCAACATACGTGCTAATACACACATCGCCTCGTCGGTCATCTGACGCAATTGGTCTCGCTTGGGGCGGGTGGTTGGCGTGCGGAAGTAGAAAGGTTTACCAAAATGAATTTTGGCACCGGGTTTTTTCCAGCGAGGTGAGCCGCGTAAAGCGGGAAAACCCGGTGTTTCCTCAAGCGCCACGGGAACGATGGGAGCACCGGTTTGTGTAGCCAAATAGGCAATGCCCTCTTTGGCGCGTTGTAGCGCTGGGCTGCGCGTGCCTTCCGGCGCAATCAGTACCATTTCTCCGGCGCGCAGCACCTCGCGTGCCATGCGCAACGCCCGGCGGTCTACTTCGCCACGGCGTACCGGAATGACTCCCCATAAGCGGGGAAGTATCCCGACTACCGGATAATCATATACTTCTATTTTTGCCATGGGAACCACATTGCGCGGCACGACATGCATCACAACAACCGGGTCAATAAATGCAATGTGGTTGATGAGCAATAAGGCCGGACCACTGGTAGGTACATTTTCCAGTCCGCTGACTTCATCTAACTTGGCCAGCAGCGTGAATCCAATGGCTCCCAGTGCCCAACGTAGTATGCGCCGTCGCCGAGCAAAATGGGCATGGTCGTAGGGTGCCCAGGGGGAGTATTCCTGTTTATCAAATTTGCGCCATTTCTCTAACAGGGAAATCATCTATTCCTTCTTTATTTCACACAGGGCTTTGACGCGTGCCAGTACGGCGTCGATGTCCATGTTATCTGAATTGATGATGATGGCATCCTGCGCTGGACGCAAGGGAGCGACACTGCGAGTGGAATCTATCTCATCGCGGCGTCGCATGGAGCGGGTAATTTCCTCCAACGAGGCCTGTACCTTGTGCTTTTGTAATTCGATGTAGCGCCGGCGGGCGCGCTCTTCCACCGAAGCGTCCAGGTAAATTTTCAGGTCGGCTTCTGGCAATACCACTGTACCAATATCACGCCCCACCATGACCACTTTGCCGCGCAGCCCAATGCGGCGTTGTTGCTGGGTCAGTGCGGCGCGTACGCCGGGGTAGGCAGCCACCACCGAGACGTTACGATCTACCTCGGGGCGGCGAATTTCCCAGGTGACATCCTGGCCGTCCACGGTGACATCTGCGGTACGCCCGTCCTCCTGGCTAGCCGGAAGCACGTCAATACGTGCCGTTTCTGCGAGTTGAGTCACCGCGCTTTCCTCGTGTACATCTATGCCGCGGTGTTGCGCCAGCCACGTCACGGCCCGGTACATCACCCCGGTATCAAAATACAGGTAGTCCAGTTCTTTAGCAAGTTTATAGCCCAGCGTGGATTTTCCGGACGCGGCCGGGCCGTCGATAGCGATGATAGATGGAAAAGTCATGAATTCACAAAAAAAATTGTAGTTTAAGGTGTAAGTGGTTCAGTAGATTCGGAAGGCTGTGCCGGTGTATCCGTCAGTAGCGAACCACCGGGGAATAAGTCGCCGCGCAGCCATAGGATGATATGCCCGGTGTTCACGGGGGCCTCACGGAAAATAAACCAACGTATTGCTGCCGGGGGCAAGGCACCCTGCCAGGCCGGAGAAGTTTGCCAGGCGAACGTTTGCCCCAGGTAGCGCGCCGGCGCGTTCGGTGCGGGGGCATCTTCGGTTGTGATGACGGCCAGGGGCAGGCTACCCTGTTCAGCGGATAACCCAAAATCTCGTAATGCCCAGGCCAGGGCAGGTGAATCCACATCCAGGCGCACGCTGAGCGTGTCACGCCGGCCGGTGAGAAACTCCGCTGCATCTCCCAGCGTGCGGGTCAATAAGTCCAGTTGCGCAGGTGCGGGAGAAGGATACCACAATTCGGCGGCCGAGAGCGGGCGCACTTGCGTTATGCCCCAGGCTTGTGAGACCATCACCAACCCCAAGAACAACGTCATCCCCAGTGGCCCTCCCAGTTGGATGCTGGTCGGTTGCCATCCCATGGCAATCAGCACCCCGCTCAATACGCCTATCACCAGCGCCCCGCCTACGATGCTCCACTGACGCCAGGTATCGGCCAGCCCGGTTGCATTGGCGGGGAGACCGGACAGCACCAGCCAGGACATCGTTCCCAGCACCACCAGCAGCGCAGCATACCCCCAGGTGAAGGCATCTCGCCAGGCGGGCACTTCTAACGCGGCGCTCAAGGCATAGGCCCCCAGCGCGCTAAGCGGTATCAACGCCCAGGCGGCATCGAAGGGTTGGCGCAGCGGCACGGCCACCAGTAGTGCGACCAACGACCACAACAACGCCAGCCGCCCCCACAGA
>DAOTZN010000073.1:0-3425 GCA_034434095.1 Anaerolineales bacterium
TGATGAATTGGTTGGCTGACTCAGGCTCGGTTTTGGAGCCATAAGCACTGATGACTGTGCCGTGAAAGTCGCAGTTTTCAAAGCGCATGTACGGCTTTTTCGACCAGATGGAATAATTGCTGATGCCCCAAAACGAAGAATCGCGCACGGTGATATTTGCCGAATCGCCAGAGTCGGCGACCAATCCTGGCCCTGTGTTGTTGATGAATTCGCAGTTCTCGAACAAGCCGTTGCGATTGACGGAATCTTCTGCCTCAATATCCACACCCGCCCCAGGCGCGGACGAGAAACGCGCCTTGCCCGTGTGATTGAACTTGCTGTTGCGCGCCGTCAGCCCGATGCCGCCCACCCACGAAAGTCCCTGGCGGGCGTTGTATTCCGAGACCACGCCATCCAGCAGCACGGGCGTGGCGGGGCTTTCGGGGGTGAGACCGTAATGGGCAATTTGCACTCCGTCCAAGCCGTGATGGTGAGTGTAAACGTTTTGAATGGTCAGGTTTTGGTTGTCAATCGCCAGAATGCCGTTTGCGTCCGTCTGCCAGCCGGTATCGCCCCACTCTCCGCCGAGGATGAGTCCGTCTATGTTGCCGTCCAGTTCCACATCGGAAACCGTCACCGCCTGGTTGCCGACGAGAAACAGCATGTTGTAGGCGTCCGCGCGATATTCGGGTTCTGTGAAGGGCATTTCTGGTGGGGTGAAAGGTTCGCCTGTTTGGGGGTCGAAGGAGCCGAAACGCAACCCGTCCGCCGCGAGCAGTTTGGCTCCATTGCCAATGACAGTGACGGGGTCGGGGCAGTCGTGGATGTGGATGATGGGCGCGGGACGATAGCCTTCCCCCGCAACGAAGTTTTGTTTGCCGACGACACAAGTGGCATTGGGCGGCAGCCAGAGAACCCCGCCGCCCTGTTGATTGATGGCCTCCGAAGCCGCCGCAAAAGCGTCGGTGTCGTTGGTGACGCCATCACACACTGCGCCGTAGGCGGTTACGTCCACTGCGCCGGGGGGCGGGGGTGTGGATGTCCCCTCATTCCTGCCTGTCTCGGGCGTTTGCCAGACCGCGGGGAAAGTAGACGCAGTCGCTCCTACCATGACTTCGGTCACGGCAGGTATTCCGCACGCCGCAAAACCAAAGGCGAGTACGACCAACAGGGTGACAAAATTCCAAAGCCAGTTATGTTTCATCTTTTTTTTTCCAAAGAGACGGATTGCACCAATCTGTGCCGTGACTGAAAAACTGCCCACGTTGCCCGTATTTTCAAACGAGCGCAACAGTCCGCGTGAGAATGCCCGCGCCGTTAATCCCCGCTCTTCGGCGAAGTGATTGAACATCTCTTCCGCCATGCGGCTGCGGTAGTAATTGCCTGTGCAGAGAAAAAGGATTTTGGGATGATTCATTCTTTACCACAAAGTGTCACAAAAGGGGTTCATGCTGCCTTCCCCTTTGATATGAGATAAATCCTGCCTGAAATGCTTTTCATTCAAACAAAATCCCCACGGCTTTCCTGGCTTCCTGCAATACCCGCTCCGAAACCCAAAGCGAAGAATGGGCAAGGTTATCCAGCAAGCGCAATGCCTGTGTCTTGTCGGATACGTTTCCAGCCGCGATGTTCCAAAGTAAAATGCCAATCGCCCCATGAACTTCCAGCCCCAGGCTTTCGGCAAACTGTCGCGCTTATGCGTCATCGGTCAACAACCAGTCTGCTTTTTCCTGAATTGCCAATCCAATCGCTTCGGCTTCACCGCCGTCAACCCGCCTGGCTCTTATCCACTCCCGCGCTTTTTGCCGCGTGTATGTCTCGAGTTCCACAACTTTTGCCCACTGGGGCGGAAACCAACCTTGCGTATTGGCTTCAAACTCAGCGGCGACCAGCGGTGGAATCAAAATATCCCCCGCCAGCGGCAACAAATCAACCGCTCCTGCTTCACTTAAATGCAGGAGCGGACCTGTGTCGCACACCATCAGGCGGGTCATTTTTTCTTTCCTTTTTGTTGAACTGCCCAGTCAATATCGGCAATCTGATATTTTTCCGCCAACGAACGGTCAAGCGGAAGTTTCGGCACCAGCCGAATGGAGCCGTCTTCTTCGACAATGACTTCCAGCAAATCGCCTTCGTTCAACTTCGCCTTGCGGCGAGCGGGAGCGGGCAGGGTAATTTGTCCATTACTGCGTACTTGAAGATATTCAGCCATGAAATTTTCGCTTTCTGAGAACCTGAGTTCCTGATTTTTCATATATCATAGCACAAAGCAGCATCAGGGCAAAGAGAGAAAAAGGTTTGTATGCCATCGTAAAACGAGAGATTGGTAAATGGTAATTACCACTTACCAATTACCACGCACTACCCATTCGCCTTCTGATACGCCCGCGGCGAAGTCCCCGCCACCTGCCGAAAGACCTGACAAAAGTAACTGACATTCTGGAAACCCACTGAAAACGCCACTTCGGTCACACTGCCCTTTCCTTCTGCCAGCAATGCCCTTGCGCGATGGATTCGATAACGGTTCAAATACTCCTGGAAAGAAATCCCCGCTTCCTTGTGGAAACAGCGCGAGAAATAGCCCGCGCTCACGCCCACATAGCGCGCCACATCTTCCCGCGCCAGCGGCTCATCGTAATGCTCCTGAATGTACGCGATGGACTTTCGCATCAACGCCCGAATATCGCCCGAAAGCCCGTTCTGCCCCTGCGCCAGCGCCTTGCGCAATTGCGCCAGCACTTCATCTGTCCGCAGCAAGCCCTTGTTCAGCACCGCTTCCACCCGCCCGCGTAGTCGTCCCATATCCGCTTCCGAAAGCGATTGCCCCGTCAAAATAATCACAGGGATGGAGCGTATCGTCTCCTGCTTCTGCATCATCTCCAGCACGCGAAAACCGTCCATGCCGGGCATCCCCAAATCGAGCATCACCAAATCAGGCGGATTGCGCCGCATTCGCTCCAGTGCGTCTTCGCCGTTTTCGGCAGTCGCCACCTTCGCAAACGGAATCTGTTCGCGGATGAGTTGCGCGTGCATTGCCAACAGCATCGGTTCATCATCCACCAGCAGGATGGATGACTCTTTCGGGGATGACGCTTCGCGTGTCAACGGAGCGGATTCCACGCTCAAGCCTGGACTCTGCTCGACGGGCAGCGATTCCACCGCGCCGAGAATGGGTACGCTAAAGAAAAACTCTGAGCCACGCTGCGAGTCTGACCGTACCCCAATCTCGCCCCCGTGCATGTCCACCAAGCGTTTGCAGAGCGCAAGCCCAATGCCCATGCCCGCGAAGCGTTGCTCCTGCGTGCGGCTTGATTGATAAAACTCGCCGAAAATCATCTTCTGCTCTTCGAGCGGAACGCCCGCGCCCGTATCGCGCACCGACACCAGCACATCGCCCGCCCGCGCCGTCAGCGTCACCGTCACCCCACCCGAAGGCGTAAATTTGA
>DAOTZN010000074.1:0-4271 GCA_034434095.1 Anaerolineales bacterium
TGCCATGGTGGGAATGCCGCGGGCATGTGCTTCTCGCAACAAGTAGCGGTCGTAACGCCAGCCGTAGGTGCTGGCAATCACCAAATCAGGGCGGTAACGCTCAAACAAATCGGTGTAGATGGCAGGAGTGAAGCGCATTTGCGTCCGCAGGAGCATACGCCGGGCCACCCGACTGTTTTGAAGAAAACGTGCCACACCCTTCATCAATGGGTATGCCTGCCGGCGGCGGCCGGTGGCTTCGGCTTCCACCTGCTGGATATAACTGTTGACCGCTTCCAGGTTGATGCGCTTGGACGCACCGGCACGGCGCAGGTAGTCCAACCACCATTGGGTCTGATATTGCTCCTGTTGGAAGTAGGCCTTGGCCTGCTCCAGGCGCATATCTTCCACAATCAAGCCCGGACGGCCAAATTTTTCACGGATGCGTTCGAGCAGGGCGCCATCGGTCAGCAGGACGACTTCCACTCCGGCCTCTAGCAAGGTGGAAAGCAGGTCGCTTTGCAGGAAATAAATCACGGCCATGCCGTGATCGGCGTTGATAAAAATTCGAGACATGAGGATTAAGAACGATAGAGCAAATCGAAAGTTTTGGCGTTGAGCCAGGATAGGAAGTGGCGCACCCCGGGCAGCCCCCACAGACCGCGCCCCCTGGGGGTGTGGCGCCCTCTCTGGGGAGTAGCCCCACCCAAAAGGGCGTTCGTCCCCTTCTGCCATCCATCCAGGGTATTCCCCAAATGCTGCACCCACCACTGGGGCGTAGACAATCGTAAATATCCCAGGTCATTGATGGCGACATCTAGGGAGCGCACATTGCCCATCGGACGGTCGGTCGGGAAGGGCAGGGCGGCTTGCAAGACGGCCTTGGGCGCCAGAAATTGGAAATGTCCGGCACCGGCAAAGGCGCTGACGTCACGATAGGTGAGGCGGACGGCGGGGTTTTCGGCGTAGAATTTTCGGGCGTGCGCTTCACTGCTTCCCAGAGGAGCCGTGTGCCGCCAGAAATCCTCCCAAGCAATGAGTTGACCGCGTTCCACACGCACCTCCGGCGTCTGCGTTGCCCAGTCTACGGTCGCCGTAGCATATTCGGAGGGGGTCAGCAGCGGCAAACCGGTAACCATGCCCACTTTCGGGAAAGTTTTGGCTATGCGCAGCAGGGCGGAGAGCCAACCCGGGTAGAAGTACACGTCGCTATCGGCATAGGCCACGTACTCGCCCGGCACCGCCCCAAAGATGAAATTCCATGCACCAGCCTTGCCAACGTTTTTTTCGGACAGTATCAGGTATTGAATGTGCCCGGCATCCCGTTCTGCTTGCAGGTAGGCGCGCACTTCGGGGCAACTGGCGTTATCAAAGACCAGCAAATCGTAGGGTTGGTCGGTGTTTTCCAGAATGCTGGTTAGACAAACTTTGAGCACCTCCAGGCTTTGGGCATAGTAACCACCGAGAAAAGGGATGTAGGTGATTAATGCCACGGTCACTTTTTGCGGCTGGGGGGGGATGTCGCGGATGGATTTAGCGGGGTTTTGTCCGATTCTCATGGAATATTTAGGGTCAAATGGAATGCTGAGCGTACGGAGAAAAATTTATCTGGGGCTACTGCAAAACCTTAAGAGAACCAAAGTTTATGCCGAAAGGCAAATTGAGGAGGGTATTTGGCTAAAATATGTGCACTCATCTTTGCAGTAGAGTCTCCTATACTAATCCCAAAGCACAAACAATTTGAAATCGCTGCGGTGAAGCGCCCAATTTGTCTGCCCATTTTTGCCGTGCTTGTTCTATCCACCGATCAAATTGATCGTCTTCTGGATATTCATCGAAGGGCGCTTTGGGCGTTTCTGGCAGACAGCGTATCAGGCGCATCACTTCATCACGACGATAACTTTCAGGCAGCGGATTACCTTGCCAATCGGCAACAACGGTGTGTAAGTTGCGCCCTTGTTTTAGCAGCAAAAACAACCGCTTTGCGCCTTTCGCTTTCATTGCACTACGAATACCTGCCGGCAAACGGCGGATTTCCTCCGGGTTGCGAATTTGCGCCAGGTCTTTATAAAACGTGCTGGTATTCAGTTCATCTACCTGGTTGACAAATTGCATTACTTCATCAAGATTAAGTTCGGCAATGGTTTCTTTGGCAAGGTAAAGTTCGCGTCCCAATTTCTCCATCTCATATTCGCGGACTAATCCTTCGCGCCTGCTTTCATCGTGTACCATCACTGGAATTTGCGCCAATGAATGATATTCGCTGCTGCGCTTTTTGAGCCTTTTCTGCCAGTTGCGGGCATGGCGAATACGTTCGTTGTCCATCGTAGAAGGAACAAAATTGTAAATTGTGATGTTGCGCGGTTCTTTCCAAGGGCGCAGAATCCGCCCCATGCGCTGGGCAAGTTGCAACACTGTCCAGGGCAAGTCATAGTTGACCAAGATGGAGGCATCTTGCAAATTGTAGCCTTCGGAAATGGCGCGGCTGGCGATGAGTATCTGAATTTCTTCTTCGGGTTTTCTGTCTTCGGGCAAGACTTCGTTGGCAACGGGCGCGAAACGGCGCAGGATGGCATCTAAGTTGGCTGTGCTTTGTTCTATTGCCGTCTCAATCCCAACGCCGCGTAACAGTTTTTTTAGCCCATTCGTCACATAGTGAGCGGTGTTGTGGTATTCACAAAAGACGACCACTTTTTCTCCGCCCGCGTTGCGGATAATTTCTGCCAGTTTTTGAATTTTGGGGTCGTTTTGGGGATTCTGAAAGCGGCGTACCGTATGCTGGTGTTTTTCAATGAAATCGGTCAATTCTGCTTGGCGTGCAAAAGCATACGAGTAGGTTCCGCTTTTTAGTTTCACGCAAACATCTGCTACTTCATCTGGCGAAGAACAAAACTGATGCAAAAACAGCGCCTCTTGCAGCGGCAGGCGCTCGCCTTCGGCGCTTGGCATGTCGAACAGTTTTTCTTTTTGGCCGGCGCGGCGTCTTCGCTTGCGTTGTTTTCCAGAATCAGCGGCTTTGTAGAGCAATTTGCTTTCGAGTAATTCGGCAAAGAAATCATCGAAAGGATTCTCGTAACGAGTCGTCTCCAGACGGATACGGCGGGGGAAGTAGCGTTTATCGTCGCCAAAGCGAATAAAACGCTCGCCATTTTCATCTTGTTCCCCAAAGTGGTGAACAACATCCGGGGTGTTCAGAACGGTGCAGGCGGGTAATTCTGCCAGTTCTTTCAGCGCGTCCACGCTCCAGGTTGTTGCTTCCACTTCAATTCCAATTGCCGTGCTTACTTTTTGCCTGGGGGGCGGTAGGAGGTTCAACTGACTTTGGACTTCGTTAATGCTCTTTCCGTAGGGCGTTGCTGTGAGTAGTAAAACGCGCCCACCGTTTTCCCGAATGGCAGTTTGAATCCGTTCGTTGCTGATGCGCAAATCGCCAGCGTTGCTGTCTTCATTGCGCAGATGGTGGGATTCGTCCAAGATAACCAGCGTTTCTTCGGTAACTCCCTTGAGTTCATGCTCCAACACGGGCAGTTGACTATCGCCGTCCTTGCGCCCTAGGGTGTGATAAGAAAATTCTTCGCTGGAAAGATGCGCCGCCCGCATCCAACGCCGCCAAGTTTCGCGCATGCCCGCCGGACAAATCACAATCGCTGTTTGCACTTCAGAACGCATGTGCAGATAGGCAGCAACGTGCGCTGCGATGATGGTTTTTCCCAACCCGGTGGAGGCAACCAAAAATGCCCCGTGATGTTCCAAAATAGAACGCAAAACGCTCGATACCACCCCTTTTTGATATTCTGCCAGCGGCGGAAGTTTGGGCGGCACGGTTTCATCTGGCAACCCGTACAGTTCCAGCAAAGCGCGCGCATAGATGGTGTAGGGGTCATATTCTTCCAGCCACTGCTTGAGCGCTTCGATCAGTTCCTGCGTAATCGAGACGGCTTGCGCAAAGTAGTGGTCAAATCGCTCGACAAAAAACGCCACGTCTTCGGTTTGCGTGACAACGTAGCCTGCTTCGCGGCTGGTACACAAGCCATGATGCGAAAAATTTGCCGAGGTCACCACGGCGGCAGTGGTATCGGCAATATAGAGTTTGGCATGATGATACAGATAGCGTGCGTCCAGCCAGGCGGGTTGACCTTCGCTTGATGCGCCAACAGAAACCATCATCCAGCCCTGTTCCAGTGCTTCCAACAATTGCCTGACGGCGCGCGTCCGTCCTTCCTGTGAACCGTGCGAGAGTTCACGAACAAACTCATCCAACATTTCGCGGGCGCGATCTTCGCCGCCTTCGG
>DAOTZN010000075.1:0-2277 GCA_034434095.1 Anaerolineales bacterium
TCGTGAAGCTTCGCAAGATACTTTCGCCTTACAATGTCGTGCGTGCTACCTGCGGCTTGGATCTCATTAAGGATTTCGTTCCAATTTGCCATCTTCGCCCTCTTCCTTTAACACAGTATTGGCAGTAGTTATGATAAAGGTCACCTTTCTGAGTTGCTGGGATTCTTGGGCCATTTGACCAAGCTTTAGAAAAGGTGCTCTCTCTGGCTCCGAGCCGAGTCCTATCTCCGCGAACATCTTCTCGATCTGGTCTAGTGTGTGCATTTCAGGTTACTCCTTGCATTATGCCCATCTCGGGCTGCTGAAGGACGCATAACGGCCTGTGCTTCACCTGCGGGGAGCCGAGCGCAGCGAGGCGAAGCCGTCAGGTGGAAGCGCTTGTTAGCCAGCGCCCTGCTTCTCTGGATGACTCTGTGTCATCTTGTATTTGAGCAAGGCGCACCGCTCACACGGTTCCTACTTCGGATAACGCCCACACCTGCCTTTAGCCTTCGCCCCTGATGGCTTTACATTACGCAAAGCCGTTCGGGGCTGCTGACCGACGGCATCGCTCGACGCGGCGAGACACACGCCTTCGGTTGGTTAACTTGCCTGCACACTGTCGCGCTGCAAGCCACGCGCTCCTGTCTCGTAGGAGTTACGCCGAATGCCACACCGCTCAGGTGGTTTCTCGTGATATAGGTTTCCGCCCTGCCGTGCCATTGCCCGCAGTTGCCATTCTTTTGCGCGTATTCTGACCAAGACGTGCCCGCTTGTGTTTCACCAGGCTTGAACGGGTTGCGGCTCTTGGGAAACCATTGTATCGCTTTCAATCGCTGAACGCAACAGGGCGAACGGCGGTCTTCATCATTTCTTGCGCCTGTTAGGCAATGAAGACAGGGTTGGAGGGCGCTGGCTAACTATTGATTATCCCGATACCTGTCCGCATAAACCGCTCTTATACAGACGTTCATCGTGATAAAACCACATCAAGGCGGTTTATAAAGAATTTTTTCCGCATAACCCCTCTTTGGAATTTTATGGCAATAAACGTCTGCATAAACCTCTTGCGCAAGTCGATCCAATAACTATACGATCATACGTTTGATGTGAAATGATCGCTAGACACTTCCGGCAAGATTAGGTAAAGTATCACTATCTTGGGCAGGAGGTGTCGCATGTACATTTCAATTGCAGACTTGCTGCTGGTCACCTTTGTTCTGGTGGATGATTGGTATCAGCGCAAGGGCAGGCACTTGCTGGGCCGCACTGTCGGGTCGAAGCCCGAGTTTAGCGACAGCGAGATGCTGACCCTGATGCTGGCGATTGACTTTTTCGAGTTCACCAGCGAACGGCGCTTTGTGGCCTTCATCCGAGCGAACTACTTGGCCTTGTTTCCCCAGTTGCTTGACCAGAGCCAGTACAATCGCCGAGCGCGTAGTCTGCGGTACTTGCTCAACGAGTTGCGGAAAGAGTGGGCCGCCGAACTGGGCGTGCAATTTGAACAGCACTTTTTACTTGACACGACACCCGTCATTGCCGTCGGCTATCGCCGCGACAAAAGCCACAGTGAGTTTCGTGGCTCAGCCGCCTATGGGTACTGCGCCGCTCGCCGCATGAAATACTACGGCTACAAATTGGTCATGCTCACCACCTTGGACGGCACGCCCTATGCCTTTGAACTCGTCCCAGCCAATACCGACGAGCGGGAGGCCGCCGACGAAATCCTGGATACCCTCCCGCCGGGCAGCAACGCCTGGTCGGACAAAGGCTTCATCGGTGAAGAATGGCAGGCCGACTGGGCCCGGCAAGGCGTTCATGTCTGGACGACCAAGCGCGAGAATCAAAAGGTGCAGAATCCGCCCGAATTCGACCGCCTGCTGAACAGCGTCCGTGAACGCATCGAAGGGGCGTTTGACATCTTGAAAGAAGGCGGCCGCTCGGTGGAGCATACCTTGGCCCACACAGTCGAGGGGCTTGGCGCGCGCATTATCGCCAAGATTGCCGGCGTGACCCTCCGCCTGTTTTTGCGCCGCTTCTTCGGCATTGACACCTTGACCTACACGGTCAGCGCGTGAGATTTCACATCAAACGTATACGAGCATTTGCCAGATGATTTCGACTTCTCCCTGCCAAGCAGTGGTCTGTGGAAGGCTGTCGAGCGAGAACTGAATCTCTCACTTGTGTGGTATCTTCGTCGAGAGTTTGGCATCGCTGGAGCCGATGACCCTTGGACTGGGATCAAAGATCCGTCCGAGCGAATCAGGGTTAAGACAGGCGGAAAGCCTGTCTTAACCC
>DAOTZN010000076.1:0-1515 GCA_034434095.1 Anaerolineales bacterium
CTCTTGGTCTGTCATGGATATTCCGCAAACGCAAAAACGCGTCTCACGTCTTCCGCCGTCTTGCACTCCGCTAACTGCGCGGAGATAGCCGACTGCAGGCCTGGCTCTATGCGTTCGCTCTCGAACTCCAACGCCGAATCAATACTACCCCGCCGCTTGAGCGCGTTGATTGCTTTGCGTTGCCAGCGCTCCAAGTCTTGCTCCGTCTTGTTATCCGATGTTACGGTTGTGTCAATCGGCTCGATACCCGCGCCTGCTTGCACCGGAGCAACCGGAACGAACGGCCCGCCAATCTCCGCCGGAAACTGCTCGGCTGTGATGCCGACAAGGTAGCCTGCCGCCTGCGGCGTGAGACCGGCTTTCACATACACGGCCATCGCCTGCGCGCGCTCGTTCTCATCGACTTGCATGTCTGGATGTGTCTCGGGCCGCGGTACGATTTCAACGCCCTGCCGCCGCAAATCTGGATCAGCGTTGATTACACCGGCGTACCGCTTGACCGCACCTGCCAAACGGTACATGAACGACTTATGTCGCTGCTGTGCAGTCGCATAATTCGCGGCGGCAAATATCTCTTCTTCCGGCACGCCGAACGCAGCAAGCACCGCGCGCACTGCGGCAGCGTCTGTTGCTGCGTCGGTCAAATCTTTCGGGTCGAGACTAATTTTGTGCACGTTGACGCCGGCCGTGATTGGCATCACGCGACTCTCAACGTCATCACCGCGACGCGGGTTGAAAAAACTGTGGAACCACGCGCGCAACTTGCTACGCTCAACGTCCGGTGTGCCCGCGGGGACTTCGAGCAACATAAGTGGCACCGGATTGCGCGTTGCAAACTCCTGGACGCGTAGCGTGTTGTAGATTGTCTGCAAGAGATACGCTGTCGCCATGCTTGGCGTGACGCCTGGCTGCACCTCCGGCATACCGGTCTCGTATATCCGCACCACGTCGGTTCCAGGGACTTGGAGCACACGACCGTTCACGCTCCGCTCATAATACTCAATTGTTCCATCGTCTCCTATCGCGTCCGCTGGAAGCGTCATCGTGCGCGGGTCTAGCCACCGCAACCCAATAACTCGACCGCGCGCGTTGCGCTCTTTGAATAAGTACGCGGCGCCGTAGACGCTGATTGCTTCGTCAATCCGACCAGCTGTCTCTGTCCAGTCGAGCGCCATCGGCGCGGTGTCCGTATCGTTACCATTAATGCGCCAAACGAAGTCGAACTGCTCGATGGCGGCTCGCCGCGTCCGTAGCGCGATGTATGACCACGCAACGCGGTACGCTAACTCGCTTGCGGTCATCGTGCCGCTGTCCAGTAGTTGAGCAATCGCATCAAGCGGTCGCGCTTTGATGCCGTCATACAAATATAGTCCTGGTTGTAGTCCCATCATAATCTCACCAGCCTACTCGCATTGTCGCAGCCGCCGCCGACCACGCGATAGCAAGCGCCATTACCGTGTCGTCATGCATTCCGGCGGGCGCTCCGTAGCGCATCGCACCAGACAGCAACCGCTG
>DAOTZN010000077.1:0-13523 GCA_034434095.1 Anaerolineales bacterium
CAGCATTTGTGAGCAGAATATCAGCGTGTTGCGTCATGGCTTTTTGTATGGGGTGAGTAGTTGTTTGGAGAAACTGTCATAATCATCTGCGTTGCCTGTAGAGAACGTTATCGGCTGGACTCTGGCGTTTTTTGGGCAGTTGTGCCAGATGCCAGGGGACTGAGCAGGGCTACAACTTGCGTAGCAAATTGAGGGCATGGTTGACTGCCCATTGGGTGGCCATTTGGGGCGGCCCCCCGTAGGGACGCGCCAATAGTTGCTCATCTTGGGGGGTAATCAATACCATGAATATGTCTTGCTTTTCCTTTTCAGGGCGCAGCACAACGCCTAAACCGACCTGTGCCTCTCGATTTTGGCGGTAGGCGTTTGTGATGGTATGCAATTCCTCATTGTTGGGGACCTGGCTGAGCAGTTCCCCGCCGGCAAAGGAACTTTCTTCATCATCTGAGGCCAGTCGGCGTATCAATTCTCCGCCCAATCCGGCTTCAACCACGGCTACCCGCCATTGTTGCTTCTTCAAGGCCTGAAAGGCAACCTGCTCCAGCGTTTCCTCGTCGGCGCCATACACCCAAATGCCCAAACGGGCGCGCACTTCCGCTTCTACCGGCTCAATGAGCGCGTCGGCTTGTGCTTCGGTGTTGGCTTTGGCGGTAATGCGCACATCCACTTGTCCGGAGTGCGCCGCCAGCCCAACCGTGGGGTTAGAGAGGGTTTCCAGGTCGCCGATCAGGGCATCGATATTCGATTCGCCTGCCCCGGCGGTGTGCAATACGCGCGCTTTGATAATACCCAGGTCGGGATAACGCGCCGTCAGGTAGGGCAACACGTCATTTTGCATGAGGTGTTCCATCTCGCGGGGGACACCGGGCAGCGAAATGACCATGCCGTTTTCATTCTCCATGCGGAAACAGGGCGCCGTGCCAACCGCATTCTCGATAGCGGTAGCGCCTTTCGGAATGTATGCCTGCCGTTTGTTGTTCTCGGTGGGTTGTCGTCCAAAGCGGGCGAAACGGGCTTGAATTTGCTCCCATAACTCCGGCCGGAACTCGGTTTCTACCCCAAAGGCACGGGCCACGGCCTCACGGGTAGGGTCATCAACCGTAGGGCCTAGCCCGCCCGTGGTAATCACAACGTCGCTGCGTTCCAGGGCTTCCTGAATGGCCTGGGCAATGCGTCCCACGTTATCGCCGACGCTGGTTTTGCGATATAAATCCATCCCGATCCGTCTCAGCGCGCGAGCAATATAGCGCGCGTTTGTATCGGTGATTTCTCCAAGTAAAATTTCTGTGCCAATGGTGATAATTTCTGCAGAGGGCATATTCTTGAACCTTGAATAGTTTATTTTTGGTTGTTACACGACATTCTGTTCGTGAATTAGCCGGCCTGTCTCAAAACGCGCTAAGTCAAGACCGGAGACATCTACGCTATGCGCCTGACCATCCAACAAGATTTCGGCCATCAACTTCCCGGCAATGGGGCCGTGCATGAAGCCGTGTCCCGAAAAGCCGGCCACCACGTAGAACCCCTCCACGGGCGTAGCGCCAAAAATGGGGTGTGCATCGGGCGTGACTTCGTACAGCCCTGCCACCCGGCCGGTGACACCGGCCTTTTCCAGCAACGGCATACGCTCAGTAGCCGCCGTCATGTGCGTCAATTCCCAATCCAGGTCGGGGTACTGGTGAAAGCCCGGCGCTTCATCGGGGTTAGACATGCCGCTCAATAGTCCGTTGCTTTCGCGGTGGAAGTACAACGACTGTGCGAAGTCAATTACAAAGGGAAAGTCGGCGGGGATTTCCGGCAATGGTGTTGTGGTTAGCCACTGGCGGCGGATGGGGCTGATGGGGATGGAAACGTCCACCATCCGACCGATTTCCCCTGCCCAGGGGCCGGCCGCGTTGATGATGGTTTCACAGGCCAACGACCCCGCGGGGGTTTCCACACCCTGAATGCGTCCACCCTTTGAGTTTATCCCGATCACCGGCCTCCCAGAGTACGCCTTGACCCCTAAACGTTGGGCCGCCTTCAGGTATCCCTGCACCACCCCATTGGGGTCCACCAGGCCATCTTTTGGGTAGAAGGTGCCTCCCAGGGCGTCCTCAAAACGCATTAAGGGCAGGCGTCTACGGATTTCATCGCCATCTAGCCATTCGGTCATCACTCCGAGCTGATGTTGCAAGGCCACGTTGCGCTCAAAAAGGCGCACATCCTCCGGACGGGTGAGCACGAATAGGTAGCCGCATTGCCGGTAATCCACGGGATAGCCGATTTCCTCCTCGAAGCGCTCCAACATAGGCAGGCTTTCAAGCGATAGACGGATATTGATTGCGGTGCTGAACTGATAGCGCACGCCGCCGGCACAACGTCCGGTTGCGCCGGTGCCGTAAAAATCTTCCTTTTCCAGGAGCACAATATCGCGCACGCCGCGTGCGGCCAGGTGATAGGCTGTGCTGACGCCCATCACCCCGCCACCGATGATGACGATGTTTGCCGTTTCTTGCATAGTTGGGTATCGGGGTGGGTTTTCTGGTGTTCGGATAATTGCTCTATTTTACCCCGATTTTGCGCCCTTGGTGAGGGGAATATGCAAAATCATGCCTGGGGGGGGAATAAAAACAAGCCGGATGCGCTGTATGCATCCGGCTTATTGCTGGGGGCAGAGGATTCGAACCCCTACTAACGGATCCAGAGTCCGCTGTCCTACCGTTAGACGAGCCCCCAATTTTGAGCGCCGAGATTTTACCATTTCTGTGGGGATGTGTCAAATGATTTGGGCAGACTAAGAGATGTTCATGGGAGCGCATGATTGCACAACCTTTTCAGCATAGCAAGATGCGCATCCCTTTCTCCAGCGCAGATGGATAGGCCTGGTTCTCTCACGCCTGAGGAACGTAGTATCTTGTCACAAGGCGGCTGATGGCTGATGGTTGATCGCTGTCAAACGTGCAAAGGCAGAGGGCGAACATTTTTCGCCCCATCTACGGCTCCCCGTAAATGCGTGTCTCCGGACGGAAGGCTGCCCATGAGAACCAAAAATGGTTGATGCTTACCAAGGGCTCCAGGTGCTTGCCCGCTAACGGGCCGTCCAACGCTTCGCCCAGCACGTTCCAGGTACTGCCGGTTTCAACGTCTTGCCATTCCCCATCGCGAAAAGTAAAGGTCAGCGTTTGACCATCCAGTGTGCGACGGTACGCGGCCGCACTACCCACCGCCCGCCCCTCGGCCAGCGTGCCGCTGTCCAATGCCGAGGCCGTGTCGGATTGCCACAAAATCACCACCGCCTTGCCGCCCACCGTATCGTTGACTGCACCGACCTGCGCCAGCACCTCATACGGGTAGGCCACCGGCTCCCCGTTCAAATCGAGCGTCAGGACGCGCGCCATAGGGGGCAACTGATGAGGCGTCTCCGGCCCACGGTACAGAAACGGCGAACTGTTGACGTCATCATACCCGGCGTATGGGTTGCGCCCATAGGAACGCACAAAACCGGTCTGCCGTGAGAGCACCTTGCCTTGCGGATAGGCCTGCTTAAAAGTCCCCCAGCCGATGATGCTGGCCGGCAGTGCCTGCAACTGTTGGCCTGTCAACGTACCGACAATCGCTTCCCCGGTCGCCTGTTGCCACCATGATTCGGTCTGACGGTCGTACATCACCAGGTTGCTATAGCGCAGTCGTCCGGTAGTACCGAAATCCAGCGTTTGCCCCTCCACGCGGCGCACAAAGGCAATGGCCGTATTGCACAGCGGGCAAAACGTCACCACCACCGGCGTCCCATTCACCACATCGTTGGCGATCTCGTGCCAGATCAAAATTTGCAGGGGATAGGCGCGCACCTCTTCGCCTAGTTGGAACAAAATCACCGGCTCACGGTCGACCAGCCACTCGTCGGCTGCTGTCACGCTCACAAATTGCGGGTTGTCAATGGCCGGGATACCGTCCTTCGGTGGCCCGCCGGAGAAAATCTCGCTGTATGGCACGCTGTGAAGGCTGAAATCGGTAGAAAATTCGGAAGAAGCCCCAGGGGGCGGCTGTTCTTCAGAGTCTGGCGTGACCCTGGGGGTGGGAGGTGCCCCGGAAGATTCCTGGGGTACAGACTCCCTTTGAGGGGGCGCGGCCACCTGAGAGGGGGTCTGCACCCCCGCTGGCCGCTGGGTAGCAGGCGCTCCTGTGGGGAAGGGGGAACTTTTGGGGCTGCAGGCGCTCAAAAGCAAGGCCGCCGCGGCCAGCGTTATCATCCAGAAAATGCGCATAGTCATTACTCCTTTCGGTGGTGAGGTTAACGAAAAAAGGCGAGCATTGGTACACTCGCCTTTTAGATGGTTTTACATGTGCAAACCTTACGCGCTATCCCGTCGGGCAACTTGCGCCAGGATGGGCGCGGCGCGTTGACGCAGCCAAACGGTTTGAGCGCCCATGGCCAGTGTCAGGGCGCTGACGCCGATGAACAGCCCGGCCACCGCCGACCACAAGATGCCGGCCCCCAGCCCCAGCAGAAAGACGATGAGAAAGATGCCCACCGATTCGGGGATGCCGCGCGTTTTGCGTCCGAACAAGATGGCGCCCTGATACCACGATTGCAGCACGTTGAGCGCCGGCATGGGCAGCGCCAGCCAGAAGGCCACCTGTGCCAGGCGGACGAGTTCCGGCGGCAAGGCGGAGACGCGCCCAAACCACAAATAGGCCAGCGGTGTGGCGGTAATTAGCAGGTGGATGGCGCTCAGGCCCAATGCCAGGTATTGGGCAAAGCGCCACAGTGCGGGCGAGGAGCGCTTTTCATCCAACAGGGCCACCACGACTTCGTTGTAAGCCATGCCGCCACTGCGCAGCATGAAGACCAGTCCGGAGACCACCGGCCAGGCAGCCAACGAATCAAGGGCGCGCGGCATACGGCTAAGTGCCGCACTGCCTAGCGGCTGCCACAGCATGGTTAGCAGGGAGGTGAGCACCAGCGGGATGTAGAAGGCCGCGAAGGCGCGCCAGGTGAGTGTTGGGACCGGTGGGGCTTGTTTCATCGCCCCTTTCAGGATGGGGCGCACGCGTACGCCGGCGTAGATGGCCTCGCTAATCACGCCTGCCGAGACGGCAGTGGCGGCGGCCACGATGCCCGGCACCCAGGCGTGCAGAGAGTAGCCCATCAGCAACACACTTACATCGGCGCTCAACCGCACCAGCGTGCCGCTGCCGACAATATCCGAGCGTCCGAAGCGAATCATCACGCCTTGCTGGAAGCGGCGGTAAGCGATGGCGCCCGTCCAGGGGGTCAGCAACATCAGGCCGAGGCGCGCCGGGTCGATGATTTCGGCCGGGGGTTTGAGCAGGCGCACGATGACCAAGTCGTACAATGGGGTAAAAGCCAGCAGGACGTGCAACAGGGTCAACAGCACTGCGGCGCTCAGCGTGAAGCGCTTGAGTTTACGGTAGGAGGCGGTATCCTTGCTCAAGGCCGTGCTGGCCGCCAGCAGCATGATGACCGGCGCTTCGATAATTAGCGCGATGGGGAAGACGACGCCACCATAGGCCGCCAGGTTGATTTTGGGGTTGGGCATGCGCGCCACAATCGCGCTCAGCATGGGCAGTTCGGTGCCCATCAGCAGCCAGGAGGCGGCCAGCGGCCACCAGGTGTGAAAGATACGGCGGAAGGTCATGGACGGTAGACGGTGGACGGTGGATGATGGACGGTGGAGAGCAGTCAACGGTCACCTATTGCCTGATACCTGCCCACTGTGCGAAAGTGTGTAACCGGCTTCCAGCCGGTGTCATGGGGCAGGTAGTCAGGTAGTCAGGTGGTCAGGTAGGCGGGTGTTTGGCTGACGCCTGTCACCTGTCACCTGCCTACTGTGCGAAAGCGTGCAACCGGCTTCCAGCCGGTGTCATGGGGCAGGTGGACGGTAGTCAGGTAGTCAGCATTTTGCGTTTTGCGTTTTCCTATTTCCGCTTCTCCCAAGCCTCATCGCTTTCCAGCGTGATGACGCGAAAGGCTTCGGCATATTGCATTTCTTTACCGCGGGCGCGTTCGGCTGCCCAATTGCGGATGCGCTCACCCACCTCGGGCTTAACCTGGCTTTTGTGTGCCAGAAGCGCCTGGATTTTGGTCTCGATAGTGTCGTCAATGCTAACCCAGGTGTTGACTTCCCCCCAACTGGTGACGTACACCTTGCGTGGCTTGTGCGCCGGTAAGCCCAGGTCTTCAAACAAATTGGGTTGCCCGGCCGCCGGGAAGACTGCGTCCAGTGCCGCGCCGGCCGCGGCGCGGTGGTCAGGGTGGTTGATGTAGGTATCGCCGGCCCACACGATGGTGGGATCGCCGGTGATGACCACTTCGGGGCGGAAACGGCGAATTTCGCGCACCAGTTTCTTGCGCAATTCCAGCGTGTTGACCAGCATGCCGTCCGGCTCGCGCAAAAAGACCACTTCCTCCACCCCCGCGATGCGGGCAGCCGCACGCTGTTCGGCCTCGCGGATTTCTGTAGCGCGTTCACGCGTCATGCCGGGCTCGGCAATGCCGACGTCACCACTGGTGCACAGCACGTAGCAGGCGCGCGCGCCGGCTTTCACCCAGCGGGCAACGGTACCGGCGCAACTAAATTCGATATCGTCCGGGTGCGCCATGATGACCATGACGCTTTCGGGAATGTAAGGGGAATGAGACATGAACGAAAAACTCCTTTGGTTGTAGGTTTGTTCAATCGCGTTCAACCGAAAATTTGATATGCACCTAGTGCGGCAAGTGCCACGGCGGAGAGCAAAATCATACTGCGGTTGAGGCGCGGCAGTGCTTCTCGGGCGCTGCCAAACAGGAAGATGGTTAGCGCATTGCCGCCCAGCAGCAACAGGTAAAATCCCAGGAGGAAGGCAATGGCCCAGGCTGGAGAGCCATCCACCCAGGCACTACGCAGGATGTCAACACCGACCAGCCCCCAAAACAGGTAGGGGTTGGGATTCAGGAGGTTGGTCAACGCGGCTTGCCACACGCTTTGTCGCCCGGCCTGAGGGGAAACGCTCTGCGGTTGGTAGGTGCGCCAGGTTTGAAAAGCACCCCATGCCAGGTAGAGCAGGAACCCCCCGCCGGCGGTTTTCAACAGGTGCAAGATAGTGGGCGATAAGCGCGCCGTCACCAGCAGGGTCAGTGTGATGACCGGTATGTCACTGAGCAGCGGCGCCAGGGCGGCCGGTAGGGTGCGCCGCCAACCGTTCCTCATGGTTTGTGAGAAGAGATAAGCCTGTAATGGCCCCGGCATGAAGGCCGCCGGGAGCCCCAGGGCGAGTCCTTGGATGAAGTAGCGTAACATGGGGAGGAACACTTCCGAAATAAGATGATGGTCTAATGCGCAAGTATACCCTAAAAATTCCCCTGGCTTTGGTATCTGGCGAAAATTGGCAAATCCCCCAATCCCACGGATAAGCATTTTACCCTCGCGTCGTGTCGTGTAGGACAGGCTTTCAGCCTGTCATCATTGGATGCGGGATGCCGTGTAGGATAGGCTTTCAGCCTGTCCGCAGATTGGAAAACCTGCGCTACAAGACAAATTCTCAGGTGCTGAACATTGGGCTTTGGCTAAGTTCCCTCACTCGCTTACCAGGCGCGAGGAGGCTACTTCCCCTAGCCTGGGAGCCCCAATCCCCAGGTCGGCAAAGTGGGAGCGCCGATCCCCAGGTTGGCAAAGTGGGAGCGCCGACCTCCAGGTCGGCAAAGTGGGAGCGCCGACCTCCAGGTCGGCAAGTTGGGGCAGATCCAAAACCTTAACGCAGAGTCGCCAGGGTGCCAAGGTTTTTCTAGATGAAAATCTGCCCGGTTGTGCTGCCAAGGAAGAACTCCTACCCTTCTGGCGGTGCGCAAACGAACCTCGAAGCAATCGTATCGCCAGGCTCCGCCTGGGATTACCGACCATAGGTCGGCGGTACATGATACCGACCATGCCACTGCGTACCATTACATGGCACAGGTGGCACAGACAGGTCGGCAAATGAAGAACCAACAAATCGCGAAGTTATTCATGGGCGAACGCCAATAACAGGCAAATAAAAAATGCCCGCCTCCAGTTTGGTAGAATTTGGGTGAGCCCACTTTAGTAAACTGAAGCCCTGCCTCATGACAAAAAGCCACTTGCACCCGAAAGGGGGTTTGATCTGTCGTCAGTCGGCTCTCAGCCGATTTTGCCTGCGCCAGTGCCGCCCTGGGCTGAGGCAGGGACTGCGTAGCGTCCCGTCGAAACTGCGCTGACAAGCATCCCCGGATTGAAAAAAGGAACCGTTCTTCCCATGGATCATCTAATCGAAACCATCCTCACTTGCCGTCGTTGTCCCCGTTTGACGGCTTACCGTGAAGAAGTCGCCCGTACCAAACGCCGCGCCTATGCCGACCAGGACTACTGGGGGCGGCCTGTGCCCTGTTTCGGCGATTTTCAAGCCCGCTTGCTCCTGGTGGGATTAGCGCCTGGGGCACATGGCGCCAATCGCACCGGACGCATGTTCACCGGCGACCGCTCCGGCGATTTTTTGTATGCTGCGTTGTACCGCACCGGCTTTGCTTCTCAGCCACACTCTACCCACCGAGGCGACGGTTTGACCTTGCATGGGGCCTGCATCACCGCCGCGGGGCGGTGCGCACCGCCTAAAAATCGCCCTACGGCGGCCGAATTGGCCAATTGTTTGCCCTACCTGGAGGCCGAATTGAGGTTGTTGCCTGAGGTGCGTGTGATTTTGGCGCTGGGGGGCATTGCTTTTGACTATACCTTGCGGGCCTTGAGCAATTTGGGCATCCGCCTGCCGCACCCCAAACCGAAGTTTGCTCATGGCGCAGAAATCCCCCTGGGACGGTACACGCTGCTGGGCTGCTACCACCCTAGTCAGCAGAATACCTTTACCGGGCGCCTGACGCCCGAAATGATGGAGGTCGTGTTACAGCGGGCGCGGGCCTTGGTTGCATAACAGGTCCCGCCCCCGCTGCCACCTGTCCATTGTCACGCGCGCGGTGCTTTTGGAATGACCAGCCACAAAATCAAGTATGGCACCAGGCCAGGGACGCCACCGGGGATGAGGGCAATCAGAAAAGCCAGGCGGAACCAGAATGGACTGATACCAAAGAATTCTCCCAGGCCGCCGCAGACACCGGCCAAAATTCGGTTGTGGCGTGAGCGGCGTAATGGGCCACGTGTTTCCCGAGTCATGTTCATACCTCCTGTGGTGCGTAGGATTGTTCTGCGCCCCCTTGTACGTGCTTCAATGGGAAAAGGTTGCGCTTTGAGCGTATTGCCGGGCGATGCGCACGGTTTGGGCGTGGATATCCACCGTATCCGCGGTATGACGGGCGTACCCGCCGCCCATCACGATGACGATGGGCAGTCCGGCTTGCCGACAGGCTTGCAACACCATCCGGTCACGGTGGGCCAGCCCTTCCTTGGTTACAGACAGCCGTCCGAGCGTATCCCCCTCGTAAGGGTCGGCGCCTGCCAGGTAGAAAATGAGGTCAGGGGAGAAGCCATCCAGGGCCGCATCCAGGCCGCGTTGTACGGCTTGCAGGTAAGCAGCGTCCGTGGTGCCATCCGGCAGGGGGATATCCAGTGAACTGGGGGGCTTGTTGAAGGGGAAGTTCTTGGCCCCGTGTACCGAAAAAGTAAACACGCTGGGGTCGGCGGCGAAAATAGCGGCGGTGCCATCGCCCTGGTGCACATCACAGTCAATGACTGCCGCGTGACGGATGCGCTTTGCCTGTTGCAGTACACGGATTGCCACGGCCACATCGTTGAACACGCAATATCCGGCGCCGAAGTCGGCGTGGGCGTGATGGGTACCGCCCGCCAGGTTGACGGCCAACCCGTCCTGCAGGGCGGCGTATCCGGCTGCGATGCTGCTGCCCACCGAGCGGCGTGAGCGCTCCACCAATTGCGGGGACCAGGGAAACCCCATGCGACGGATTTCTTTGGGGGTCAGTTCGCCCTGCCTCACCTTGCGTACGTACTCCGGAGTATGCGCCAGACACAATTGAGCATCGCTGGCAGCCGGTGGAACGCGCATTTCATCCGGGGTAAGCGTGCCTTCGGCCAGCAATCGCTCTCGTACCAGACGGTATTTTTCCATCGGAAAGCGGTGCTTCTCCGGTAGCGGGAAGGTGAACAGATCGTGGTAAAAGGTTTGCATTTACCAGGTTTCCCAATGCACGATTTTCTCAAGGTGCTGACGTCCGCCGCTCCGGTTTGGACGGGTCAACACGTCGGGATTCGCCGGGTAGCCAAAAGAAAGGACGATGCGCACGTGCCATTCATCGGGAAAGCCCAGGATGGCGCGAGCCTTGTCGGGTTGGTAAATGCTGGCCGGACACGAGCCGATGCCCAGCGCCCAGGCGGCCAGTTGCATGTAGGCGGCGGCCTGCCCGGCGTCGAACATGGTCTGGAATTTTGCCAGCGGCTCCGGGGTCAAGATAGCGACTGCCAGCGCTGCACCGGCAATATGCCCGGCCCAGTCGCCACACTGGGAGAGGGCTTCCAGGGTGGCGTGTTCTTGCACGGCGATGAAGCGCCACGGCTGGCTGTTTTTGGAAGATTGTGCCCGCCGGCCGGCGTTCAGGATGGCGCGGATTTCGTCGTCCTTTAGTTGCTTTGGGAGGAACTTGCGTACCGCACGTTTCGTGTGAATAGCCTGTAAAACGTCCATGTTGCGATTGTATCACAAGCCCCTGCCTCAGAAAACAGGCGAAAGCATGCGGAAAATGCGTCGGTTGGTCGGGGGACAATTTGCCTGAAAAAGCATTTCGTCCTGAGACACCGCAATCTGGGGTGGTAAAATCAGCCCACTATGCCTGAAAACATCCTCGCCATTGATAACGGCACGCAAAGTGTGCGTGCCTTGCTATTTGACCCGCGGGGCACTTTGCTTGCCAAGATGCAGGTGCCTATCGAACCTTATTTTTCCACCGCACCGGGGTTGGCCGAACAGCACCCGCAAGTTTTTTGGGAGGCGGTGTGTGCGGCCTGTCAGGGTTTATGGGCGCAGGGAGTGGATAAATCCGGGATTGCCGCGGTGGTGCTTACCACCCAGCGCAGTACGGTAATCAATGTGGACGCTAATGGAGAGCCGTTGCGCCCGGCCATCGTATGGCTTGATCAGCGTCGCACCGAGGGGTTGCAGCCGGTTGGTGGCTTATGGGGGCTGGCTTTTCGGTTGATTGGTCTATCGGATACCGTGGCTTACCTGCAAGCCGAGGCCGAAGCCAATTGGATTCGTACCCATCAACCCGAAGTCTGGCAGCGGACGCATAAGTATCTGCTGCTTTCGGGATACCTGACCTGGAAATTGGTCGGACGTTTTGTGGATTCGGTAGCCTGTCAGGTGGGGTATTTGCCCTTTGACTACAAACGTCAGACTTGGGCGCGCCCCTGGGATTGGAAGTGGCGCGCGGTCCCCATGTCGCCGGATATGCTCCCGATGTTGATTCCTCCCGCGCAGCCCCTGGGGGAAATCACCTCCCAGGCCTCCCAGGCCACGGGCATCCCGGCCGGTTTGCCGTTGATTGCTTCCGCCTCAGATAAAGCCACCGAAGTGTTGGGTGCGGGGGCACTTGAGCCACACATTGGGGCGATAAGTTACGGCACTACCGCCACTATCAACACCATTCATAAACGCTACATTGAGGTTATCCCCTTGCTGCCGCCCTATCCGGCTGCCGTGCCCGATGCCTATAGCCTGGAAGTACAAATTTTTCGCGGCTATTGGATGGTGAGATGGTTCAAACAGGAATTTGGACTGCGAGAGCAAAAACTGGCCGGAGAACGTGGCATTCCCCCAGAGGCGCTCTTCGATGATTTGGTGCGCCAAGTTCCGCCGGGTTCCGATGGCCTGGTGTTGCAACCCTACTGGTCGCCTGGTTTGCGACACCCCGGCCCAGAAGCGCGCGGCGCCATCATTGGCTTCAGCGATGTGCACACGCGGGCGCACATTTACCGTGCCATATTAGAAGGGCTGGCCTATGCTTTGCGAGAGGGAGCGGAACGCACCATAAAGCGCAGCGGTATCCCGATTACGGAGTTACGCGTTGCCGGGGGTGGCAGTCAGAGTACGGCGGCTATGCAGTTGACGGCAGATATCTTCGGGCTGCCGGCCTCACGTCCGCACGTGTACGAGGCATCGGGATTGGGTGCGGCAATTGACGCGGCCGTTGGCGTGGGGGTGCACCCTGATTTTGCGCGTGCGGTAGCCGAAATGACGCACTTGCGTGACACCTTTGAGCCAAACCCGGCGGCCCGCCAGATGTACGATGATTTGTACCACAACGTGTATCACAAGATGTACCCCCGTCTGAAGCCGCTTTATCGTCACATGCGGCATTCGTTTAAATTTACAGGTGCACCTTAGTCCCCAGCAGGCTGAGAAAACCCGTCCCAAAGTGTTGCACTTCCAGGAAGGCCGCGTTTTCAGGGGCGGGTTTGTACACCCGAAAATGCCGCATGACCCCCAGGGTGGCAGCGCTCTCCAGCGGGCCGATGAATGCCTGACTGGGCTGGCCGAAATCCGGCGTTGCGGCCCAGCGGCGCATCTGTGTGGCGTTTAGAAAGGCACAGCCGCTATGCGGATTAAGCGGGCGCACAAAGCGCAGTTCTTGCCCCAAAACCAGGGCGCATAATTCTGGGGTTTGCGTGGTGTCCTGAAAGGGCGCAGTGACTTCGGGGCGTAGGTCGCCATCCACATACACCCGATGCAGTGGGGCGGTCGGGCTGGCTTCGTAGCGGTTGGGCTGTAACAGACATTCATTCCCGGCTTGCAGGGTGAACCAGGCTAGTTTTTGAAAAAAAAGTGGATCGTGCAAAAGGAGGTCGTCTTCGAGGTAAACATAGTAATCGAAGTCGCCTAAATTTTCTGCCAAATGCCGCTGGCAGGCAAAGCCCAGGTGCAACGCGGGGACGGATTGAGGCCGGTGGGTGTAAAGCGCATCGGGTAAGGGGCAATCATCCAGCAGGTGATGTTCCCCATCGGTCAGCAGGTCTACCTGAATGTGGTGCGCGCTGTTCTGGTTGGCGGGCCGCGCTTGTCGTTGGGCGATGTCAATTTGCCCGTGTGGCGCACCAAAGGTGGTGTGCAGGGCGCTCAGGCAAGCCGTCAAGGCTTGCAAGCGCACCTGACGGGCGGCACGTTGTGAGGCGTGTGTGCCCCCCTGGGCTGCGAAGTAGTGGGGGATGGCGAAGAGAATTTTCATAGCGCGTGGGTAGGCGTCAGGTAGTCAGGTAGTCAGCAGTCAGCGGGGGCGTACCCAAGGGGGACAGGCTGAAAGCCTGTCCTACGTATTGGGGGTACCCAATGAACCATCCTGAAAAATCTTTGTGCTTTGGCAACTTTGCGGTAAGGTTTTGGGCTACCCCAACGTGCCGACCTGGAGGTCGGCGTTCCCAACGTGCCGACTTGTGGGTTGGTGTTCCCAACGTGCCGACTTGTGGGTTGGTGTTCCCAACGTGCCGACTTGGGGGTTGGTGTTCCCAACGTGCCGACCTGGGGGGCGGCATTCCCAACGTGCCGACTTGTGGGTTGGTGTTCCCAAC
>DAOTZN010000078.1:0-9345 GCA_034434095.1 Anaerolineales bacterium
ACACGCTCACGCCCTGTCAGCGTCCCCGCGGTTTGTATCACCTTGAGGATACACCAACACCACGTCCCATGCAAGAACATTCTAATAACGCAAGCCGTTAGCGCACCGTGGATGTCGGGTAGTCGGGTAGTCAACATTTTGCATTTTTTAGCGGTCACCTGACCACCTGCCCACCTGCCCCTAACAAATCCGAAATTTGAGATCGTGTCAAACGATGCTAAAGTTACGCTACCCAAACATTGGGGAATACAAATAGCGAAAGGATTTTTTTATCTTATGGACACTATTCTCACCCAAATTCGCCAGTACCTTGCCGAAAACATTCTGTTCGAAAAAACTTATCCCTATCCTGACAAAACTTCTTTTCTCGAAGCAGGCATCGTGGATTCGATGAACGTACTCGAACTGGTCTCCTTCGTGGAAGATAACTTTGGCATCAGCGTACCGGATGAGGACATCATCCCCGAGAATTTTGATTCGGTGCACAACATGGCGCAGTACGTGGCACGCGTCCTGCCTGCGCTCGTAGCAGCCAACTGAAACTTGCGCATTCCCAATGCGACGCGACGAATGTCGAAATGCATGGCCCGTCTCTTACACGCCTTCTTTGAGCAACACGTTGACCACCGGCCGGAAAAAATCGCGCTGGTGTGTGGCGCTTCCCGTCTGACCTATGCCGAGGTGGAAACGCAGGCCAATCGTCTGGCGCACGCACTGCGAGAGAACGGCCTGCAACGCGGTGAGCGGGTGGTGCTTTATCTGCCCAACAGCGTCGCCTTAGCCGTTGGCATCTTTGGTGTCCTAAAAGCCGGCGGGGTTTTTGTGGTGGTCAACCACACCACCAAGGCCAACAAACTGGCCTACATCCTGCGGGATTGCGGCGCTCAGGCGCTCATCACCGGGGGACGGCAATCCATCCAGGCGGCAGAATCCCTAAGGGAGAACGCGGAAACGGGACTGCCCCAAACGCTCATCCTGACTTCCGGGAAAACGCCACCCACCCCAAAGGGCGTTTGTATCCTGCCTTGGGAGCAAATCCAACGTGATTTTCCGGCCAGCCGTCCGGCACACGTCAACATCGACCTGGATTTAGCCTGCCTGGTGTACACTTCCGGCTCTACCGGCGACCCAAAGGGGGTCATGGAGGGGCACGATAACGTGGTCTTCGCGGCGCAATCTATCATCGAGTATCTGGAAAATCGGCCGGATGACATCATCTTCAACGCCCTGCCGCTTTCCTTCGATTACGGCCTGTACCAGTGGCTGATGGTGAGCATCTTTGGCGGCACCATGGTACTGGAGAGCAGTTTTGCCTTCCCCGCCGCAGCGCTCAAAAAGATGGCCGCCGAAAGGGTGACCGGCTTTCCCGGCGTGCCGACCATCTTTTCTGTCCTGTTGGAAATGGATTTGAGTTCTTATGACTTATCTCATCTGCGCTACCTCACCAACACCGCCGCCGCCCTGCCGCCCAGTCACATCAGCGCCCTGCAGAAGAAGTTTCCCCAGGCGCGCCTGTACTCCATGTACGGCCTGACGGAAACCAAACGCACCCTGTACCTGCCGCCTGAACAGTTGGATGTGCGCCCCGGGTCGGTGGGCATTCCCATCCCCGGCACAGAAGCCTGGCTGGAAGATGAAAACGGCAATCGCCTGCCCCCCGGTTCAACAGGTGAACTGGTGGTACGCGGCCGTAATGTGATGCGCGGCTACTGGAACAAGCCGGAAGCCAGCGCCCGCCGTTACCGCCCCGGCCCCACCCCCGGCGAACGGCTGTGCTACACCAACGACCTTTTCCACCAGGACGAGCAGGGCTACTTTTACTTCCTCTCGCGCATGGATGACATCATCAAGAGTCGCGGTGAAAAAGTGCCTCCCAAAGAGATTGAAAACGTGCTCTATACCCTGCCCGGCGTGCGCGAGGCGCTGGTAGTTGGCGTCCCCGACCCGCTGCTAGGGCAAGCCATCAGAGCCTATATTGCCAGTGACGACCCGAACTTGACCGAAGCCGACGTACTGCGCCATTGCCGCGCCCACCTGGAAGATTTCATGGTGCCCCAAAGCGTGGTCTTTCGGGAAGCCCTCCCACGCACCAGTTCTGGCAAATTAACCCGCAAGGGATTGGCCTGAAGGCCATCCCCCTCCAACCGGTGTCTTTCGCCTGCGGTACATGAGCCCCCCGGCCCCAAGACACCCCCCACCCAACCAACAAACGAACCCTATGTGCGGCATCACCGGTATGCTCAACCTATCTCCTGCCCCGCCACCCGATGAGGGCACCTTACGACGTATGCTTGCCATGCTGCGGCACCGCGGCCCGGATGAATTCGGGCTGTATCTGGATGCCCACGCCGGGTTGGGTAGCGCACGCTTGAGCATCATCGACCTGAGCGGCGGACAACAACCCATTGGCAACGAAGACGACCACTTGTGGATTGTCTTCAACGGCGAGATTTTCAACTACGTGGAATTACGTCCCGAACTGGAGCGCCGCGGCCACCGTTTTCGCACCCACAGCGATACCGAAGTCATCCTGCACCTGTACGAGGAGTATGGCCCCAACTGTCTGCAACACCTGAACGGACAATTCGCCATCGCGATTTGGGATAGCCGCAAGCAGGAACTCTTTCTGGCGCGCGACCGGCTGGGCATCCGCCCCCTGTTCTACGCTCAACGGAACGGCCTGTTCCTGTTCGGCTCCGAAATCAAAGCCATGCTGGCGCATCCGGCGCTCACCGCCCGCCTGCGCCCCGAGGCGCTGACACAGATTTTCACCTACTGGAGCGTACAACCCCCCGATACGATTTTCGAGGGCGTCCTCACCCTGCCCCCCGGCGCGTACTTGCTGGCCAGGGACGGTGAAATCGCCATCACCCGCTACTGGCAGCCCGACTACCGTCCAGAACAGCCGCCTCGTTCCCGGCAAGAATACGTGGAAGCGCTGGAAGCCCTGCTGGTCGACGCGGTGCTCATTCGTCTGCGCGCCGATGTACCGGTGGGAGCCTACCTGAGCGGCGGGCTGGACTCTTCCCTCACCACCGCCATCATCCGCCAGCACACCGGCAACCGCCTGGAAACCTTCTCGATTGCCTTCAACGACCCCGAATTCGATGAAAGCCCTTTTCAACGAGAAATGGCCGCCTATCTGGGCACCGAGCACCACGTCGTACAGGCCACCCACGCCGACATCGGCCGCGTCTTCCCGGCGGTCATCTGGCACACCGAAACCCCCGTCCTGCGCACCAGTCCGGCGCCCATGTACTTGCTCTCGGCGCTGGTACAACAGCATCATCTCAAAGTCGTGCTCACCGGCGAGGGGGCCGATGAAGTCTTCGGCGGTTACGACATCTTCCGCGCCGCCCTGGTACGCCGTTTTTGGGCCAAACGCCCCGATTCAACCTTGCGCCCCCTCCTGCTGCGCCGCCTGTACCCCGACATCACCCGCTTACAGGAAAACGGCGAAGCCTATCTGCAAGCATTTTTCCGCAAAGGGCTGACGGAAACGGACTCCCCCTGGTATTCTCACCGTCTCCGCTGGGGAAACGCCCCCCGTTTGTTACGTTTTCTGGAACCAACGCCCCCACAGGGGGCTGCCGACCCCCAAAATTTGGTGCCCCTCCCCGAAGGATTCTACCAATGGCCGCCATTGGCGCAGGCGCAATACCTGGAAGTCACGACCTTCCTCTCGCCCTATCTGCTCTCCTCGCAAGGCGATCGCCCCGGCATGGCGCACTCCATTGAAGGACGTTTCCCCTTCCTGGATTATCGGGTGGTGGATTTCGGCAACCATCTCCCGGCCGACATGAAAGTGCGCGGCCTGACCGAAAAATGGATTTTGAAACAAGTAGGGCGCAAATATCTGCCCTCAAAAATCTGGCAACGCCCCAAACGTCCCTACCGCGCCCCCATCCAGGCCAGTTTTTGCGGGCCTGCCACCCCAGATTACCTGCCCGAAATCCTGTCCGAGCAGGCCGTACGACAGGCCGGGCTATTCAAACCACGTGCAGTGGCTCATCT
Organism: Anaerolineales bacterium; assembly: GCA_034434095.1. Taxonomy (GTDB): domain Bacteria; phylum Chloroflexota; class Anaerolineae; order Anaerolineales; family DRKV01; genus DRKV01. Next base: position 4,015 of record DAOTZN010000078.1, read on the forward strand.
GTGGCAAAAAGCCAATCAACAAAACCGCTTAGGCGAAGTCGAAGAAATGGCGCTGGTGGGCATACTCTCTGCCCAGTTGACGCACCACCTGTTCACCCAAGATTTTTCCCGCCATCTAAGCGACCTGCGCCCTGATGAGCGCGTCAAAGTCGTCCGGCGCGTGCCGCATCCCACCAACAACCCCCTAAAACCATGAACCCATCCACCGAAATTAACCGCATCACCGACTTCATCCGCACCAGCATACACCAAACCCTGAAACGCAAGGGCGCCGTGCTGGGCATCAGCGGCGGCATCGACTCCTCGGTCGTGCTGGCGTTGTGCGTCCGGGCGCTGGGACCCAAACGCGTCGTGGCGCTGATGCTCCCCGAAGGAGAATCCAGCCCGGAAAGCGCCGAACTGGCCGGTAAACTGGCCGCGCAATTCGGCGTGCAAACCATTACCGAAGACATCACCCCCGCGCTGGAGGGCTTCGGCTGCTACCGTCGCCGGGACGAGGCCATCCGCCGCCTGTTCCCAGACTTCAAAGCGGGTTGGGGCGCGAAAATCGTACTCCCCGGCAACCTGCTGGAAAGTGCCACCTTGAACATCTTCCGCCTGACGGTCACCGACCCCCAGGGGCGGGAGTACACCAAACGCCTGCCGCCGGCCGAGTATTTGCAAATTGTGGCCGCTTCCAACTTCAAACAGCGTACCCGTATGGCGATGCTCTACTACCACGCCGAAGCGCGTAACTACGCCGTAGTCGGCACCGCCAACCGCAACGAACACGCGCTGGGGTTCTTCGTCAAACACGGCGATGGCGGGGTAGATTTGCAACCCATCGGCCACCTGTTCAAAACCCAGGTGTACCAACTGGCCGAAGTGCTGGACATCCCCGCAGAAATCCGCGCCCGCACCCCCACCTCGGACACGTACCCCGGCGGCAGCACGCAGGAAGAGTTCTTCTTCCGCCTGCCGTTTGCCGTCCTGGATGCCATTTGGGAAGCGTACGACCGCGGCGAATCCCCGGCCGAAATTGCAAACCGTCTTTCCCTGGAAGAAGAACAAGTGTCGCGGGTAGTAGAAGACATCCAGCGCAAACAAAACACCACCGCCTACCTGCGCCAAGCGACGCTATTCCTGGATAGCGAGTAGCCGCGCGCCACACAACGCCCACCTGCAACCCTGAAAAGGCGCTCCCCCGCCTTACCCACCAGGTGACAGTCCCCTCGGAATCACACCATTGCCATCTCTCTTCGCCTTGCTCACCACCCTGCCCTTCGTCTGGCTGGCACAACGCAATGTACCGGCCAAACGCGGCAGCCATTGGACGCTCTTGGCGCTGGGACTGTATTTCCTGCTCGACCGTTTCCTGCCCTACCTGCCGGGGCTGTACGCCTTGCCGCAACCCTGGGGGGTAATGACTGTGCGCTTTGCCCTGGCGCTCGTGACGCTGTGGATAAGCGGCGCGTGGCGTCAGGCCGGCCTGCGCTGGCCTAAAAGCGCAGAAGTTTGGCGGGCCGCGGCCGGCATCACAACGCTCATGCTGGCCTTCACCGTGGGGCGCAATGCGCTCATTCATCAACTGGGGCTGCCACAAGCCGAGACCAGCCTCTCGCTGCCCTACCTGCTCTACCTGGCAACCCTGCCCGGTCTGGCAGAAGAATTTGCTTATCGCGGCTTGTGGCAACCGCAACTCAACCGCCTGTACGGACGCCGCTGGTCTCTGCTGGGAGCACGTCTGGGCTGGGGATGGCTAATCACCGCCGTCCTTTTCTGGGGCATCCACGCCTGGCGCTCCTCTCCCACAGGCGGCATCTTCTTCGCCTGGCCAACGCTCAGCATGCAATTGTGGATTGGGCTAGGGCTGGGCTTTCTCCGAGAACGCACCGGCAGCCTGTGGCCCGGTGTCATCGCCCACAACCTGGTCAACCTAGCCTGGATAGGCCTACGCTAAACCACTATGCGCCACCCCACAACCACTGTCCCCCGTCGAAACATCCCCTTACTCTCCGCGCTTGCCATCATCGGCATTGTATTGAACCACGCCACCTGGCAAGTGCTGGGGGGAATTGCCCCTGGTGAACCGCGCGGCTATGTCTACCTGCCGCTGGATCAAATCGGTAAAATCGCCATCCCGGCCTTCATGTTCATTGGCGGGTATTTCATTGCCTATGCCACCAGCGGCGGACGTAAACCCCTGCCCTGGAAAGTTGTCTACACCCGCATTGCCCGCTTGTTCTGGCCATGGGTGGTGTGGAGCGCCATCTGGCTGGCAGGGCAAATAGCCCTTGGGGCACGCACCTTAACCCTGCAAGAAATCCTGCTTACCCTGTTCAACCAGTATTACTTCATCCCCATGCTAATGGCCTACTACTTGTTAGCGCCGTTCATGGTAGCCCTCGGACGCCGCAGTATCCGCACGTTGCTGGTATCGGCCTTCTGGCTTCAAATCATTGGCGTAGCACTCTTTTACCTGCAAATCTGGGGCATCGTTTCCGGCATTCCCGAGTGGATACGCCTGATTCCCCTGCAATACCTGCAATTCGCGTTTTACTTTCCTTTTGGCCTGGCCGTTGGAATGTCTCCCGCGGCCTTTGCCCCCCTGCTACGCTGGAGAAGCGCACTTCCCTGGCTGACGTTGCTGGCCTTCGGGCTGACGATTGTCGAGGGCAGCCTGGCCTTTCAACGCGATGGTTCCGGATGGCAACACGCCGATAGCCACATTAAAATCACCTCCATGCTGCTCTCGTTGGGTCTCCTGTGTTGTTTCATGGTGTATGAGCGCATCCCCACGCCCCGCACCTGGGAAAAAAGCGTGCGTATTTTAAGCGCCAGCACCTATGGCATTTACCTCAGCCACTATATTTTCATCGGCCTCATGGACCGCCTTCTGGCACACTTCTTGCCGGCCGGGTTCTCGCCCCTCATCGGGTGGGGGTACATCCTGCTGTTGACCGTCTTTACGCTGGTCATCTGCCTATGGATGATACAATTCAGCACCCGTTACAAACGAGCACACACCATTCTATTCGGGTAAATTTCGCACCGGGATAATTGCAATCATCACCCCCCAGGAGTACAAATTTTTATGAGCGGCGTTTTTGGCCTTGTCAATACCCACAATGAAGTACCGGCAACCCATATCCAAAACATGGGTGCGCGTTGTGCTCTGCAGCCCTGGTTTCAGGTACAAACCTGGCAGGCAGGAAAAGCGGCTCTGGGACAGGTCAACATCGGCCTGTTTAGCACAGAACCGCAGCCCGCAGTTCTCGGGAAAGTACGTGCCGTTTTCTTTGGGGAACTGTACAATGCCGAAGCGCTGCGCAGCGAGATAGCAGCCCGTCAAAACGCGCCCCTGCCCAAGGGAGATGCCGCCCTGGTGGCTGCGCTGTACGCCCACGAAGGGAGCGCCTTCCCCGCCCGCCTGGAGGGGGTCTTTGCCACGGCCGTGTGGGATGCGGAACGGGGCGAATTATGGCTTGCCAACGACCGCTACGGCCTGATTCCCCACTACTACGCTCACTTCAACGGACAATTGGCCTTTGCCCCGCAAATCGCCGCGCTCAGTACGCTGCCGAATTTCCACAAAGAACTCGACCTGGACGCAGTGGCCGATTTTATCCGTTTTCAACGCCTGTTAAGCGACAAAACGTACTTCACCGGCATCCGCTTGCTGCCTTACGGTTCGCTGCTGCGTTACCGTCCGGAAAACGACCAATTGACGGTGGAGCACTACTGGGATTTCGACCACCTGCCCGCCTGGAGCGGCGCTTCGTTCGAAGAAAGCGTGGAAGAAACCGCGCGCCTATTGGAAGCAGCCGTAGAAAAGCGCCTGCGTCCCCCTTTGCAAAGCGGCGTTTACCTGAGCGGCGGTCTGGATTCGCGCACCATTCTAGGAATGGCACGCCACCTGGGGGCGCGGGTGCCCTCCCTCACCTACGGTCACCCACGTTCACGCGATGTGCGCTATGCGCTGGCACTGGCGCGCCACCTGAACATCCCACACCATTTCTTCCCTCAACCGGATGGCAAATGGATACAAGATTTTGCCCCCCTCCACCTGCGCGCCGTGGAGGGACAACAAGCCTTCTTGCACGCCCACGCGTCCATCACACTAAACCCGGTGCGAGAGCGGGGCATCATGCAGGTCAACCTGAGCGGCTTCCAGGGCGATCAAATTCTCGGCGGGCGCGCCATGACGTATGCCCACGATACCATCCAGTCTACGGATGACATCGCTTTTCTGGCACACTGGTACCACGACCTCAACCAGCGTTTTTCGTGGCCGGGCATCACCGAAGCGGAGGAAAAATTGCTCTACACGCCGGCCTGGTACAAGACCATGCGAGAGCGCGCCTTTGCCAGTTTACAACATGCCCTGCGCCCCTTTATGCAGTATCCCCCCGCCCGCCGTGCAGATTACTTCACCACCATTTACCAGGGCACACGCCTCAGCAACTTAAACGTAGTTTACCAGCGCGGTTGGTTCGAGGCCCGTTATCCTTTTTGCGATTACGCCCTGTCGGAGTTCGTGCAAAGTATGCCACCGGAATACCGCCTCGGCGACCGGTTATACCTGGCCGTCATCAACCGCGCCATCCCACGGGTGACGCGCGTGCCACGCGAAAGCGATGGTCTACTACCAACCACCAACACCGTGCTGCGCCAGGCCCACGCCTGGGTGCGGCGCATCCAACGCCATTTGCCCTTCGCTACCTCTCAGGAACAAATTTTACACGGCGACCCAGAAGTCTGGCTGCGCGAAGACTTGCGCACCTGGGCTGCGGATATCCTGTTTGACGAGCGCACCTTGCAACGCGGCATTTTCTCGCCCGACTTCCTGCATTCGATTTACGACCGTCACATGAGCGGGAAGGAATTATGGACTATCGGCAAAATCGCGCCCCTCATCACGCTGGAAATGACCTTGCGGGCGTTCTTTGATGACGAAGGTTAATTTTGACTCCTGAAACGTTCACGCTCACCCTGTGGGGCGATTGGTCACCCGGCCTGGGAATGGCCGAGGCCCCGTTGGATAATCCCGCGGCACTGTACGGCGGCCTATATCCCCTGCTGCAACGCGCCGATCTGAACATCCTGAACCTGGAGGGCGTGTTTGTGCCCCCTGGGGCAACCCCTATCGTCAAGGACGGCGGCACGTTGCCCTTGCCGGCCGATAGTCTGACGGCGCTGGTGCCCTTTGGCATGGTGTGCCTGGCAAATAACCACATCATGGATTACGGCGTGCCGGGGCTGCGTCACACCCTGGAGGTATTGCACACCCACGGCATCGCCTGGACAGGGATTTACGCCCCCAAAGGCGCACCCGTCAGCCCACCCCCGCCC
>DAOTZN010000079.1:0-6101 GCA_034434095.1 Anaerolineales bacterium
CCCGTAGCCCACCCTGTGCCGTTGCTGGTGGTATACGATGGCACCGATTACCTGCGGCGGGCGCGTATTGCCGCTATTATGGACAATTTGATTGCCGCCAAACGCATCCAGCCGTTAGCCATGGCGTTGATCGCCAATGGACGGCAAGCGCGTTTTGTGGAATACGCCTGCAGCGATGCAACCTTAGGCCTGCTCACCCAACACATCCTCCCGCTTGTCAAAAACGAACTCCCTTTACAGGAGGGCACAGGGAAACACGCTGTGCTGGGGGCCTCCATGGGCGGCCTGCAAGCCGTCTACACCGCCTTGCGGTTACCGCACATTTTTGGTACTGCCATCAGTCAATCGGGAGCGTTTACGATTCGTGGGCAAGATTTTGTGCTGCATGACCTGGTGCAATATCTGCCCCGCCGGCCAATACGCTTGTGGTTAGATGCCGGACGGCTAGAATTTTTGCTAGAGGCTAACCGGCGCTTCAAAGCCCACCTGGAAGCCCACGGCTACGCACCTGCTTACCGGGAATACAACGGAGGGCATAATTACACCGCCTGGCGCAACGAACTGCCCACTGCGCTCATAGAGATGTTCCCCTTCTAATTTGCTTACCATCTTCAACACTGAAGAACCAACAAATCGGGGGATTGCTTATAGATGCCCCCAAATTTAACGGATAATGTCACAGATATTGTAGTTCTCCTGAATAATGCTCTGCAACAGAGCATTATCGGGATAGGTCTCGCTGACCCTATCCAACACCGGCAAGGCCTGGTCGCACTGATCCAGCGCCGCCAGCACCGAGCCATACTGCAGGTAGTAGAACGCCACCTCCACGGAGGAAAGCGGCAAAGGCTGGATGGCGACCTCGTTTCCGGTAGCCTCCTTGTTCTCGGCCGCCGTACAACCCAGCACGGCACACTTGAGCACCGGCAATGCCCCCTCGTAATTGCGCGATTTGACATAAATGATGCCCAATTGCCCGTAGGTGTTGGCATCCGCAGGATTGTAAGTTAGCGCCTTTTCGGCATTGCGTGCGGCGACGAAAAATTCGCCCATTTGACTGTACGTTTTGGCGATGTGCAAATAAGGCAGCGGGTCACGAATACCCAACGCTTCGTTAATTTTGGCTGCGCGCTCAAAATTCTCCAGGGCTTGGCCATACAGGTTGTCGGCAACATCTCCGGATGTCGCCTTGAGTGCCAGGGTGCGATAATTCAGCCCGATGGATAGGTACAAAAACGTCATATTCGGCGCAAGTTTGCTGGCCTTGGTGTACTGCTCGATGGCCGCGCTATAGGCCTGCTGTGATTCCAGTACATACCCATACACCCGATACGCATCCATCAGATCTGGTGCGGCGCGCACCGCCGCTTCGATGTTTTGCTGAGCGTCACTCCACTTTTGCAAATCAATCAACACTTCAGCATAGAACGTCCGTGCCAGGGGATTGTTCGGGTCAATGACCAGTGCCTGCGCGGCCTCGCGCTCCGCCGTCAGTAAGAATTCCTGCGCCTTCTCACTGCCGTACAGCGTCGGTGAGGCGCTCCAATCCAGCACAAAGGCATACACCGCGTGAACATCGCTGTTATCCGGCGCCAATTGGGCAGCCTCCTCTATCCAACGCTGGGCCTCCTCCAACCGGGCGCGACGCTGCTCGGTAGTTGACATCAAAGCGGAGGAATAGGTCAGCAAGCGCGCCAGTTCCACGCGCGCCTGAACGTTGTTTGGGGTAACGGCAATTGCCCGTTGATAAGCGCCAATGGCATCATCTTCCGAGTTGGGGTCGTCTATCCGGCCGGCCTGGGCATACGCCTGGGCTTCCTGGATGAAGGAATTCGCGGTACGGGTAGCCGTTGGCGTGGGCAAAAATAGGGGTTGGACAGCGCCATTGGGCTGGTTAAGTTGGATCAACACCCAAAGCGCGGCCAGGATGAGAAACATCCATAACAAGACGCGGTATGAGTTCCCACCTTCCACGCGTCGAAACGTCGGTTGACGACCGGTAAGTGAACGTTCAGAACGATACATATTTTTTTACCTGTAAAAGTCAAACACACCCGCGCAAAGCGAATCAGGGTGTCGGGGTGGCTTCAATTTCGCCACAAATGGACAAACCCTCGTTAGCGTTGAAAACCGCCGTTTCATCGGCAGAGACTACCGTCAGTAACGCCCGAAAGATTGGGATGGCTTCTTCACAACGGTTGCTGCGGGCCAGGGCTAATCCATAGGTGTAATAGTACTGGGCCGGGAAACCGTAATCTAAGGGTATCCCTTCTACCACGTATCCCTCCGGCGTGGTGCCGCCATGAATAGCAATCGCCAGATTGTCAATGGCCTTGTTGTATTCATTGTTTTGGTAGTACATCAACCCCAAATTGCCGTAACGGTAGGGGTTGGTAGGCGCATCCCGCAATGCGGTCTGGGCAGCATTGATTGCACTACCAAACTGACCTTGCTGTGCATACGTGCGCGCCATTTCAGTATCCGGAATATCATCCAACGGGTTGAGCGCGTCCGCGCGCTGAAAAGCGCTGATTGCCGCGCTGTAATCTCCCAGGGCACGGTAGGCACGCCCGATATTCAGATAGAGTTCCGGGATTTTATCGTTGATGTTTTTGGCAATCTCGAATTCATCCAGCGCTTCCTGGTAGTTTGCCGTATACAAGAGCACATAGCCGCGCACCCGGTGAGCCTCGAAAAGCGTAGGGCCGAGTTCAACCGCTCGCCGGGAGGCCTCACTAGCCGTTTCTAATTCTCCAAAATCGCCTTTATCCATCAAAATTTCGGCCTGATACGCTAGAAAAAGCGGGTTATCCGGCTCGGCATCAAGGGCTTGTAAAATTTCGCCCTCCGCATCTGGCGTGCGCCCCATAAAATTGAGCACCCAGGCACGCACGGCGTGTCCCAGGGCATAATTTTCATTTCCCAGGAGCGCGAGTTCAGCGTTTTTGAGGGCCTCCTCATATTGACCGGCCCATACCTGAACACGCGCCAACGCCACATAATTGGCGCGATTTGCCGGATCCACCAGGATAGCCTGCTGATAGGCTTCAATCGCCGAGGCTAAACGGCCTTCCTGAAAGGCCTGCTCAGCCTCGGTGATGTATGACTCCGGTGCGCGCGTCGGCGTAGGCGTAGGGATAAAAAGCGGCGGCGTATAGGGCACCACAAAAAAATTGAGGTAACTGAACGCCAAAATCAAAATTACCAGTATTACGATTAATAGCGGCCTGCGACGCCGTCTGCGACGCCGCAAACTCCATTGACTTCCTTTTAGATACATGTTTCCCATCTTACCACCGCCACAAATCAACCGTCAAGCGCCGCAAAACGCCTGAAACCGCTTGCATTGCGTGCAAATAGCGGCTAGAATGATGTCATGCGTTTCGATGTCTTTAGCCTGTTCCCCGAACCTCTACTTCCCTATTTGAAAAGCAGTATCCTCAAACGCGCCGCACAACAGGGCTTGATCGAAGTACGGCTGCACAACATCCGCCATTGGGCAACGAACCGTCACCGCATGACCGATGACGTGCCCTACGGCGGTGGCAGCGGCATGGTGATGAAGCCCGAGCCGATTTTCGCAGCCGTGGAGGGTGTACTGGGTACGCCGCCGAACTGTCCTGTCATTCTCATGACCCCCCAGGGGCGTCCCTTCACCCAGCATGTGGCGACCGAACTGGCCCAGCATCCTCGCCTGGCCTTGCTGTGCGGCCACTACGAGGGCGTGGACGAACGCGTACGCACACACCTGGTAACGGATGAAATCTCGATTGGCGACTACGTGCTCACCGGCGGAGAACTGGCCGCCCTGGTGGTCATCGACGCCGTCTCCCGACTCATCCCCGGCGTACTGGGGGCCGAAGATGGCGCCCAAAACGACTCTCACGCGACCGGCCTGTTGGAGTACCCCCACTACACCCGCCCGGCAGAATTCCGCTCCTGGCGCGTGCCGGACGTGCTGCTCTCCGGCAACCACGCCCGCATTGAGCGCTGGCGACAAGAACAAGCCCTGAAACGCACCCGTGAACGCCGCCCAGATTTGCTCGACGAATCCCAATAACAAACCACCAACAAATGAGGCCTCCATGAACAATTCCAAATTCCCCTACGCTCGCACCTTTTTACTTGGGTTTGGCTTCTTTGGCATCAGCCTAATCTGGCCAATCTTCAACAATTACGTGCCCATCTTCCTGAAGGAATTAGGCCTGTCGGCCACCGCAGTGGGCTTCGTGATGACCTGGGATAACTACCTCAACATGTTCGTGCAACCCATCGTTGGAGAGCGCTCCGATCAAACCCGCACCCGCCTGGGACGGCGTAAGCCCTGGATGTTGGTCGGCGCCCCGCTGGCCGCCCTGTTCTTTGTCATGATTCCCGCCATGCGCACCGTGATGGGCATCATGCTGGCCGTGCTGGTTACCAACATCTGCATGGCGCTCTTCCGCTCCCCCACCGTGGCCTTGCTGGGGGATTTATACCCCTCCGAGCAGCGCAGCACCGCCAACGGCATCATCAACCTGATGGGCGGCCTGGGCGCTATCCTGGCTTTCCTGGTCGGCGGCACATTGTACAAAATGGGACGCATCCCGCCCTTTGCCTTCGGCGCGTTGGTGATGGTGGTGGCCATCGGCCTGGTAATTTTGTTCATCCGAGAACCACAAGACTACGCCGAACAAGCCGCCGCCGGTGAAAAAGGCTCCTTCCTCGACCACCTGCGACAAGTGGTCAATGCCTCCGACCGCTCCGGCCTGCTGATTCTACTGGCGATTTTGAGTTGGTTTATCGGCTACAACGCCCTCGAAACCTGGATTTCCTCCTTCGGAAAATATACCCTGGGCATTAACGAAGGCCGCATGAGCATCCTGACTTCCGGGTTAGCGCTGACCTTTGTGATTTTCGCCATTCCCAGTGGATTGCTGGCCACCCGCTTTGGACGGCGGCGCGTCATCCTGGTGGGCATTGCCGGCCTGCTGGTGCTCTTCCTGTACGGCCTGCTGATTACCAACCAGACCATGCTGATTGTTCTTCTGGTGTTGGGTGGCATCTTCTGGGCGCTCATCAACGTCAACTCATTGCCCATGGTGTACGACGTGGGCGGCGACAACAATATCGGCGCCTTTACCGGACTGTACTACCTGGCATCCAACATCGCAGCCATCGGCGGCCCACAGGTGGTGGGCATTCTCATTGACCTGAGCGATGGAAACTATCGCATCATGTTCATCTTCTCCGCAATCTTCATGGCGCTGGCCGGGCTGCTCATGCTGCGTGTACGCGAAAAGCAACCTACCGCGGCATAAAGTCTTCAGCCTGTCCCCCCTACGCCTTGTTCGGGACGGGCATGGAGTTGAGCGGGGCTAACCCGTCCATAAATAACTTCCTCGCTGTCATTGCGAGCCGTCCGTTTTTGGCGGCAGCCTGCCCAGAGCGTAGCGAAGGGAAGCAATCTCCTCGGGCCTGGAAAATGCTTGTTCGGGTGGCTTTTCTACCCTTCTGGAGATTGTTTCGGGCAGAGAACGCCCTACTTAAGAAACTTAGCAGAGGGCAATGCTCAGCACCTGAGCATTTTTCTTGTAGCGCGGCCTTTCCAGGCTGCGGACAGGCTAGAAAGCCTGTCTTACAGGACGGCTTCCAATACCCCAAAACTGAAAACCTTAACGCAGAGTTGCCAAGACGCAAAGGGAAACAATAGAAACTTAAGAGTCTTGGCGGCTTTGTGCCTTTGCGTTAAAAAATATCTTTGTGCAATGAAGCCGGTCAATTGAATGTCCCTATTGGGTTGCCTCCCAAGTCGGTTCTAACCGAATTTCACGGACTGAGGCAGGACTTCAGTCCGCCGAGATCGCAATGACGCTACCCCTTTTAAGAACCGAGGCAAGACGCAGTCCGACTGTAAGAAAAATCTTATATCCCCACACCACCGCTTGACCACCCTGCGCGCGCATGGTATCATTTTTTCACGTTTTCGCTTAGCACTCGCGCCTTGCGAGTGCTAAAAAATGTTTTATACCTGATCTGAAAATAAACTGATCTGAAAATAAACTTCTCATCAGGCTCGTGGCACCAGTTACTAAACGACCTCTGTGTTAGCCGAGTGCTCA
>DAOTZN010000080.1:0-14321 GCA_034434095.1 Anaerolineales bacterium
GAATTGGGGAATCCTCCGCTCCCGGCGGGGTGACATTGGGGGGCAGGGCTGTAATCGGCGCGTTGAAGGGATTGGCCGGAGTGGGCGTGGCTTTTTGGGGCAAGGCACAGCCCGCGACGCCGAGAAGTATCAGAAGTAGGGCAAAAATCCATCGTTTCATGTGCCTGACTATACCCGCAAATTGGGTGGGCGTCAAACATTTAGTCGCGTAGTCGGGTAGTTAGATAGTCGGATAGGGGCGAAACATGTCTCGCCCGTAGCACTCATTTGCCTTTTTAGGTCACTTATGGTAAAAACTTACAATAACAAGGAGTTACATTATGGATGAATGGCACCAGATTGCCGACTTACGTGCACGTGGATACCGGATTACCCCACAACGCTTAGCCATTTTGAAGGTGCTTCTTCAAGCGGATGAACACCTGACGCCGACCGAGATTGTTCGGCGGGTTCAGTTAATCCAGCCGGGGATTACCGAGCCGACGGTTTACCGCACCTTGAATTTCCTTGCTTCTCAGGGGGTAATTCTTCGCACGCTCGAGCAGGGCAATGTGGTGTATGAACTGGATGAACCGCATCACCATTTGGTTTGTCGGCAATGTGGCGCAACGGTGGACGTATCTCAGGAGACCTTTGCGCCTCTGTACGCTCGTCTTCGAGATCTTACCGGCTACCAGGTGGATGACATGCATCTGGTATTCACGGGCCTGTGTCCAAAGTGCTTTGCAGGGTCTCAATAATTTTGAGAAAACTGTTCTGTGGGGTAGATTTTCTAGCCTGCCAGCAGCCTGCAAAGGCGGCTCTACATTCCACTCGTTTGGAGGTCAAACAATGTTTTTCCCTATCTCCTGGTTGTCTCCTGTACACATGCACATTCCAGATGGCTTCCTCAGTGTTGGGGTGGCGCTGGTGTGCTGGGTTGTAGCGTTGGTCTTGTTGGGCATTGCCGTGCGCAAGAGCGGCGAAGCCTTTGGCGAGCGGCAAATCCCGTTGATGGGGATTATGGCTGCCTTCATTTTTGCCGCCCAAATGATTAATTTCCCGGTGGCGGGTGGTACTTCCGGCCATTTGCTGGGGGGCGTGTTGGCAGCGGTGACGCTTGGCCCCTGGGGCGGTATGCTGGTGATGGCCAGCGTGATTGGCGTGCAGGCGCTACTCTTCCAGGACGGCGGCCTGTTGGTGATGGGCGCAAACATCCTCAACATGGGAATGGTGACGGTGCTCATCGGTTATGGCCTGTACCGTGCCGTTTTGGGACGTTCGCTACGCGTGCGTCTGAGTGTCATTGGAGGGGCGGCATGGCTCTCTGTAATGGCAGGGGCCTTCCTTACCTCGCTGGAATTATGGCTGAGCGGCACCGCCCCGCTACGGGTGGTCGTCCCGACGATGTTGGGTGTACATGCACTGATTGGCGTTGGCGAAGCACTGATTACTGTTGCTGCACTGTCTTTCATTCAACGGTTGCGCCCTGATATTTTGGAACCCGCTACTGCACCTCGCGGGGGGCGGGGTTGGATTGTCAGCGGGTTGGCGGCTGCATTGGTCGTGGTGCTGTTGGCCCCCTTGGCTTCCGCCTCCCCCGATGGGTTAGAGCGCGTGGCAACTGACCTGGGTTTTATGGGGCGTGCCAGTGGAGGGGGCATCGGCCTTTTAGGAGACTACGCCATCCCGGCTTTGGGAGACACGCCGTTTTCGGTCATCCTGGCTGGCGTACTGGGCGTCCTTGTGGTTGCTGCGTTGGCCTATGGCCTCAGCCGCTTACTGATGACTGCCTTCGCCCGCGCGAAACATTGAACCATCTGCCATGCACGCCAACCCCTTTGACCGCTATCAAGAAGGGCAAAGTCCATTGCATCGCATGGATGCGCGCTTCAAGGTGGTGCTGACGCTGCTTTTCGTGCTCTCCTGTTTGATTCTGCCGGATGCCGCCTGGTTGGGCTTTTTCCTATCCTGGCTTCTGATTGTGTTTTTGAGTCTTTTTTCCCGTTTGGGGGTAGGCTATATCTTCAAACGCTCCTTTATTGCGCTTCCCTTTGCCCTGGCAGCGGTCACGGTGATCTTCAACATACCGGGCCAGACGCTTTTTACGTTTGCTTTTGGCCCCTGGTTGTGGACCGTCAGCGACGCGGGCCTGATACGCTTTGCCAGCATCCTGATTCGTTCCTGGTTATCGGTGCAAATGGCGATTTTACTGGTCTCTACCACGCCTTTTCCGGAGATCATTCACGCTTTGCGGCATGTGCACGTGCCCAAACTCATCGTAGCGGTGGTCTCGTTTATGTATCGCTACCTGTTTGTGTTGGCGGATGAGAGTATGCGCTTGTTGCGTGCCCGTGAAGCGCGCAGTGCCGGCGGACGCGCAGGTGGATCGTTGCGCTGGCGGGCGCGAGTAGCCGGAAATATGGTCGGTCAACTTTTTTTGCGCAGTTATGAGCGCAGTGAGCGCGTTTACAATGCCATGTTGGCGCGCGGTTATCGCGGGGAGTTTCTTGCCATCCACAGTCACAGCGTCCAACGGCAGGACATTCTGTTTGGTGTGGCACTGATGCTCTACGTGCTGTTGGTGCAATGGTTTGGAAGGTGAAAACGTGACGTACAATGCTCTGGAAATTCGTCATTTGTCGTTTCGGTACCCGGATGGGCACCAGGCCTTACAGGATATCTCGCTTACGTTGCGTGAGGGAGAGAAAGTAGCCTTGGTGGGACCTAACGGTGCAGGCAAAAGCACGCTTATGCTGCATTTGAATGGCTTGTTGCAGGGGGAAGGCGAAATCGTGGTGGACGGTTTGCCGGTGCAGCGCGAAAATCTGCCCCAAATTCGGGCGCGCGTGGGATTGGTCTTCCAAAACCCGGATGACCAGTTATTCTCCCCCACCGTTTTTGAGGATGTGGCTTTTGGCCCCTTGCACATGGGGTTGCCCGAAGACGAAGTTCGGCAGCGGGTGGCCGAAGCACTGGCGCAGGTAGGCATGGATCGTTATGCCGAGCGCCTGTCCCATCACCTTAGCGTAGGGGAGAAGAAACGCATTGCCATTGCAACCGTACTTGCCATGTCCCCGGCCCTGCTGGTGCTGGATGAACCCTCTGCCGGTTTGGATCCGCGCGCCCGGCGCAACCTGATTCACTTGCTGGCCGAATTGCCCGAAACGATGCTTGTTTCCACGCATGATATGGCCTTGGTGGCTGAACTATTCCCCCGCATGGTGGTGATGGATGAAGGACGCATCGTTGCCGATGGGTTAACTAACGTTTTGCTACGTGATGATGATTTCCTGACCACCCACGGGTTGGAATCGCCCTGGGTACAGCCTGTACTCCCCTGAATGGTGCAATACCTCGCCACAAAAACAGCCCCGCTGTTCAGCGGGGCTGTTGCTTTCGGTTCGAGTGTACAATCGCCTGTTACTCTTCGCTTTCTTCCTCTTCCTTGCCCTTGGCAATGACCTCGGGTTCAAAGCCTTCGGCTTCTTCGGCTTCTTCGGCTGCTTCTTCGCTTTCCGGTGCACTGACCTGTGCGATGATTTCTTCGGGGTCTGTGAGGAGTTCCACCCCTGCAGGGATTGGCAAGTCGGATACACTGATGCGGTCACCCAGTTCTTTCAAAACAGAGATATCCACAGTGAATTCCGAAGGCAGGTTGCGGGGTAGGCTTTCCACTTCCACGTTGTTGACGCCGGTCAGGATCTGCAGGCCCAATTTGAGCGCCGGGGCTTCGCCCTCCAGAATGATCGGTACGTTGGCGCGCAGGGTCTGGTTCATTACCACGGCCTGGAAGTCAACGTGCAGTAGTGACTGCGTTAGTGGCTCGCGTTGACGTTCGCGCACCAGCGTGGTGTACACCGTACCTTCCACGTTGATGTCTACAAAGGTGGACGAACCAACATCGCGCAACGAACGGCTGGCCGAGCGGGTGTCCAGCCAGATGGGAATAGAGCCGACTTCTTTGCCATAGATAATGGCCGGAAGTTGACCTTGCTTGCGATAGTTTTTGACTTTTTTACCGATGACTTCTCGTTTTGTTGCTTCTAAAACAATATTGTCCATGAAATACCTTCCTTGGAGCGCCTCTCACCTGTGAAGAGACAGATTACCCTCGCTCCGTAGGGGGTGATGGCACCTTCTTGTTTGAGAAAGTGCCTGGGTGAATAACGTTGCAGGGAACGTCGTTCCCGCGTTTGCCGTCTTACTCGAACCGAATCTCAGGCTTGCTTTTGTCCAAAGGAGCGCATCAACCACAGCGCTGCAGCAACCAGCAGGCCGGTGAGGATGCCAAACAAGGCCACTTGGGGTGTGCTCAGTGTCGTGTGGACATCACCGTGCACTTCGCCGCTCAGCACCAACCCGGCATGAACCTCACCGTGTACCTCTCGGCTAATGAGCATACCGGCTTGCGCATCTTGCAGGTGCATCTCTTGTGAGAGCACCATCCCGACGCCACCATCATTGAGTTCAACGGTGTTGGCATGGGCTATGCCAATGCCGCCATCCTTGACCGTCAGGGTTTCGGCAGTTGCCCGTCCGCAGCCGGAACTTTCCATCTGGGCTTCATTGGCCTCCAACGTGGTTACGCTGGATTGGGTAATGTGGGCTTGTTGAGCCTGTACGGTGCGCACGTTGCTTTGGCTGATTTCAACGCTTTCCCCGTTGAGTAGGGGCGCTTGCATTTGGTCGGACATGTACCGCCTCCTGACAAAAAAATCGCCTCCGGCGCGGAGACGTGGACAAAGCGCCCCAATTGTAGCCGTATCCGCTGCTTTCGTCAAGCCGATTTTGAGTGTGGAAGGGGCTTTTCAATGATTATATCTTCCTTCACCGGGATATACGTACCGCCAGGATATGCCTGGCAAGGTGGCGGCACATTTTGCCCTGCTACTCAAAACGAGCCCCCGCACGGGATTGGGGTTGAGTGCTACGGGCGAAAAATTTTTCGCCCCTACGTGCCCGACTACCCGACTACCTGACTACCCGACTACCCGACTACCCTGATACAATAGTAGATACCAACTTTACATTTGGAGGTCACCCCATGAAGACCATATCCCGTTTTAGTCTCGCTGTTTTGCTTTTAGTCTCTCTCCTGGCTTGCAGTCTGCTGAGCGAACTGCCCCAACAAGCCGGAAAAGGCATTGCGACTGCCCAGCAATTTGCCACCCAGGCCGAAGAAAAGGGCTACCTGGCGACAGCCGCGGCCATCGCAACCGAAAAGGGCGCCGCCTTTGTCCAAACTGCGGAGGCGTTAGCCACCCAGGCTGTGACGCAAGGGTACTACGCTACCGCCGGTGCGATTGCCAGCCAGCAATCTTCGGGCATGGCAGCCACGCTTCAAGCGCTCGCTACCCAGGCGGCCAATGAAAACTACCCTGCCACAGTACAGGCCTTCATTGAAACTCAGGGGCCGGAAGTCCAGCAGACCGCTCAGGCGGCCGCCACCCAGGCCGCAGAATTCTTCAGTGGCATCCCTCCGGCGGACGTGCCCATTTTGCCGGGCGAAAACACCCAATTCCTAGCGAACGATAGCATTGTCTCCTACCTCACCACGGTGCCTTATCAGGAAGCCATCGCCTTCTACAAAGAGCAATTGCCCGCTAATGGTTGGGAACCGGGCTTCCCCAGCGCCATTGAAAGCGAGCAGGGCACCGTTTTGCGCTACAGCAAAGCCAATCGTGCCCTCACCGCTACCATCGGCGTCAACGAAGACCACACCAAGACGGTGGTTGTAATCGTCATTGACGTCACCGACAACTGAGTTTTTCGACCCCTCCACATTTCCAAAACTCACGCTGCACTGTCAGGGTGAGTTTTGCGTTTAAAACCTATCCCTACGTGCTACGAGTGAAACACCTTTCGCCCCTACGTGCTACGGGCGAAAAATGTTTCGCCCCTACGTACCTAACTACCCGACTACCTGACTACCTGACTACCTGACTACCTGACTACTTAAGGGTTTGTCCATAATCTCGTCGGACTGAAGTCCTACATCAGTTCATGAAAGTCGGTTAAACCGACTGGGGATGCGAACCAGCACAAAGGGCTTCTACGAAACTACCCAACCACCCAACTACCTAACTATCAAACTACCTAACTATCCAACTACCAAACTACCAAACTACCAAACTACCAAACTACCAAACTACTAAACTACCAAACTACCAAACTACCCAACTACCCAACTACCTAACTACCCAACTACCCAACTACCCAACTACACCTGGCATCCAACTTGCACCTATTGTTGACATCATCCCGCTGACAGGAGAAATCTATTATGCCCTATCTCATCCAACCCATGCAACTCGTCCAAAGCCTCGCACTGGTGATTTTTTTGTTAGGCGTGAGTACCTTTGTAGCCGGTGTAGTCACCCTCTACCGCGCTGCACAACAACCCTTCGCCAACGCGGCCATCGGGCACGCCGTGCGCACCGTTCGCAAAGCCCCCTTTGATGGCGTCTCTGAAAGCCTGGCACAGGCCAACTCCCTGCTCAACACCATCTCCGGCCTGACCCAAACCAACCGTGGTATTGGCGTCATCCTGCTCTTCACCGGCATGGCACTGATGACCGCCAGCATCGCTTTACTTTTGTGGCTCAACGGAAACATAGCATGAACCTACCCGATCTGTTACGCCCGCACTTCTCACCCGACGCCCTGGCCAACCTGTGCGCCGCTTTGCAGGAAATCCCCTCCCTCGAAGCCGCATTGCAGGAAAAAATGCTCCTCCAACGGGCGTTGGAACGTTTAGGGAACGCCCCCCTCAACTGGACACCCGCAGCCCTGGCGTTCTGCGCCCTGGAGTATCCCCGTACCCCAAAGGAACAGACAAACGCCCCCGCGGTGTTCCCTGACCCCCAATGGGAAGCCCGCATCCGAGGGGCGGCGCGCCGCGCCGCTCACCGCGAATCCCCGCTCGACCCACCGCTGCCGCAAGCCGCCCTCCTGGCGCTTGATTTGCAGCACCTCCTCCGCTCCCGTGGGCTGACCACCGCCCTGGAAACCTTTCTTGCCCGCTCTCCCGTCGACCCCTTGACGCTGGCTGTCCTGCTGGGGCTGCTCCCTGACCCCACCGACCTGGTCCATGCCCTGCTGTTGCGCCCTACCACGCACGCTGTTCTCTGGCGAGTTGTATTGAGCCAGCCTCTATCGCCCGCCCGTCAACGTGACTTGCTCACCGCCTGGCTGCGTCCTTTGCCGCCGGTCCTGCTCCCGCCTGCATTGACCGCCCTGCACAACCGCCGCCCGGCGCTGGCCGCCGATGTGCGCCGCGCTCTGCAGCCTACACTGTTGACCCTGCCCGCCACCTGGGAACAAGGGCGGCTCTTCCTGTCCGCCTGGGGTTTGCCCATAGAAGACCGGCCCACCTCCCCAACAGAACGTGCCCTGACCGCCTTACATCTGGTGCAGCGCGGCGATTATGCCCGCGCCGCCGACCTGCTGCCAGCCAACGAAGCGCATCCGGCGGCACGTGCACTGCGAGCCTGTCTGTCCCATGCCCAGGGCGACCGGCAGACCGCCTTGCAGCATGCCCAGGCTGTTGTGGACGACTTGCGCGGCAGCGCAGAAGAAAATCTCCTGTCGCCTGACGTGTTGATTGCCCTCGCCGAAGTGCTCCTGTCTGCCGGCGAGATGGTTGCCGCCGCTTACCTGCTGGCCCAGGCGTTGACCTGCCGCCCGGCTGACCCCACCCTGCTTATCCGCTACGCGCATCTTTGTGTGCAGGCCGGGATGAAAGAGCAGGCGCTCAACCCGGCCCAATTGGCCTGTGCCTTGACCCCCGACGACCCCGTCTCACTCCGTGTGCTGGCGGAAGTGCTAGAAGCCAACACCCGCTGGGAAGAAGCCTTGCAAATCCGCCGCCATCTGGTTGACCTGTGCCCCGAATCTCCCGCTGACCACAGCGCGCTGGCGGCCTGTGCCTTGCATGGCGGAGAAATATCGCTGGCGCAGCAAGCCGCTGCGCAGGCACTGAAACTCGCCCCGCAGGATGGCAACGCCCATCTGGTGATGGGACAGGTACACACCGCAGCCGGAAAGCACGATGAAGCCCGTCAGCATTACCGCCATGCCGCGCGGGCCCTGCCGCACCGTCCCGAACCCTGGTTGGCACTGGCCGAAGATGCCTCCCGCCGTGGAGAGCCCGCCGAAGCCCTGGAAATCCTGCGCACTGCTGCCCAGGCCGCCCCCGATTCGCCTGAGTTGCACTTGCGCCTGGGGCGGCTCAGCCTGCAATCTGGCCTGACCGAAGGGGCGCTTACCGCCTTGCAAACCGCCGCCCACCTGGTAAAATTGCCGGTTTTTGAACCCGAACAGACCGATTTGCCCGCCCGCCTGTCCCTTTCCCGGCCGCTCGACGACTTGTCTGCTGCGGTGGCTGCTGCACTGGGCGAAACCTGGCAGGTTTTGGGGCATCCCGCCCACGCTGTGCTCTACCTGCGCGTAGCCTACCATCATACCCCTGCAGATCAGCAGTTAGCCTGGCGCTATGCTGTCACCTTGTACAACCTGCGCCGCCTGGAGGAAGCCCAGCGCATTTTGGAGACCCTTTTGCAGGCGCACCCACCTTTTGCCGAACCCTACCTCGAGTACGCACGCATCGTGTTGGAACGCGGCCAAGGGGTAGATGCTGCCCTCCCGGCCCTCGAAACCGTCTTGCAATTCGATGCCCAACACCCCGAAGCACACGCCTTGCTGGCCGAAGCGTTGGTGGTGCAGGGTGACTTTGCCGCTGCCGAAGCGCACTATCAACAGGCCATGCAGTCTGCGCTAATCAGCCAACCTGCCTGGGATGTACGTTTGATTTTGGGGCGTGCCCACCTGGCTCTGGCACAGCAGCAGCCCGAAACGGCCATTGCCCTGTTGCAAGCAGCCCTGCACCGTCACCCCAACCATGCTCCGCTCTACCAGGCGCTGTACCAGGCCTACCTGATGGGCAATTTGCACCTGGAAGCGCGCGACTTGCTCGATTCTCTCTGCCCTCTGTATGCCGAGACGCCGGTTACCTTGGTTTGGCTGGGGGAACAAGCGCGCGACCTCCAGTATCAAGAAATGCTCATCCGTGTGCTGGACGACTTGCGCACGACCCCGCCGCAAGACACCGATACGCTCATGCGTTGGGGCTTGTTGTGCGCTCCGGTGGCGCCAGAAGAATCTGCTGAGATCTTTGGGCGTTTGATTGCCGACCCGCACACCCCCGTTGACGTGTTGACGTACGCGGGCGAACGTTTACTGCGCCATCAACAGCCGGAGCAGGCGTTGATGGTGTTGCAGGTGGCGTTACAACGTGCCGATGAGGATACCTCGCCGGTGTTGTGGGCCTCCCTGGCCGAGGCTTACAACCAAAACGAGGCCCCTGAACAGGCGCTCGAAGTGGTTGCCGATGGCTTACAGCATTTCCCGGCAGATTGCACCCTGCTAAATCAAGGAGCGCGTCTGTACCTGCAGGTTGGACGACCCAACGAAGCGTTGCCCTACCTGGAAGCCGTGACAACCCATCACCCCGAAGACCTGGAAGCCCACACCCTGTTGTTGGATGTTTACCGCCAAAAGGACGATTTGGCGGCTGCGTATCGCCATGCTCGCTGGCTGGTGGATTACCTGGATGAGCATCTGCCACATTCAACCTCCATTCATCAGGCGCGGTTGATTGCCGCCGAACTGGCCTGTACGCTGCTCGATTTCCAAACCGCGCGCGATTTGCTGCCGCCCGCACAACCGGAAGAAGCCCCGCTCTCCACGCTGGGGTTACACATCGAGACCCATCTGGCTTTAGGCGAAGAAGTCGCCGCCGCGCAACTGGTGCAGGTTGCCATGCGACGCTTCCCACAGGCCGCCGAGACCCTGGCCTGGCAGGCGCGCCTTTTAGCGCGGGAATCCGCGCTTGAGGAAGCCCGGCGCTTTTTCAAGACCGCACAGGCCGCTTTGCCTCAGTCACCGGCCGCGATGACGCGCTGGGTGTTGGCGCTCACCGCCTTGCACCTGGATGAGATTTCCTGGTGTACCGATTTCCTTGCTCAGGCTACTGTTGCCCCGCGCCGCACCCCCGGGGAGGCGTGCTTGTGGCTGCAAAGCACCGTCCGCCTGACGGAAGAACGCCTCTTGCGGCGCGAACTGCGCACAGTCCATTTCGGTGAAGAGAAACGCCTCCCCGACGATATGGAAGCCACTGTTGCTGGCCTTGAGGTGTCCCAGCCCATCGAAACGGTGCGCGCTGAGTTGCGTGCCTTATTCACCCAGGCCGACTTGCCGCTGCCGCCCGATTTCTTGCGCTGGGAACGCCGTTCCCTGTGGTTGCTCTCCGCGGAGGCCCTCGCGGACGACGACTTGCCCACCCGCCCCGATGATGTTGCCGCCCGGCTGATGGCCATGCGTCGCTTTGAGCGTACCCCCGATACAGCCCAGGCTGCCGAACTCGCTCGCCGTGCGCCACATGCCCCGCTGGTGTGGTTGCAACTGGCCTGCACACTGGAATCCGGCGGCGCGTGGCCGCAGGCGCTTTCGGCCGTGGAACATGCCTTGAAACTGGCCGCTGAGACCCCCTGGCCATGGCGTGCCGAGGCCTGCTTTGCGCGTGCCCGTCTGCAATTCCGCCTGAATGACTTTGCGCAGGCACAGCAGGCGCTGGAACCCGCCTTGCAGGAAAACCCCGCCGAAGTGGCCTGGCAGCAATTGGGCTGGCAAATTGCCCTGCAAATGACGCAGCCGGATGCACTGGTGAAGCACGGTGAAGCATTGCGGGCGCTGGTGGGGCTATCCCCCGAACAGGCGCGCCACCTGGCGCAGGCCTACCGCACCCTGGGGAAAAACGCTACCGCGATAGAAATCCT
This sequence comes from Anaerolineales bacterium, assembly GCA_034434095.1. Lineage (GTDB taxonomy): Bacteria > Chloroflexota > Anaerolineae > Anaerolineales > DRKV01 > DRKV01. The sequence continues at coordinate 10,818 of DAOTZN010000080.1, forward strand.
GCAAGAGAACGTTGCTCACCACCCCAAAAATGCCGTTTCCTGGGTTGCGCTGGCCGACCTGTACGCTGAGCAGGGGGATTGGGTGCAAGTTGCCCGTTGCGCCGAACGCAGCCTGGAAGTCGTCGCTTCTGCCGAAGCCTTGCACTTGCGTGTGCTGGCCGCCTTGCGCCTGGGGGATGGCCGTGCGGCTCGCAGCCGTGCCCAGCACCTGACCGAACGCTCCCCTACCGACCCGCAGGCCTGGGACTTCTTGGCACAGGCCTGGGAAATGTTGAATCGCCCCGACGAAGCGCTCTCTGCTCTGCGCATAGCCATCGCACATCATCCCAATACCCCGTTAGATTGGCACCTGCGCTTCCTGGACCTACTGGCCGCTGTAGAAGGCCCGGCCGAAGCGCTGCAATCGGCCCGCTTGCTGTGGCATGCTTTCCCCGAGGCGCCTGAATTGCCTCAACGGGTGGTGCGCTATGCGTTGGAGGCGCAGGACGAAGCGGCCGCACTGGCCGCCGCCCGTCGCGCCCTGCAAAAAGAAGAGCAACTGGAAGAAACCGAACGGGCATTCTTTCAGCGTATTGTCGGGACCTTGCTCTTCCGTCAAGGGCATCTTGACCAGGCCTTGCAATATCTCGTTGCGGTTACGCAGGCCACCCCGCAGGATAAAGAAGCCTGGCTGTTGCTGGGGCAAACCTACGCCGCACGCCACGAGTTGCGTTTGGCCGCAGAGGCACTGGAAAACGCCTGCCGCCTTTCGCCGGACGATTCACGGCCTTACCGGTTGCTGGGCGAAGTGTACCGTGACCTCAAGTTGTACGACAAAGCCGAGCGCGCCGTACGTCACGCTGCCGCGCTCGCCCCCCAAGACCTGACCCTTCAGCGCATGTTGGCCTCGCTGACCGCCTTGAACATCGTGTACAGTTGACCTATGCCTACGCTCACCCGTTCTCAACTCCTCACGTTGCTACACGCCGCCCTGGGCTATCCCGATGCCTGGCTACACGCCCAAGATTTGGCGCTGGCCTGGCTGCGTCTGTACCCCGGCGATTTACAGGTGCAGGCCGCCTATGCTCGCCTGCTGTTGCAACGTCAACAGGCTGAAGCCGCCCTTCCAATAGTCACCCGCCTGTGTGTGCAACACCCGCTGGATGCTCGTTTGCATTTTCTGTTGCTCCAGGTCGCCCGTCGGCCAGCCCCGTCTACTGCCGGGCTGGCGAATACCTGCCTGGTGGGGCTGGGCAAATCCCCCGTGGCGGATGTGCCGGTGGCTCCCTGGGGGCATACGCTGGCCGCTTTGCGTGGTGCGCTCGCTCAGGACGACTTGCCGACCGCTGAACGCCACTTGACCGACCTGCTGAGCGCCTCACCGGATACGCCCTTGCTGGCGATTGCCCATTTGCAGGTGCTGGCCGCTCAATTTCCGCAGGATGCGCAAACCAGCCTGCCGCCCGTCCCACCGGTGTATGCCCTGCTGGAGACCTACCGCACCCGTTGGCCGGAGTGCCTGCCATTGCTCCTTTGGCAAGCCGAATTGCACCTCACCAACGGGCAGGAAGCGTTGGCAATGAATTTGTTGCACCGCGCGGTTGCCAGGGACGCGGGCGGGGATGTGGCGCAGGAGGTATGGGGCCAGGGACACCGTTACCGTGCGTTATGGCCACATGAATTGACCATGCCGTTGCAGACACCCCTGCCCTTGAGGTTGACCTCCCTTTTGGGGTGGAACGGTCTACCCAAGGGGGAGACGGAAACAGACGACCTCGTGAGGGGTGCTGTTTCCCATGGGGTTCAGGCACCCCCTGAAAGGGCGTCTGTTCCCCACGCGCCTCTTCGGGGAAGATGGCCCTTTGGGCAAAACGGAAAATCCCGTAAACGTCCGGTCTATCTGGTCATCAGCAATAAAAACGGTCTGACAGAGCAATATGGCACGCCGGGTGCGCGGCGCGTTTGGCAGGCATTGGAGACGTTGCGCGATGTCCTGTGGGCGCGTTACGATGGACAGGCGGCATTGCTGGCGGTGGATGATGCCGAGAGCATGGCGCAGTTTGGCCTGCAGCCGGTCTCTGTGGTCACACCCTGGAACGTCAAACTGGCGCTGCATGATGTGCAGGCCGCCCTGGGTGCGCGCGGGCAACGCATTGGCGCGCTGTTGTTGGTAGGCGGCGATCGTATTTTGCCCTTGCACCGCTTGAGCAATCCGCTGGACGACGATGACCCGGAGGTGCCCTCGGATGCGCCGTATGGCTGTGCGGATGAGAATTATTTTGTGGGGCAGTGGCCGGTGGGGCGGTTGCCGGGAGATGCTACCCGCCGGGTGGAGGTGCTTTTGGCGCAAATTGCGCAGGTGACGGCCCGACAAGGGATTGTACCTGGCGGGCGCACGCGTTGGGCGCGTTGGATGGATTTTGGGCGGCGCACCTGGCAATGGCTGTGGGGGGACGAGCCTTGGAGCGCCATGGGGTACACGGCGCAGGTGTGGTGGCCGGCGGCGCTGGAGGTCTTTCAGCCGCTGGGGGATGCCGGCGACGTGTTGGCTTCTCCGCCGGTGGCGCGGCGCGCCTTTGTGGGCAGTGGCCTGTATCCGGCCCGTTTGGCGTATTTCAACCTGCACGGGCGCAAGGACGACCCTGCCTGGTTTGGGCAGTGTGACCCCCGCAAGATGTGTGAGGAGATGTATCCGCTGGCGTTGCATCCGCAAGATGTGGGGCGCTTTGAGTATGCGCCGCGGGTGGTGTTTAGTGAGGCTTGTTATGGCGCGCACCTGGAGGAACGTGCCCGTGAGGAGAGCGTGACGCTGCAATTTTTGGCGCACGGCACGGAGGCCGTTGTGGCTTCCACTGTGCTGGCCTACGGTTCGCTAAATCGGAAATTGCTTGGCGCCGACCTGTTGGGGAAGTTGTTCTGGCAGCGAATTCGCCAGGGAATGCCGGCCGGGGAGGCGTTGCGGCAAGCCCGCCTGGCGATGGTTGCTCATTCCGGCGGAGAATCGGACACGATTGCCGCCGAAGACCAGAAGACGCTGATTTCGTTTGTGCTGTATGGTGATCCGATGGCGCAAGTGCGTCCTTTTGCTTCGCTACCGAAAAACGGCGGGCAGGTGCAACGCGTGGTATCCCCCATTGGTTTAGTGGATGGCGAGGAAGCGCCGGGTTTGCTTTCGCCGCAAGCCGAAGCACAGGTGCGGCACATTGTGTCGAAATATCTACCCGCGATGCAGGATGCCAGGATGCGAGTACGAAAAGGCCAGATTCCTTCCCAGGCCAAGGGGCCAGGTGCGCCGCTTGCGGGGCATAAAGTGGTGATTTTGCAAAAATCCGGTCAGTTTGTCCGCCTGACGTTAGATAAGGAAGACCGTTTGGTGCGTTTGGCAGCCTCGCGAAGTGCGGTCTAAATGCTGACAGGCGACCGCTGACCACCTGACCACCCACTACCTGGCCTTACGGTCCTCCCTTCGGCGTGATAATCAGCGTTGGCGTGACGGGCGGATTTGTGGGGGGAGCAGTCGGTGAG
>DAOTZN010000081.1:0-10273 GCA_034434095.1 Anaerolineales bacterium
AGACGAGGCTGACCGCGGCTGCCTTCTAAGGATTCCAACAGGGCTGTTTCTTCGCCGCAGATGTAGGCGCCGGCCCCCAGGTGGGTGTAAATGCGCAATGAGTAATCGCTATCAAACAAGTTCTCCCCCAAGAAACCGGCTTTTCCCATTTCGGCGATGCACTCATCGAGAAAATGCGCCTGTTGCCAGAATTCACCGCGCAGGTAAACGTAGGCGGTATTCGCCCCAACCGCATAGGAAGCAATCGCTAAACCTTCCAAGAATTGGAAGGGGTTTTGCTCCATGATCTCTCGATCTTTGAAAGTACCGGGTTCAGATTCATCGGCATTGGCAACCACATAGTGCGGCCAGGAATTGTTGTCAATAAACGACCACTTCAAACCGGTAGGAAAGCCGGCACCACCACGGCCGCGCAAGCCGGATTTTTTAACTTCATCCACCACGGCTTGTTTGTCCATGCCGGTGACCGCTTTGCGAAAGGCTGCAAAGCCGCCGTTAGCGAGGTACACATCCAGTTTATTGATGTCGGGAATATCCCGATGACGCAGCAAAATGTGGCTCATGCAGCCTCCTCCTGCGACTCACCCTGACGCAACTTTTCGATAATCTCGAGCGCCGATTCAACGCTCTGGTTTTCGTAGTAAGTCAAGCCATTGGCGTTTTGCACCTGGAACATAGGGGCGTTGTGACAGGCCGCCAGGCACATGACTTGTTCAACCGTCACAGCGCCATCGGGGGTAGTCCCACCATCTTCCACGCCCAGGCGTTCGCACAGGTGGGCATAGAAGTCATCTGCACCACGCAGCGCACAGGGCATATCGGTACATACCTGCACGCGATGTTTTCCGGCCTGCTTTTCATGATACAGGGTGTAAAAACCGATAATGGCTTCCACTTGGGTTTCGGTGACGCCGCAAATTTCGGCGACGTCAATGGTATCCTGCCGGTTGAGGTACATTTTGTCGCGCTGTGCCAGGTACAATAACGGCATAACTGCGGAACGTTTTTGTTCCGGCGGGTATTTTGCTAAAATTTCCTCTACTTCCTGGGGGTATTCTTTCAATAATCGGTTCACCGGTCTACATCTCCCAGCACAATATCAATGCTACCGATGATAGCTACCAAATCGGCCACCAGGTGACCTTTGGAGAGCATCGGCAGAGCTTGCAAGTTGACGAACGAGGGGGTACGGAAGTGCACCCGATAGGGTTTGTTTCCGCCATCACCCTCCAGGTAGACACCTAACTCGCCACGCGGCGATTCCACCGAGATAAAGACAGAATCCTTCGGCGCCGGGAAGCCATCCGTCCAAATTTTGAAGTGGTGGATGAGCGCTTCCATGCTGGTGCCAATTTCGGAGCGTGGCGGGGAAACAAATTTACGATTATTACTGCGCACCGGCCCGTAAGGCAGGCCATCCAGTGCCTGGCGAATGATGCGCAGTGACTGGCGCATTTCTTCCATGCGCACCAGGTAGCGGGCATACACATCGCCTTCTTCACGGGTGGGCACGTCAAAATCGTATTGCTCGTACCCCGAATAAGGTTGCACCTTGCGCAGATCATAAGGTACGCCAGAGCCACGAATGATCGGGCCGGTCAAACCCCAGGCCAGCGCATCTTCTTTGCTCACTAGACCAATTCCTTTGGTGCGATCGATGAAAATCGGGTTCTTGGTCAACAGATCTTCGTACTGATCAATGCGGGCTGGGAAGAGGCGCAAAAATTGACGTACGGCTTCTTCAAAACCCACCGGCACATCACGCCATAGGCCACCGGGGCGGAAATAGGTGGTCATCATGCGCTGCCCAGAGACCATTTCCATGATATCCAGGATGTTTTCGCGCTCGCGGAAGCAATACAAGAAGACCGACATGGCGCCTAAATCGAGGGCATGTGTGCCCAGCCATACCAGGTGGGAGGCAATACGTTGTAATTCAGCCATGATGACACGAATCGCCTGCGCCCTGGGAGGCACATCCAGGTCTACCAATTTTTCCACCGCCAGACAATAAGCCAGATTGTTCCCCATGGTATTGAGATAGTCCAGGCGGTCGGTCATCACTTCGGCCTGCAGGTAACGCTTGGCCTCCATGTTCTTTTCGATACCGGTATGCAGGAAACCAATATCAGGGATACAGTTAACGACGGTTTCCCCATCCAATTCAAGCAGCAATCGGAGCACGCCATGCGTGCTGGGGTGCTGCGGCCCCATGTTCAGCAACACAGTCTCGCCTTCTATCGCACGGTCAGAGACCAGATGTCTAATTTCATCAAGAGAAACAGCGGATAAAGTTACGTTTGACATGCCATCCTCCAGGATCACCGGGATTCGCGTCCCGGCATCCAAACGGCAGCAGCCTCAATTCTTGGGCTGCGGTTTGCGGGCCTGAATCTCCTCGTGGTTAAACGAGAATTGCACTTCCTCGTACCCCAGGGGGTAATCCTTGCGCAGGGGGTGTCCGACCCAATCATGCGGCATGAGAATGCGGCGTAGATCGGAATGCCCATCGGCGCGAATACCGAACATATCCCATAGTTCGCGCTCGTGCCAATTGGCATTGGGGTACACATTTTCCAGCGTCGGGATGACGGGGTCGTCTCCCGGCAACGGTACACGTAACAAAATGCGCAAGTTATGCTGCCAGGAAGTGAAACCATAGACAACGTGGAAACGCGGTGATTCCTGGGGCCAATAATCTACCGCGGTTTGTTCGGTGAGCATTTCGAAACCGAACTCATCGCGCAAAGCGGTGGCGGCTGCCACAATATGGTCGCGAGAGAGTAGCAAGCGCACTTGACCGCGGAATTCACTTACCTGAGCGTCAAAACGCTGCGTGAGTGCATCAACAACGGGTTGTAATTTTTCGTTCATTATCAAGCCCACTTTACCAGTTTTTCGCCCTTGACTTTTTCATGCAAGGTGATAATACCGTGAATCAAGGCTTCAGGGCGCGGCGGACAACCGGCGACATATACGTCCACCGGCACAACTTCATCCACACCTTGAACAACAGCGTAGTTGTTGAACACGCCGCCGGTGGAAGCACAATCACCCATCGAAATGACCCATTTCGGTTCGGGCATTTGGTCGTAAAGGCGACGCAGGACGGGGGCCATTTTACGCGTCACGCGCCCGGCCACAATCATCAGGTCGCTTTGGCGTGGGCTAGCGCGCATTAATTCCATCCCAAAGCGGCTCAAATCGTAGTTCGAAGCCTGGGCAGCCATCATTTCAATCGCACAACAAGCCAGGCCAAAGAGCATGGGCCACATGGCATTGGTGCGCGCCCAATTGACAGCATCTTCCAGGCGCAGGGTAACGAACCCCATATCTCCAAGTTTTTGCTCTAATCCCATTCCAAGGCTCCTTTCTTCCACGCGTAAATAAAACCAACCAATAAGAGAAAGGTGAAAACTCCCATCACACCCAGACCATACAGGCCCAGTTCTCGCGCCCGCACAACCCAGGGAAGGAAGAATACGACTTCCAAATCAAACAAGATGAAGTCTACAGCAATCATGTAAAAGGCCACACGCATACGGCGCGTGCCAGGGCCAATAGGCCGCATCCCAGACTCGTAAGGCATAGATTTACGTGCCGTGGGACGCTTAGGGCCGAACAAGTGTCCTAATGCAATGATCAAAGCCGACAGGCCGGTAGAAAAAATAAACAATACGACTAGAGGTAGGTATTCAGCAGGCATACAATATCCTTGTAAAATTTATCCGAAAAGCGCGCGATGTTGCACACTCGCTTTCAAAACGAGTCGACCGGCATCGCCCTATTCGGAAGAGTACTGAAACACCAGGCCAAAGCCCTGGGAAACAAACCACACAAGAAAATCTCACAAAAAAGGTCTTCTATAGATAATATGTGTATTTTATCACAAACCGAAGACCCGTGCAAACTCTATTAATTTTTTAGACACCCATTTACAACATCCAATGGGGACTTTGGCAGATTCAAAACGGGGCTATTTTACTGCAAAATTCGCATTCCGTGCAGAAAATCACATGAAATTGGGTAAGCGGAGGTTTGGATAGTTTCCAGACACATCTCAAGTACGGCTTCCAGCCGCGACCAAATGTCACTGGGTGGAGCACAACGACAAAGCAGTCTCCTTGCTTGCCGGGAGATTGCTTTCTCTACGCCTTGCTCAGGATAGGCGCTGCGCTACTACTAAGAAACTTAACCGAAGCCAATGTTCAGCACCTGAGAATTTATCTTATGCGCAGGTTTTCCAGGCTGCGGACAGGCTAGAAAGCCTATCCTACAGGACGCCTTCCAATATCTTGCCAAAAAACTACTCCGTTTCTTTCGTTTTGAGCAGCACCAGCAGCGCAGTGGTGTCACTCACTATGACGGGGTAAGGGTTTGTCTAAGATTTACTTGCGCTATCATGCTGTTCTTTCGCTTCGTCCAAGTTTTGGGGCGACCCCAAAACCTTAACGCAAAGTCGCTAAGGTGTAGCACTAAAACATGATTTTCTTTGCGACTTCGCACCTTTGCGTTAACTTTTCAACGCAGAAAATCGCGTAAATGGCGGCTGCGAGTTGGATGGCGCAGTTTGCGTAAGGCCTTGGATTCGATTTGTCGAATGCGTTCTCGCGTCACATTGAAATATTGCCCTACTTCCTCCAGAGTATGATCTTTTCCATCAATCAATCCAAAACGCAGTTCCAGAACCTGGCGCTCACGCTCAGTAAGCACAGCCAGGGCATTTTTCACTTGCTCACGCAGCATTTCACGCGCCGCAGCATCCATGGGCGCGACAGCATCGTCATCTTCGATGAAGTCACCCAATTCGTTATTTTCCTCATTGCCTACCGATTTATCAAGCGACACCGGATCTTCAGAAACGCTCAAGATCATGGTAACCTTTTTCGTTGCGCGCCGCCAGCGGCGTGCAACGTCCGCCGGCAAGGGTTGCCCTTCTTTTTGTGCCTTAACAATCGCTTCCACATCTTTTGCAGAGAGAAATTCACTGTGCAACGCCAAGTCTTCCATGGTAGGCTCGCGCTCCAATTTTTGCGTGAGCAGGCGGCGCTCGCGCAACAAACGATTCACGGTATCAAAGATATGCACCGGAATGCGTATGGTACGTGCTTGATCGGCTATCGAACGGCTGATAGATTGGCGAATCCACCAGGTGGCATAAGTGCTAAACTTATACCCACGTGTAGGGTCAAATTTATTCACCGCGCGCAACAGTCCCAAGTTTCCTTCCTGAATGAGATCCAAAAAGGAATTGCCGCGTCCAATGTAACGTTTGGCAACACTGACAACCAGCCGCAAGTTGGCGCGCACGATTTCCCGATGAGCGGTGGCGGCCCGTTCATGGATGGCATATATTTCCAACTCCAGGCGGTCATCATCCGGCAGATAACTTTTGAAGGTGTTCAAATTGGGGAAAATTCCGTTAGGCACTACATCGTGCGCTAATTTTTCGGCGGTTTCATGGGGAAGCATGTACAATCCGGTGAAAATGCTAAAGATGTTTTTGGCAATGTCATCCCAAAAACGGTCGTATCCCCACTTACCATTATCCAGATAAGCCCGCAAGTCGGAATGCTCGCTTGGCATCCAGGAAGATTGCAGGGATTGCGCTTCGTCCAGCATGTCTTTTAATACGGGCGGCTTAACACGAATGCGCTCCAAGTCTTCCAACGCACGCTGCCAAAATAGTGAAATGTCTTCTACCAAAATGTGGTAGAGCAAACGTACATTTTCTCGCTGCTCCCCCGCCCGAGCACGTAAAGATTGCAATTGGCGCTCCCCCTCCAGATGGGTAGACAACCAAAATTCCTGGTCTACATTGAGCAAATCGATATTGCCAATTTCTTTCAGGTACAACCTCACCGGATCATCCGCTAGTTCTCCAGATGGAATGGGAATGACTGACTCCGAATCCAACATTTCTTTATCATCTGCATTGAAAAGGTCTATGTCCATTATGTTCCCATCCTCATTATATTCCCACAACAAGGTGTCGTCATCGGGGGCGCTTAAATCAAAATCTGCCCATACGTCATCGATGCTCTCATCATCCGAGGCGTTATCATCCCAAGGGGAAGCGGCAAGCGGTTCTTCCATGGCTGCGATCACCCTAACAACATACCTGTATCGGAGGGTAGTGTGGCACTGATCTGGCCGCTAAAGCCATTCAATGCACTGTCAATTTTTCGTCGTATTTCAATTGTCTCAACCAGTTGTTGCAAATGTGGGGTTATATCTTCACGTTCACCGGCACTTTGCACTTCTTGTAATTTCGACGTCCAGTAATCCACACGGCGCTGAAAGTCTTCACGCCGCATGTATAAGATTAGCCGTAACACTTCTTCTATCAGACGTTCTTTACGTACTTCATCAAGCGTTTCGCCTTGTGTGCCTTCACGACGCTCTTCATCTTTGCTATAGCGTTCATCTTCTAACAAACCATCTACCACCTCATGCAACGCATCGTCAATATGGTCGAGAAAATACACATCTGGCTCAATGATATCTTGATTAACACTTTCAGAGAGCACAAGAAACAGGCGCTGATAAGCCCCAGAAGGGAAATCATCTTCCGATAGACGCCCCAGGCCGTAAGCCTGCAATTTTCTATCAATGTGAAACAGTAATTCCGGTCGTCGCAACAACACACTCAAGACAAAGCCGGCACGTACCTGCGCTGCTGTGCGCGCCATCGCAATCGTCTGGAGCGGTGTAGGGGTGCGCTCTTCTCCAGGAGATGGGGGAGTAGGCCGACGAAAACTCCGGGGGCGAACTGGCGGTGCGGTTTTACGAATGTGTAGCAGGTCTTCTTTGATGTCCAACAGACGCGCCAATTGCTGGCGGTAGGTCTCGCGCTCAATGGGATTGGGTAAATCCTCAATCAGCGGCAAAATACGTTCGGCAATCTCGGTCTTGACAAGCGGGTCATTCAGATCTCGCCCTGCGCTCAAAGTCTCCATAACGTGAACAACTACAGGGCGGGCTTGTTGGATGAGCGCCCCCCATTCCTGGGGATTGCGGGCCACAATTTCGTCTGGGTCAAGACCATCCGGTAGAACGGCAACCCGAATATCTGCCTGCAATCGAGCGCCAAAACCAACCAGACCGCGGGCATCAAACACCGGGTCACCGCTGCGCTCCAGGGTTTGACGCGCCACCTGCAAACCACGCAGGGTGGCTTTATCCCCCGCGGCATCCGGGTCGAGCGCCAAAACGATACGTCGCCCCAGACGCTTCAGCATCTGTAAGTGATTTTCGGTGAGCGCTGTACCCATCGGCGAGACCACATTCTCAAAACCGGCTTGATGGACGGCGATAACATCCAGGTAGCCTTCCACAATAACGGCTTCCTCCTGGCGACGAATCGCCTTTCGGGCCAGGTCTAACCCATAAAGCAAGGAACTTTTGTCGAACAGAACGGTCTGAGGCGAATTCAAAAATTTAGGGATGTCATCAGGATCCAAAATGCGCGCCCCAAAGCCACACATACGGCCCCGCTCATCGCGAATGGGGATGGTAATACGGTTGCGGAAGCGGTCGTAAACACGGCCATCATCACGTTGCGTCACCATGCCAGCCATAACCAGTTCATCAACGCTATACCCCTTGTTCAGAAAATATTGCATGGTTGTTTCCCAACCAGCGGGGGCATAACCCAGGCCAAAACGCTCGATGGTCTCAGGTTTCAGGTTGCGCTTTGCTTGCAGATATTCCAAGGCAACTGCACCTTGGGAGGTGTTGAACAGATTGTGACGATAAAATGTGACCGCATCTTCGAGTAACTGGCGCAAGCGTTCGTGTTCTTCCTGGCGGGCTTCGTCTTCCGGTGTGACCGGCTTCAACTGCACACCGGCGCGTTCGGCCAGGTGATGCAGTGCTTCACTGAAATCCCAGCCTTCCTTCTTCATCACAAACTTGAAGATATCTCCTCCCTCATTGCACTGACCAAAACAGCGCCATGTGCCGGTATCGGGAAAGACGACAAACGCAGGCGTGCGCGTATTATCGTGAAACGGACAGAAACCGGTATAGTTTTTCCCCGACCGACGAAGTTTTACCGTTTCCGAAACCAGATCAACGATATCTATGCGTTCTTTGATTTCATCAATAGAAGACATGCCCGCTCACTTGCTCTTTTTAGGGTCAACCAGAAAAATTATACCAGTATAGTTGGGTAGTCGCGTAGTCAAGTAGTCGGGTAGTCGGATAGTTGGGTGGACGGGTCACGGTGACCCGTCGGCAATCTGCCGGATGCGAAAATAACCGCCGGGCGTGGTCGCGACCTGCTATTCGATAACCGCCTATTTCTGGTATAATCTCCCCGCCATGAAATCAGAGTTGAAATATCACATTTGGACAGAAGGTTGTCAGATGAACGTGGCCGATTCTCGGCGCGTGGCCTCGGCGCTGGAGCGTCTGGGGTACAACAATACCACACGCCCGGAAGAGGCCGATGTAATCGTTTTAAACACCTGTGTAGTGCGCCAAAGCGCCGAAGACAAAGCCGTTGGTCGTTTGAATAGCCTGCGACCACTCAAAAAACGCAACCCAAACCTGGTCATTAATCTGATGGGGTGTCTGGTAGGCGTCAAAGGACACGATAAATTACGCCAGCGCTTCCCCTTTGTGGATGTGTTCTCCCCACCCTCCGATCCAGGCCCGCTCATCACTTACCTGACCCAAGGGGAAGTGCGCGCATTGGAGGAAGAGAACACCCAACAACGCTTCGCACTTATGGATGGCGATTTGATCCTGCCCACGCAGGAACGCGGCAACCTGGTTTCGGCCTTCATCCCGGTCGTCTATGGCTGTTCACACGCCTGCACCTATTGCATCATCCCCTACAAGCGCGGCGTTGAGCGCAGCCGCCCGATCGGTGAGATTGTCGCGGAGGCACATGCGCTGGCACGCCAGGGCGTCAAGGAAATCACCCTGCTCGGCCAAATCGTAGACCGCTACGGCAAGGACATTCCGGACGGCCCTAAACTGTGGGATTTGTTACGCATCCTACACAACGAAGTAGAAGGAATTGAGCGCTTCCGCTTCTTGACATCTCACCCCAACTGGATGACAGACGAATTGCTGGATACGGTGGCCGAATTACCGCGTCTGATGCCGCACATTGAAGTCCCCATCCAGGCCGGTAACGATGAAGTGCTGGCAAATATGCGCCGGGAGTATACCGCCGAAGCGTACCGCCGCCTGGTGGAAAAAATTCGCGCTCGCATTCCCGGTGTTTCCATCGCGACCGACATCATTGTCGGCTTCCCCGGCGAAACAGAAGCCCAATTCCAGGATACCTACGATCTGCTGGCAGAACTCAAATTGGATGTCGCTCATCTGGCTCGCTATTCGCCGCGTACAGGCACCGTCTCCGCCCGCCGCATGCCGGACGACGTGCCCGACGAGGAAAAATGGCGCCGTTTTCGATTATTAGAAGACTTACAGGAGCGCATTTCAACCGAAATTAATGCCCGCTACCAGGGTGAGACCGTTCCCGTGCTGTTTGAAGACAAAGCCAAAGGCCGCTGGCGTGGACGTACACCGACAAATAAACTGGTATTCGTGGAAAGCGAGGCCAACCTGCGGGGCAAAGTGCTGCCCGTAACCATCACCTGGACGGGACCATGGTCTATGCAAGGTGCCCTGCCCCTGGAGCGGCCGGTAAATGGCATTCCATTGCCGTTACAAACCTCTTGACCTGGGGACATAGCGGCGAGCAAGGCGAGCAAATATGCGAAGCGCGACCGTTCGGTAGTTTAGCGTTAGCCTAAAATTTGCGCCCTTTTTGTGGGGTTGAATAGAGTGTTGGTGGGAATTGTGCTGTTCTTGCGCTTCGCCCAATTTGAGTACAGCCCCAAAACCTTAACGCAAAGCCGCAAAGTTTTTCTGGGGAAAATCGGTATGGTTCAATTGGAGCCCAAAATATGTGGACTCTTTGCGTGTTATGTAGGACATGTTCCCATTAGATGCGGTACCTCCGCACATCCCCCCTTTCCACGAGCCGAGGCAGGACTTCAGTCCGACGAGCCTGCTCCCGTTACTGTTCTGATGGTCAATATCATTTCTACGAGATTGCAAGGCACATGAACTACGCAAAGGGGTACAATAATTTGGAGAAGTTTTCCCAAAACACTTTGTCCCTGTCTGTTATCTCACACCTGAGGAGGAAGTATGCGCCCTCGAATCATCGCCATTCTGCTATTTGTATTCATAGGACTAACGGCCTGTAATTTACCCTCGGCCAACAATCCGGCAACCCAACCCCCCGCCG
>DAOTZN010000082.1:0-5120 GCA_034434095.1 Anaerolineales bacterium
AGGATGTTTACAAATACGACGTTACGAAGCCTCCCATCCAGTTCACAGAAGCCCTTGGGGGCTGGATGGGTAGTGGAGGGCAATGCCCTCCACTACCCATTTCACGAACTGAGGCAAGACCTCAGTCCGGCTCATCTCCTACGTCCAATGGGGACAGGCTGAAAGCCTGTCATACACACAAAGCGTCCACATATTTGGGACACCAAATGAACCATCCCATGCTTAACTCAAAAATATGATGAGAACAACAAAACCAGGCACAAATTGTGCTACAATTTATAATTAGCACCATAAGGATGTTTTTTGCTCCGCAGCGCAAAACTGCCAAACTTATCCACAGACAACACAGGTCTCGCCGATTTTTTCTCTAATCTGCAACACCTGTAGAAAAATATCCAATGCCAGGTAGTCAGTATCTATTGCCGTACTACCAGGTTATCTTCTCACTTCACTTGCCCTATGCCACAAGACCAAGAACGAGTATTAAGCATCTTGCGCAAGTCCCACATCTTTGTTGGGCTGAGCGACCAGGATTTGGAATATATCGCCACGCGCTTTCGGTTTGTACACTACAAAAAAGGTGAACTGGTGTGCCGAGAGGGTGAGGATGCTGACCGTTTCTATGTAGTATATCGCGGGGCAGTACGTATCTGGCGCACCGAGAAAGAGGCAGAAAGAACGCTGGCAGGGCTCATTCCCGGTGACTATTTTGGCGAGGAGGGCTTGTTAAATTTCTCGCACCGTCGCACAGCCAACGTTTCGGCAGACGAAGACCCAACGGTATTGGCTTACCTAGATGAAAAGGCGTTTCAGTCCATCATTAAAGTGTACCCTCAGGTACACAAAAACTTAAAGATGATTGCGGATAGCCGCAAGATGGCACGTGCCGCCCGATTCGATTGGATTGGAGAAGATGAAAGCATTTATCTGGTAACTCGTAAACATTCTGATTTCTTGTGGATGAGCCTCATCCCTGTTTTTTTGTTGCTGGGGGTTGCCTTTCTAATTGCTTGGGGAGGACGGGCCACGTCCCTAGAATCGGTCTTCTGGCTGGGCGTTGCACTTTTTGTCGGCGGAGTGTTATGGGGCATCTGGCGATACGTGGATTGGGGCAACGATTACTATATCGTTACCAATCAAAGGGTCATCTGGCTGGAAAAAATCGTTGGGTTATACGAAAGCCGTCAGGAAGCCCCCCTCCATGTGGTACGAGCGGTAAAAATTAACACCTCACAGATTGGCCGGTTACTAGGCTATGGGGATGTCATTGTAAGTTCCCTGACCAGCGACATCCGGCTGCGCCATGTTTCTGAACCGCAGCGTGTGGCAGCGCTGATAAATGAACATTGGCTGCGCGCCCAGGAACGGCAAAAAATGGCACAAGAAGTTAGTATGCACCGCATGGTACGTCAAGAATTGAAAATGGACCCTGAGCAGGTCCGCGTCCCCACACCGCCGGCCTGGCCTCCCAAACCATTGCCACCACCCCAAATTGGCAATACCTTTTGGGATCATATCAACATTTTCAAGATGCGCTTTGAGGCCGGAGACCGTATCACCTACCGGAAACATTGGCTAATTTTGTTACGCAAAACGCTGATTCCAGGTTCGCTGATTTTATTCATGTTCACGGTTACAATTGTCGGCTGGTTCAACCTGATTGCCGGCATAAGCACCCTCATCGGTCTGCTCGCTTGGTGGGGGTACCTGTACGTAGACTGGCGCAACGATATCTACCAGGTAACTTCTGAAAAATTGTATGATATCGAACGCCGTCCATTCGGCTCTGAACAACGTAAAGAAGCCCCACTAGATAACGTGCTTTCTATCAAAGTAGACCGGCATGGGTTGGTTCGTATTTTGTTCAACTATGGCAACGTCGTGATTGACGTCAGCGGTAGCACCTTCGCCTTTAGAGATATCTTTAACCCAGCACAGGCGCAACAGGATATTTTCTGGCGTATGGATGCACTCAAGCGCAAACGACAAGCCGAGCAAGAAAAACAAGAGTTCAACCGCATGGCTCGTTGGCTACGCGTTTACCACGAGGAAACCCACCTGCCTCCTCAAAACAATTCATCTGACTGACGAATACCGGTATTCATAAAAAAATAAAAGGACAAAAAAACATGGCAATTCGAAACATTATCACTGTACCCCACCCTACTCTGCGGCGTAAGGCACGTCCCGTAACTCGTTTTGATAACGAACTACAAACCCTGATTGACGATATGGTCGAAACCATGCGCGCTGCGCCAGGCGTAGGCTTAGCAGCCCCTCAGGTAGATGTTTCATTACGCGTTATTGTAGTTGAATACGGCGATGACGAGAACGCACCACCACGTCTATACGTGATGGTAAATCCGGAAATCACACGTTTTTCTGGCGAGACCGAAATCGGTACCGAAGGCTGCTTATCCATCCCCGGTCTGTTGGGTGATGTAGAGCGTCCCACCAGCATAACCGTTAAAGGCCAAAACCGCCACGGTCAACCGGTCAAGTTAAAACTTAGTGGGTGGGTAGCCCGTATCTTTCAACATGAAATTGATCACCTGGATGGCGTATTGTTCACCGATAAAGCACTGGAAGTCTTCAAACCCACTGAAATTTCCGAACAACCTATCGCTGCGGATTAGGTACTTCGACCAGATGCATCCCGTCGAGGGGATGTGCGCATAATTTCGCGCGCATCCCCTCGACGCGCTATCTCACCATTATGCAATTAAACCACCTTTCATTAACAAATTATCGCTTTTTCTCTCGCCTAGATGTCAATATTTCCCCCGGCGTCACGTTACTGGTTGGAGACAATGCCCAAGGGAAGACCAGTCTATTAGAGGCAATCTACTTTCTAGCGACATTCAGCGCCTTCTCAGCCGGTCATACCCGACAAGTGGTTAATTTTCTTGTGGCTCGTGAACCGTTGGCAGTTACGCGTATTGTAGCGGACTATACTCGCGCCGGACGTAGCCATCACTTGGAAATCCGGTTGATTCAAGAGCAAGGCGCTTTTCCGGCTGACCCTCCATACTTGCGGCGGGAGGCATTGTTAGATGGCGTGCCGTATAAAATCAGTGCCTTGCTGGGGCGTTTCAACGCGGTGCTTTTCTTGCCACAAATGCTGCAAATCATCGAAGGTGCGCCAGAACTACGTCGTCGCTACCTGGATATGACACTCTCACAAATTGTGCCTTCTTACCCTGAGGCGCTAAGGCAATATCAAAAGGCGCTCGGTCAACGCAACGCACTGCTCAAAACGCTTCAGGAACGCCGTAGCGACACTGATCAATTGGCTTATTGGGATGAGCAGATCAGTGAATGGGGGGCTAAAATCATTCATACACGCATTCAAGCCATCCATGAATTAGGTACGCTGGCGGCAAATGCGCACCGAGAATTGAGTCGCGGGACAGAAATTTTGCGACTGGTCTATCAACCATCCATGGAGCCAATTCCCCAGGCAACGGCACAATATGCGTTGCCGTTAGACGCTCCCATAGAGCGGACGCATTTGACGATGGATGAAATTCGCGCCCGTTTTATTGCCCAACTCGAGAGCCAACGGCACCACGATATCCAGCGCGGCATCACTACCATTGGCCCGCACCGCGATGATTTGGATTTTCTGGCCAATGGCGTTTCGCTCAGGTATTACGGTTCACGCGGTCAGATACGCACGGCAATGATGGCGCTAAAATTGGCCGAAGTTACCTGGATGCACTCGAAAAGTGGTGAGTGGCCGGTGCTCCTGCTGGATGAAATTCTGGCAGAACTAGACCCCACCCGCCGGGAAGACCTGCTGCAACGTTTAGCGCACAGCGAACAGATGTTTGCCACCACCACAGACCTCAGTCTGTTTACACCTGTGTTTGTAAATCGCGCCCGCATTTGGCATATTCAAGCCGGACAATTGGAGATTTCATCATGAGTGCACACCTGGCACAAATTAACCTTTCTGATGGTGGCGTACCCAAACGGCCGGTACAAATTGCTACGCTCACCCCCTTAGGGCTGCTCGGTGATCGACAGGCCCACCCGGAAGTCCACGGCGGACCAGAACGGGCAGTATGCCTGTATAGCCTGGAACGCATCCTGGCGTTACAGGCTGAGGGACACCCTGTTTTTCCTGGCGCCTTAGGGGAAAACCTCACCCTGTGGGGTTTGGTATGGGATCAGGTCATCCCAGGAGTGCGGCTTTACATTGGGGATCAGGTCACCCTGGAAATCACGCGTTATACCTCCCCCTGTAAGACGATTCGAGATTATCTTCGAGCCGGAGATATCTCACGAATTCGACAAAGGAATTTCAACGGCTGGTCACGCGTGTATGGACGCGTCCTTACGGGTGGGGAAATTCGCATTGGAATGCCGGTCAGACTAGGCTAACATTCAGAGCGGGCGCTTCTTTGGGGTGCCCACCCGTCGGGGGTATTGTGAAGGCGTGGCTGCAACTTTATCGACAACGACCAGGTAACGATCTTCGGCTACTCCCGGTAGGGTAATGGGGTGCAACTGGCGCAAATTGCCTCCTAACACGTGGATGGCGTTTTCGGCGGCATGCACTTCCGCCGGCGCCGATTCCCCTTTCATGGCAATCATGTGCCCCCCTACCCTCACGAGAGGCAGCAAATACTCCGTCAATATTGGCATCAAAGCCACCGCCCGCGCGACCACCACATCGTACCTTTCACGATATGCTGAATCTTGTCCCACCTCTTCTGCCCGCCCTACTACAATTTGTACATTTTGCAAGCCAAGCGTATCTACAATGTGGGCGCAAAAATCAGCCTTTTTGCGAATTGATTCAACGAGTGTAACCCGCAAATGAGGATAAATAATTTTCAATGGCAGGCCGGGAAAGCCCGCACCGGTACCGATATCTGCCAGGCATTGGGGGCGTGTACCGCGTAATGCCAACACGCAACTAAAGGAATCTAAAAAGTGCTTGGTGCGCACTTCCGCAGGGGCCGAAATTGCTGTTAGATTATGCGTTTTATTCCAGGTTAGCAATTCGCGTTCGTAAATCTCCAGTGCCCGCCGCTGATCGGCCGTCAGGCGTATGCCAAAGAGTTGCCATGCTTGTTGTGTTAGTGTTTCCATACGGTGATTATACCTGCTCA
>DAOTZN010000083.1:0-1845 GCA_034434095.1 Anaerolineales bacterium
GGGTGGCCGTGCGTGTGGGGGTACGCGTAGAGGTAGGTGTACGGGTAGGCGTGGTGGTGCGGGTGCGCGTTGGCGTGACGGTAGGCGTTTCGCCGGTCGCGCTCAATGTGGCGGTGTTCGTAGGTGTTGAAACGGGTGAGGTGTTCGTGGGCGTTGGGCTGGCAGATGCGCCGGTTGGCGTGGCGTCAATGGGGCCAAAGAATTCCACCGTTTGGTCGCTGTCGATGGCTTCCAATTTGTAGTAGTACGTTGTGCCGCCGTTCAGGTTGCCATCCACGTACTCGTAGGTTGCGCCGGTCAGGCTGTCCCCTTGCGCCGGGATGAAGTCACTGACGCGTGTATACAACCCGCCTTCTTCCAAACTGCGGCGGATGAAAAAGCCTACGGTGTCAATTTCGGTGGCGGTTTCCCAATTTAGCGTCACTTGTTTATCGCCGGGGGTGGCGGTAAAACCGACTAATGTGACGTTGGCGCGCGCGTCCTGAACCGGCAGCAACGCGGCCAGCAGGAGTAGCGTTATCAGGAGACGGGAGAATGTGAGTGCCTGGCGCAGGTGCATGGTGCAAGGGAATGTGAATCGTGAGTGGGCTATTCTACCAGTTTACGCGTGCGTAGGGTTTGAATAAACGCCCAAAAGTCCTTTTGGGCTTGCGCTGTGTCCACGGCGAAGCGGCTGCACAACATGGCGATAATCTCGGAGGGCGTCTGCCCCTCTTGCAATGCCTGCCAAATGAACGCTCCGGTGGCGTTGAGCACTTTCACCTGTCCCTGCTGGGGCAGGATGAGCACAACCTCGTTTTCAGCGCGCTGTGTGATGACGGTCGGATTGCATTGAATCGGTGTGTCGGGATTGTCGGACATTGAGAACTCCTTGGGTAGTCGCGTAGTCAAGTAGTCGGGTAGTCAGGTAGTCGGCATTTTGCATTCTGCATTTTACATTTTGCCTTTCCAAAGGATACGGTGACCCAGGCGGAAGAAGCGCGCCAATCCGCGCAACGCCAAGGAGGGCTGCTGCCCCAACGTCAGGCGGGCGTGCAGCAAAGCCCAGTTTGTGGCGCGTGCGTTGCAAAGCGCCGTCCACGGGTGGAAGGTCGCACCGCGCCACACGCCGCTTACCCGTCCGATGAGATGAGCGGGCGGCACGGGTGGGTCGCACCACGGGTTAGCATCTCCCTTGAGCACCAGCCCCTGAGGGGTGAGGCATACAAAGCGATGGGTCTGCCAGGTGTTGTCATTCCCAATGACAACCAAAAGGTCACCGGGGGTGACGTCTTCCGGCTTGCAGGCTGTGACCTGCACCTGGTCACCGGCGCGTAGCCAGGGGGACATGCTGTTGCTGACCACGCGCACCCGTAATGTGCCATCGGATTGCCGAATGTATGCCTTGGCCGCTTGTTGGGCGGTGGCCTGATATTCTGAAGTGGAAGTCATGAACATTGGCTCATGGACAATAACCGGTCAGGTAGCAGTTACCTCGCAGGTGACTGCTACCTGGTCTCGGTGGGGTATGCTGAGGCCTCAACGCAGGATGAGCGGCAGGTAGATGCGAGGCCAGATTGCGGTTGTGCGAATTACGGATGTAGCGCGTACCAACGGGTCATTCTGAGAAGTTACGGAGAGGGTAAATTGATCGGTAATGCCGTCTGGTGCGTTGGCGGCAATCGTCACCACAACTGTGAAGGTGATTTGCTCTCCGGGGGAAAGCGGTCCAATGGTAGTCGGGGCGCTGGTTGGCCAGACTGGCGTGACTAGATACAGGGTGTAGGTGTCGGTGAGGCTGCCGGTGTTGGTCAGCGCGTACGTGTAGGTGATGACCTCGCCGGGCGCGCCGCTGGCTGCGCTATT
>DAOTZN010000084.1:0-17651 GCA_034434095.1 Anaerolineales bacterium
GGCGGTGGAAAACATTCGGGCGGCTGGCTTCGAGAAGTTGAACCTGGATTTGATGTACGGTTTTGCCGGGCAGTCCCTGGCCAGCATTGAGGCCACTGTTCGGCACGCCATCGCCCTTCAGCCCGAACACATCACGTTGTACCGTATGCGCTACAAGGGCACGCGCATTGCCTCGCAGGCTGTGCGCGTCACGCTGGAAGAGATCAATCGGGAAAAAGAACTTCTGTACCGCTTGCTGTGGGAGGCGGGGTATCACGCGCCGGTGGGTAAGAACACCTTCAGCCGCCTACCCAACGACCCGGGTACCAGTGATTACCTCACCCAGCGTGTGATTCACGGCACGCCCTACCTGGGGTTGGGGTTAGGGGCACAGTCGCTCAGCGAGCGTACACTCAGTTACAACGCCGGGGCAGCCGACAAGCGTCTGCGCAATTATCGGCGTAAAATCGAGGCCGGAGAATTGCCCCTGCAAGACCTGTATCATCTTTCGCTACCGGCCGCGATGGGGAAATTCATCAGCGTTTCGTTTTACTTTGGCGGCATATCCCTGCCGGATTTCGAGCGCAAATTCGGCCGGTCGCTGGAGGCCGCCTTCCCCGCCGAGGTCGCCTTTGTGTTGGAGAACGGCCTGATGGAAGTTGACGAGGATACCCTGCGCCTGACACCCCACGGCGCAAAGCAATACAACGGCGTTATTGCCCTGTTCTACGCCGGCGCGGTCAAAGCCGTCTTGCTAGAGATGGCCGCACAACCCGCGGTGCTGCCTCAACGGCAGCCTCAGGCCGTAGGTGCTTAACCCTGGAGAGCCTAACCATGACGCAACCGACCGCCTCTGCCTTTGATTTCGCCGCCATTTTGTTTTCCGGGCCGTGCAATGCCCGCTGTCCCTTTTGCATTGGCAAGCAACTGCCCTCCGCCTTGACGCCCCCAAACCTGACCCTTTACCCGCCGCGCAACCTGGAAGCCTTCGTGCAAGCCGTCCACCGCTACCGCATCCCGGATGTCATCCTGACCGGTACGAATACCGATCCGCAGATGTACGCTCACGAGGAACGCCTGATTGCACGCCTGCGTGCCGATTTGCCCACCGGTACGCGCCTTTCGCTACACACCAATGGGCGTTTGGCACTGCGCAAATTGGCGGCCTTCAACGCTTACGACCGGGTAACGCTTTCTTTTCCGGCTTTTGACCCCCTTGTGTACCGGCGGGTGATGGGCGTGCCCCGGCCTCCCGACCTGTACCGCATTCTGACGCACGCGCGCCTGCCGGTCAAAATCTCGATTGTGGCCACCGATGACACGCTCGCCGTGCTGCCGGAAACGCTGAACCGTTTGGTGGATTTAGGCATCCGGCGGGTAGCACTGCGAAAACTTTGGGGGGACGCGCGTCCCTGGGGGCAGATCCTCCCTCCAGGGTTCACCGCGCACCCGCGGGGTCGCTATAAAAACAATCCGGTGTGGACTTTCCGGGGGATGGAAGTCACCCTATGGGATTTCGCGACCACGCAGAGCCGCTCCATTAACCTGTTTTCTTCCGGGCACCTCAGTAGGCATTATCTTCTGACGGAGGCCATACCCCCCGCCCGAATAGGGTTGCCCTCCACCGCGGCTTGAAAAACGGCGACCCGTTGAGGGGAAATCGTGCCGTAGTCGGGGGACTATCGGGGGAATGCGGCCTGTGGCCTTCGGTATAATGGGCATTGCATCAACAGCGAAAATCATCCCATAGGAAAACGATATGCCCATTCACGAAAACATCATTGCGAACGGTTCCATTGTGCGCCCCACGTACGTTGAAGTGGACCTGGCGCGCCTGCGCCGTAATTTTCAAGCCATCCGCCGGCGGGTTGGGGAAGCCAAAATCATGGTGATTCTCAAGGCCAACGCCTACGGGCATGGCTTGTTGGAAGTTGCCCCCCATGTGGTGGACTGGGGTGCGGAATACATCGGTGTAGCCGTTCTGGAAGAAGCCTTGTTGCTGCGTCAGGCCGGTATCCGCACCCCCATATTGGTGCTGGGTGGCGTGTGGGGCAACCAGATTCCGAACTTTATCGAGCACGACATCACCATCACGGCTTCCTCGGTGGAAAAACTGGAACACATCGAGCAAGCCGCCGAAGCGCTGGGCAAGCGTGCTCACGTCCACTTGAAAATAGACACCGGCATGGAACGTATCGGCGTCCACTACTACAGTGCCGAGACGTTGCTGGAAGCCTCGCTGCGCTGCCGCCACGTCGTAGTGGAAGGCATTTACTCGCATTTTGCCAACGCCGATGCTGCCGACCTGACCTCCGCACACCTGCAATTGGAACGTTTTCAAGAGGTACTGCGCTTTTACGAACGCCGCAGTTTGCCCTTCCCCTTGCGCCACATGGCGAATTCCGGCGCCATCTTGCAACTGCCCGAGGCCACCTTCGACATGGTGCGTCCCGGCATCTTGTTTTATGGCGTTTATCCCTCGGATGAAGTGCAGCGTACCGTTCAGGTTGAACCGGCGCTAACGTGGCGCTCGCGGGTGGTGTACTTCAAGGTCGTCAAGCCTGGGCACCCGGTCAGTTATGGCTGGACGTGGCAAAGCGATCGCCTGACGCGTGTTGTCACCGTGCCGGTGGGCTATGGCGATGGCTACTTCCGCAGCATGTCCAACAAAGCGCACGTGCTCATCCGCGGGCGACGTTACCCCCAGGTGGGGCGGATTTGCATGGATCAGATGGTCATCAACATCGGCTGGGAGAGCGCCTTCAACGGCGACGTGGTCACCCTCGTCGGACAGGATGGCGATGAACGCATCACCGTCGAAGACCTGGCCGCCTGGGCAGGCACCATCCCCTATGAAATCCTGACCAACATCAATACGCGCGTCCCGCGCCTCTACATAAATTCTCCCGCAAATTGATGGATACCCCATTTCCCGGATGGGGAACACGCGGGCCCCCAGGGGGGGATTCACGCACCGCCTGGGTGGTGGTGTGGGTGGTAGCGGTCGATATGCCAGCGCAGAGGGTTTTCGACGATGTAACGCCGGATGGCGTTCAGGGCGCGGTCGCTACGGATGATGTGTTCGTAATAATTGCGTTGCCAGACGGGCGTGTCGGGGGTGCCGCGTAATTGGTTGATGCGGCGGGCGGAAAATGTTTTCAATTGCCGCACGATTTCAGGCAATGCGTATCGTTTGGTTGCGGGGGCGGTAGTAGGGGCAGGTTCTGTAAGGGCAGGTTCGGAACCTGCCCCTACTACGGAACCGACCGTGTCCGTGATGACGATAATCCCATGCACATGGTTGGGCATAATCACAAATGCGTCCAATATGATGTTCGGGACATGGTTGGGCAAATCGTTCCACGTCCATTCCACCAGTCGCCCTGCCTCGTTCAACCGCATTGTCCCGTCCACCACCTCGCCAAACAAATGGACGCGCTGGTGGGTGCAGGTGGTGATGAAATACGCCCCCGGGTAGGTGTAATCGTATCCTTTCAGCCGGATGGATCGGCGATGATGCTTGCGCGGGTTATAAGGGGTCATCCGAGGCCTCCTTTTTTGTTGGAGTCGAGACAGGTTCTGTAGGGCTGGGTTTCGTAAGGGCGGGTTCTGAACCCGTCCTTACGAAACCGGGCCGCGCAGGGCGCAGGCGGCATCCCACAGCCAGGCTTCCAGCGTGGTAATCTCCAGGGACATCGTCGTTCAAGGCAGTTCCAGGAAGGCCTGGCGGATACGCTCTACGCGTTTGCGGTTCACCCCCAGGTCGGAGTAACCACTGCGGGAGGCCGAGCGCACCTGAATGACCTCGCCATCGAAGTAAAACTCCACATCGTCAATAAAGCCTGCCAGTTTGCTGCGGAAGGTGTAGTGCCGGTAGTTTTCGGTGGCATACTCCAGGTGCGCCCCTGGCATGGCGGCCACCAGCCCATCCAGGCGCAGCAACGCGGCCTGCGGCTCGCCATCGAAATCCAGCGGGGCGATGCCATGTTGCGGGGAGGTTTCATAAGAAGAAACGCAATTCGGGCTATCTGGGCAGGGCGCCAGTTTGCCGAGAGGCAACCCCAATGGGACGGGGGATTGAGCACGGGCAGCCATCAGGCGCAGTCCGCCCCAGCCGAGAATGAGCAATACGAGCACTACAAAGAAAATTTTCAAGAGGCGCATCTTTTACCTCAGTCGTCTGCCGGTGGGGCTACGCCGCCCCAGTCTAAAATTTCGCGTTCGCTGGTTCCGGGCGCCGGCGCGCTGACAATGCCGTTCTCTTCCATCTGCTCCACCAGGCGGGCGGCGCGTGTGTAACCGATGCGTAAACGGCGTTGCAACATGGAAATCGAAACCCGCCCTTGGCGGCGAATCAAATCCACCGCCTCGGGGTACAGCGGATCGCCCTCTTTGGCCAGCGAGTCTATCTCCTCCAGGAGCGCCATTTGCTTGAGGGGGATACCGCCCGGCAAGGCGTCTACCGTGCCGCTGTGCGCCGTCGGCGTCAACTCATGCGGTTGAAGGAACGCACGCCAGTATTGCACCACGCGCCGAATTTCGACCTCCGAGACATACACCCCCTGCAAACGCACCGGCGCGGGGGCATCGGGAGCCTGGAAGAGCATGTCCCCGTTGCCCAGCAGGCGCTCAGCGCCCGGCTGATCCAGAATAACGCGGCTATCCACGCCCGAGGCGACGGCAAAGGCAATGCGCGCCGGGAAGTTGGCCTTGATTAGGCCGGTGACCACGTCCACCGAGGGGCGCTGCGTGGCGATGATGAGATGGATGCCGGTGGCGCGCGCCAGTTGTGCCAGGCGCGTAATGCTGCGCTCGGTTTCATCGGGCGCCAGCATCATCAGGTCGGCCAATTCGTCAATCACCACCACCAGATAGGGCAGTTTCTTTTCCCCGGCGGCCACCTTGCGGGCGTTGTATTCCTCCAGATTGCGCACTTGCAGGTCGGAAAACTTGCGGTAGCGCATGTCCATTTCCCGCGTCACCCATTGCAGCGTGCCCACCACACGCTCCAGTTCCACCACCACCGGCGCCAGCAGGTGCGGAATGCCGTTGTAGCCGGTCAGTTCTACGCGCTTGGGGTCAATCATGATAAAGCGCAGGTCATCGGGGGTGTTATGCAGCAAGAGGCAGGTGATAATGCCGTTCACGCACACCGATTTACCGGAACCGGTCGCACCGGCAATCAGCAGATGGGGCATTCCCTGCAGGTCGGCAGCCACTGAGTTCCCGGCCACATCCTGCCCCAGGGCAAAGCGCAACGGCGAATGCCGCCGTTGGAAGGCCGGACTTTCGATGATATCCCGCAGAGCGACTAAGTTGGGGGCCTCATTGGGCACTTCGATGCCGATATAGCCCTTGCCCGGCACAGGCGCCTGAATGCGCACCCGTTTAGCGGCCAATGCCAGCGCCAGGTCGTCGGCCAGGGCTGCGATTCTGCTGACGCGCACCCGTGTGCGCCCGCTGCGCGTTTCCAGAAAGTCTGGCTCGACGCCGTACTGGGTGATGGTCGGCCCGCGGTTGATTTCTACCACCCGCGCCGGGGCCTTGAACGCGGCCAGTGTCTCTTCGATCATCTGCGCGCGCTTCAGGTCGTAATCGTCATCGAAGACCGGAGCCGGGCTAGGGGATAGCATTTCTTCCAGGGGAGGTAACACCCAAGAGGGCGCGTCTTCCGGGGGGAGGAAAATTTCCGAGGAAGGGACTGACTCCGAGGAGGCCGCGCCCCCCAAGGGGGCGTCGGTATCCCCTGGCGCGGTGGGAGCAGACGAAATTTTGGGTGGGAGGTGAGCCCAAAGGGGGCGCCACGCTTTGGGGCGGTACCGTTCCCAGCGCCCTTTCAGGCTTGTCCACATCGGCAGCAGCCAGGTGAAGAGCATCAGGACGGGGCGGTCGAGGGTGAGGGCGAGGGCCAGCAGTAGCCAGGCGCTCAGCAGGATGAAGGTGCCACTGCGCCCCAGGGCGGTACGCAAGAGTTCGTTGAGTAGCGCACCCAGGTAGCCGCCGCCGTGTCCACTGCGGGCAACGGCCAGCGCGGCTTCGCGGTTGGCGGGGAAGATGATGAAGTGCATCCAGGCCAGCAGGTTGAAGTAGCATAGTACCGCGCCGATGACGCGCTCTGGGGCCGGCCAGGGGAGGCGCTCGAAGTCGCGCAGGATGAGCCACAGGCCAATGCCCAGCAGCGCCAGGGGGAAGAGGAAGGCGCCCCAGCCGAGCAGGTGACGTAACAGGCTTACCCAGGTGGCGCTCAGCGCGCTGCCCTGCGGGGCGAATAAACTGAGCAGGGTGAGCAGCCCCAACGCAGATAGGAGGATGCCGAGCAGGTCGAGTTTGCGGTCTAGCGTGAGCGCAGGCGCACTTTCAACAGACGGCGGGGCCTTTGAGATGCGGCTAGATTTTTTCGTGGTGGGGGCTTGTTGGGCGCGCTTTGCCTGCCAGGCCTGCCAGCGTGCACTGACCCAGGCAAAGCGTTTGTTGGCGTTTGTCGAGGCGCTTTTGCGCTTGGAGGTGCGCTTTGAGGAGGTCGCGTTACTTTTGCGGGTGGATGTTTTCTTGCGGGCACTCATGCCGCGATTATAGCATAGGGGGGCAGGTAGTTGGGTAGTTCGGTAGTCGGGTAGTCAGGTAGTCGGGTAGTCGGGTAGTTAGGTAGTCGGGTAGTCAGGTAGTCAGGTAGTCGGGTAGTCAGGTGGGCAGCGATCGGATGGCCGCGCAGCCCTCCGCTACCCCTTTCACGCACTGAGGCAGAACTTCAGTCCGCCGATCTTGGGCAGCAGAGACGTGCCTGGGCGCGCCGACCTCCAGGTCGGAAAAGTTGAGCCGGGTTACCTTACGAGTAGGATGCCGCGACGCCCTCCGCTACCCCTTTCACGCACTGAGATAGAACTTCAATCCGACGATTGTTAAACCGGTGATTGCCCACATCTCGAATCGCGGGGCTAAAGCCGCCTGCTCAGTTCAGGAAAGTCCTTCGGACTGGCACAACGAGTCGGATTTATCCCGCCGAATCAGGTTGCGCCAAGATGTGGGCAATTACCAATTGTTAAATCGTTGCGTTTCTTTGGTGGTTATGGTAAAATCTCCCCGCTTTACGAACAACCCTCATCTACGGAGGGATGGCCGAGTGGACGAAGGCGCCTGTCTTGAAAACAGGTTAGGGTTCCCCCCTACGTGGGTTCGAATCCCACTCCCTCCGCCTGGCTGTTCCACCGGCAGTACTTGGGGAGGTGCCAGAGTGGCTGATTGGGCTCGCCTGCTAAGTGAGTGTCGGGATGAAACTCGACCGCGGGTTCGAATCCCGCCCTCCCCGCCAGTAAAAAAAAATCCCGCCAAACGGCGGGATTTTTTGTTTTTTGGGGGGCGTTATTGGCTTGCGGCGGCTAATTTTTGGGCGCGCTTGTTGGTTTTGCCGCGTTCTTCTCGGTCGAGAATGCGTTTCCGAATGCGGAGCGATTGGGGGGTGACTTCCAGCAATTCGTCATCGGCCAGAAACTCGATGCACTCATCCAGGCTCATAACGCGTGGTGGGGTCATGCGCACGTCAATATCGCGCACTGCCTGGCGCATATTGGTGAGGTGTTTTTTCTTGCACACATTCACGTCCAGGTCGCCGGGGCGCTGGTGTTCGCCGATGACCATGCCTTCATACACCGCCGTTCCCGGGCCAATGAAGAGTTCGCCGCGCTCTTCGGCGTTTTTCAGGCCGTAGGTGTTGGCTTCGCCCGTCTCCCAGGAGACCAACGAGCCGCGTGAGCGGCTGGGGATGTCTCCGGCGTAGGGCAGATAGCCGTGGAAGATGCTGTTGATGACACCCCGGCCGCGCGTGGCGGTCAAAAACTGGTGCCGGAACCCCAACAGGCCGCGGGTGGGAATCAGGTAGCGCAGAAGCACCTGCCTGGAGGGGGTGTCTTCCATGTGTTGCATTTCGCCACGCCGTTTGCCCAGCATTTCTACCACCACGCCCACCGTGTCGGTGCTGGTTTCAACGTGCACTTCTTCGTAAGGCTCCATGAGGTGCTCATTCTCATCCCGATGGAAGATGACTTCCGGGCGGGAGACCTGAAATTCGTAGCCCTCGCGGCGCATGGTTTCAATCAGGATGGCGAGGTGGAGTTCGCCGCGCCCGGAGACCAGGAAGGTGTCCGGATTGTCGGTGTCTTCCACCCGCAGCGCCACGTTTTGGCGCAGTTCATTGTACAGGCGTTCGCGCAGTTTGCGGGAAGTCACCCAGCGGCCTTCCTGTCCGGCCATGGGGGACGTGTTGACCCCAAAGGTCATGCGTACGGTGGGTTCTTCCACCTTGATGGTGGGCAGGGCCTTGGGCGTTTCAGCGTCGGCCAGGGTTTCCCCGATGGCGACATCCTCCAGCCCGGCAATGGCAACGATTTCGCCTGCCAGGGCGGATTGAATTTCTACCCGTTGCAGGCCTTCGTAGGCGTACAGGTAACGCACCGTTTCGGGGAGCATTTGTCCCTTGCTTGTAATGCGCATGATGGCTTGCCCCACGTTCAATTGTCCGGCAAAGATGCGTCCAATGGCGGTCACGCCGCGGTAGGGGTCGTAATCCAGCGTGGTGACCAGTAATTGCAGCGGGGCTTCAGGGTCGACGCGCGGAGGTGGCACCTCCCTCAGGATGGTGGTAAACAGCGGGGACAGGTCCTCCCCTAAGTCGGGGGTGTATCCGGCGCGGCCTTCTGTGGCAATGGCATACACGACGGGGAATTCGGCTTGCTCTTCGGTGGCGCCTAGTTCAATAAACAGGTCAAAGGTTTCGTTGAGCACGCGCTCCAGGTCGGCATCGCGCCGGTCAATTTTGTTGATGACCACGATGGCGCGGTGACCAAGCGCCAGCGCTTTTTGCAGCACAAAGCGTGTTTGCGGCATGGGGCCTTCGGCAGCATCCACCAGCAGCAAGACGCCGTCCACCATGTTGAGCACCCGCTCTACTTCGCCGCCGAAATCGGCGTGCCCGGGAGTATCCACGATGTTGATTTTGACTTCCTGCCCACTTTCCGGGTCGGGGATGCGGATGGCGGTGTTTTTTGCCAAAATGGTGATGCCACGCTCGCGTTCCAGGTCGTTGGAATCCAGGACGCGTTCGGCCACCTGTTGATTTTCTCTGAAGACGCGCGCTTGTTTGAGCATGCCGTCTACCAGGGTAGTTTTGCCATGATCGACGTGGGCGATGATGGCGATATTGCGGAGTTCGGTTCGTTCTACCAGCATAAGTTACCTTTATACACAAAAAAACAGGCACAGGATTTCTGTGCCTGATAACAAGTACAGCGTGGCTGATTTTACCAGAGAAAGGAGTTTCGCGGAAGGGGCATTGCGACGAGCAGGGCTTTTTAAAAAATCTCTAACGTTGTGTGACTTTGAAAAGCCCTGTGAATATGTCGGGAATTTACTCGATGGCGGCCTTGCGCAGGCGCAAACTGTTGCTGACTACGAAGATGCTGCTGAAGGCCATCGCACCGGCGGCCAGCATCGGGTGCAAAAAGCCGGCGGCTGCCGCCGGGATGAGAATCACATTGTAGAAGAAGGCCCAGAACAGGTTTTGCTTGATGGTGCGCAATGTGCGGCGGGACAGATTGATGGCCCGCGGCACGCCGCGCAAGTCACCGCTGATGAGCGTGATGGGGGCGGCTGCCATGGCGATGTCTGTGCCGGTGCCGATGGCGATACCTACATCGGCCTGCGCCAGAGCCGGTGCGTCGTTGATGCCGTCACCCACCATGGCGACTACCGCGCCGTTTTCCTGCAGCGCTTTCACCTGGGCGGCTTTCTCGCCGGGCAGGACCTCGGCCAGCACCTCGTCTACCCCAGCCTGGGCCGCGATGGCCTCGGCGGTTTGCTGATTGTCACCGGTAATCATGGTCACGCTCAGCCCCATGCGGTGTAGGGATTCGATGGCCTGGCGGGAGCCTTCTTTGATGGTGTCGGCTACTGCGATGACGCCTACCACGGCCTCATCCACCGCAACCAGCATGGCGGTCTTGGCCTCGGATTGCAAACGAGTGGCTTCGTCCTCTAGCCCGTTGTGCGCTAAATCTTGCATCATGCGCAGATTGCCAACGCGCACCAGTCGCCCGTCCACTTCTGCCTGGACGCCTTGTCCGACAAGGGCTTGAAAACCGGCCGGTTCGCTCAGCGGCAGGCCGCGCTCTCCGGCTTCGGCCCAGATGGCTTCGCCCAGCGGATGCTCGGAGCCTTGCTCCACGCTGGCCGCCAGACGCAGCACCTCCTCTTGCGTCCAACCATCCGCGGTGACGATATCGGTGACGGCCGGCTGACCACGCGTGATGGTGCCGGTTTTATCCAGTACAACCTTGCTGACGTGTCCGGCGCGTTCCAGCGCCTCACTGGATTTGAACAAAATGCCCATTTCGGCGCCCTTGCCGGTGCCCACCATGACCGCGGTAGGCGTGGCAAGCCCCATGGCACACGGGCAGGCAATCACCAGCACGGCGACCATGTTGATCAGCGCCCGCGTGAACTGGCTGATGGCCGGGTCGCCGGGCGGCGGCGCCAGAAAGTACCAGCCCAGGAAGGTGAGTACGGCGATGCTGATGACCATGGGGACGAAAACCGCGGAAACCTGATCGGCCAACTTCTGGATGGGGGCCTTACTCCCCTGGGCCGCCTCCACCAGACGGATGATTTGTGCCAGGGCGGTTTCGCGGCCTACTTTGGTGGCTTCGAATTTGAGCAGGCCGAGTTTGTTGAGCGTCGCGCCGATAACCGCGTCGCCAGCGCTCTTTTCTACGGGCAGCGATTCGCCGGTCAGCATGGATTCATCTACCGCAGAACGACCTTCCACCACCACGCCGTCCACCGGGATTTTCTCTCCAGGGCGTACCAACACCAAATCGCCGACCACAACCTCCTCTACAGGGACTTCCATTTCCTGCCCCGCGCGGATAACGCGGGCGGTCTTGGCCTGTAATCCCATGAGTTTTTTGATGGCTTCGCTGGTGCGACCTTTGGCGCGCGCTTCCAAAAACTTTCCAACCCGGATGAGGGTGATGATGACGGCTGAGGTTTCAAAGTATACATGCCCGGGTAGAAAGCCCAGCAGTACCACGATGGAGTACAGGTAGGCTGTGCTGGAACCAAGGGCCACCAGGACGTCCATGTTGGCTGCACCGTTGCGCAGGGCTTTGTAGCCGCCGACGTAGTATTGCCAGCCCACGTAGAATTGTACCGGCGTGGCCAGGGCAAACATCAACCAGCGCAGCCAGGGGGCTTCGGAAAGCGCGGCGGGCAACAAGCCGAAGTCGTTGCCCATCGAGAGCAAGAAGAGGGGGATGGTGAAGATAAGCCCAACGATGAGCAGGTGTTTCTGGAGGGCAATTTCGGCGGCTCGGGCCTGGGCTTCGGCGTCTTCCAGGCTGCCTTCGGGTAAAACGGCCTTGAAGCCGGCCGCTTCTACCATCGAGTGCAGATCACGCTGATTGACCACTGTGGGGATGTAACGCACGTGTGCTTTTTCGGTGGTGAAACTCACCTGAACTTCCAGCACACCCTCCTTGCTTGCCAGGTGCTTTTCCAGCCGACGGGCGTCGTTATCGTCGCTCAGCCCCTGGATGAGCAGATCGGCTTCACCAGTGGCGACGCCGTATCCGGCGCGCTCGACGCGGGCAATCAGGTCGGAGAGCCCGGCCGCGGCGGGGTCAAAGACCACCGTGGCACGTTCGGAGGACAAATTGACGTTGGCGGCCTCGACACCCTGTACTTTTTTCAAATTGCGCTCAACCGTAGCAACACAATTGGCGCAGGTCATGCCGGTAATGGGGATAACAACTTGTTTTTGCTCACTCATAGAAAATCCGTTTATCGCTCAATATAGGCCTCAGGGCAGGCGATGGTTGTACCGTCACCTGCCCTGAGAGAATGCTTCCCTTGTCGGTTGATTGGGTTGAAATCGCTAAAATTTATCAACCGGAGATATGCAGTTTTACGCCGCTACGGGGTAGTTGATTTCAGCCAGCAACGCTTTGATTTGCTCTTCGGTTGCAGGTGCATCGAAGACGATGGTGGCAGTTTTATCTTCAACGCTGGCCTTGACGCTTTGCACGCCTTCCAGGGCGCTGACTTCGGTACGGATGGTGTGTACACAGTGGTGACAGGAAATATTCGGGATGCTGTAGGTTACGGTTTGCATAAGATACTCCTTTGAATTTGGTAGTTGTCGGAACCGACTTGAAACTCACACCTTGGAGGCGGCCTCAAAGACATCCACGATTTCTTTGAGCACCCGCTCGCGCTCATCGGGGTTGTCGCCGCGCAGAGCGGTGGTGACGCACGAGTGCAAGTGCGCTTCCAGAATTTGAGTGCTGACTTTGTTGAGGGCCGCCTGGACGGCGTTGATTTGATGGATGATGTCAATGCAGTAAGCATCTTCTTCCACCATGCGTTGGATGCCGCGCAGGTGTCCCTCGATGGTTTTGAGACGTCGAATAGTGTTTGGGTCGTGCATTAAAAAGACTCCTTTTTACCCATTCCCCCCCCAGGGGGGTGGGGTTATTCTACCTTTGAAAGGCTGCACTGTCAAGGGGTTCATTCGCGTGGACGATGGGTAGCAGTGAAACTGCACACGCCGGCTGGAAGCCGGCTGCACGCTTTTGTACGTTTGACAGCGGGCAGGGGCAGCAGATGCCGACCGCCTGTTACCTGCCACCTGTTGGCCGTCTCCTGTCCCGTTGCAGGTATGCAAACCGGCCGAAGGTTGGTACAATAGCCTAAAATTATACATAGAAAGGGCATCTTCTCAAAAAAAATAGGGGAGACCATAGAGCGCAATAGAAATTTCACCGCGTCGGCCCAAAGGCACGAAGGAGAAGGTTAAAGGCTTTGTGTCTTAGTGACTTCGTGGTAAAAACGCTAAAAGTCCCCAGATTATTGAGAGGATACCAGAAAGGGATATACGCTTGTTTGAAATTGTCTTTTTGGGTACTTCGGCTTCGGCCCCTTCGGTGCACCGTGGGCTTTCGGCACAGGTTGTCAAGCATGACGAGCACCGTTTTTTGATTGACTGTGGGGAAGGTACGCAGCGGCAAATTTTGCGTTCCGGGATTGGCTTTAAACGTTTGAACCGTATTCTGATTACCCATGGCCATCTGGACCATATTTTAGGGTTGGCCGGTCTGCTCTCAACGTTTATGCGTTGGGAAGCCATCGAAGAAATCGAAATCATGGGGGGACGCTGGGCGCTGGAGCGCATTCACGATTTGCTGTATGGTGTTGTGTTGCGTGGTACCCAGGCGCCAATTCGCGTCAATCTGCAAGAGATTTCCCCCGGGGTGATTATAGATGAAGATGATTTTACGGTTTCGGCATTTCCTGTCAAGCATCGCGGCCCGGATTGCTACGGCTACTTGTTTGAGAAGAAAGCCCGCCGCCCATTTCTACCGGAGAAGGCAGATGCATTGGGGATTCCCCCCGGCCCGTGGCGGCGTGATTTGGTCGCCGGCCAGGCGGTTACACTGCCGGATGGGCGTCTCATTCAGCCGGATGACGTGCTGGGGGAGGTACTCCCTGGGGCACGCCTGGTTCACGTGGGGGATACCGGCGATATCGAGGACATCTTGCCGTATGCGCGCGGCGCAGATGCCCTGGTAATTGAAGCCACTTATTTGGAAGAAGAGCGCGATATGGCACGTCGCTTTGCGCATCTAACCGCGGCTATGGCCGCCGGGTTAGCCCAACGGGCTGAAGTGGGGCAATTAATCCTGACACACCTTTCCCGGCGCTACCATACCCGTGACGTTCTGGCAGAAGCGCGGACGATTTTCCCAAACACCATCGTTGCCCATGATTTCGATACTTTCCGGGTGCGGCGCGGCGAGTGTCGGCAGGTGAAGCGTTCGTAGGCTGCGCTATCACAGGTGACACAAAGCAAAAAGGCTGCTTCTGAATTTCTCAGAGGCAGCCTTTTTTTGAGCGGTCCCGACGGGATTTGAACCCGCGATCTCGGCCTTGACAGGGCCGCATGTTAAACCAAGCTACACCACGGGACCTTTTTGTGCTCGGATGTTTCCTAAGCGCCGCAAAGTTTACTATATCTGTAGCGTTGCGTCAAGGCCTGAAGATGATTTTTTTGTTTTTCGTGGCATAAAGATGCTCAGTTCGCGTTGAGGAAGCGAAGCACGGCCCGCTGCCAGGCGCCGGGACGCTCCAGGTGCACGTTGTGCCCAGCCTGCGCTACAATCAAGGTTTGGGCGCGGGGGATGCGCCAGGCCATGCGCGGCAGCAGGGCCGCGTACTTCTTGTCCAGGGCGCCACCCAGAAGAAGAACAGGCATGGGGAGCGAGGGCAACGCATCCCATAACGGTGGCTGCTGTCCGGGGCTGAGTTCTTCAATCACGCGGGCGGCTACCGAGGGGGCTAACCGGCTGCGTTCTGCAATGATCGCTTGCAAGGTCTGAGGAAAGCGCTGCAAGCTGGCAAACAGCGGCATGGCGTACCACTCTTGCAGAAAGGCCTGCATGCCGATTTGACGGATATGCTCGGCGCGTTGATGGTCAGTTGCCAGGCGTTTGGTGCGCGCCTCGCTGTGCTGAATGCCCGGACTGGCGCTTTCCAACACCAGGTGCTGGACGCGGTGGGCGTACTGCACTGCAAAGTACAGCGCCAGCCGTCCCCCCATGGAATAGCCCCCCAGGGTGAAGGTCTGGATGTCAAAGGCGGCCAGCAGGGTTTGGAATTCCGCTGCCAGGCGCGCAAAGGAGAGCCGCCCTGTAGGCAGTGGGGTATCACCATGCCCCGGCAGGTCGGGCAGGATGCAAAAAAAGTGCCGAGCCAGCCGTTTGCTTATGGGGAGAAAATCGGTGCCGCGCCCCATAAAGCCGTGCAGAAGAATCAACGGCGTATGGGCGGGGTTACCGAGTGTCTGGCAATGCCAGGGGGAGCCTGTTACGATTTTAGACATCTTGCGATGGAATGGATAATTCTGGGCTTTCCTCACAGAAAAGGGGAAGGACGCTGTAAAGCCCTATGGGTTCTGTCACTAAACCATTTTGCATTGTACCGCATAGTAGCCCCCCTCTGGGAGCCCGCGCGCTTTGCCAATGCAGAAGGAAGACCGGCTGCGTCATTGCGGTTGACACTCAAAAGGAAAGAAACGGAGCCCAGGCTCGTCGGACTGAAGTCCTACCTCACCTGTGCCTGCTTGTCCTGGACGGACATTCCAGGGCAGCATCGGCGCAGGCAGTTCGTGAATAGGGTAGTGGAGGGCATTGCCCTCCCCTACCCCTTTTGGGATGCAACCCAATAGGGACATTAAATTGACCGTATTTTTTAACGCAAAGGCACAAAGCTGCCAAGATTTTTATATTTCGCTTGTTTCCCTTTGCGCCTTAGCGACTTTGCGTTAAGGTGTTGGGGTTTCCCAAGGGGTAGGCAAAGCGAAAGAACAGCCTCTGCCGACCTGGAGGTCGGCGCTCCCAGACTTTGCGTTAAGGTGTTGGGGTTTCCCAAGGGGTAGGCGAAGCGAAAGAACAGCCTCTGCCGACCTGGAGGTCGGCGCTCCCAGGTGCTCCCAGGTGGGCATATCCTAAGCCCAGGCTCGTCGGACTGAAGGACTGAAGTCCGGCTTCACCGGTGTCTGCTTGTCCTGGACGGACATTCCAGGGCGGCATCGGCGCAGGCAGTTCGTGAAAAGAGTGGCGGAGGGCATTGCCCTCCGTTATCTCACCGGTGAGTCTTGCTCAACCAGCACCAAAAGTTACGGAAATTGAGTGACCCGATTGTGCCATCGGTTTTGTGCTAAAATTTCAGCACAGCACTGACCTGCCCTTTGTCATCCCAGGAGGGAGCCCCATGCCTCAAGCCACAATCACCGTTGACGGTAAGCCGTTCTTTGGCCGCGTGGAAGAACAGAAACGCTTCCGCACCGCCTTGCAGGAAGTATTGCACAACCCCAAGGACGAAGACCTGCCCTACGTCTTCCTGCTTTATGGCGATGGCGGCATCGGCAAGACCACGTTATCCAAACGTTTCCGCGATATCGCCACCCAGGAGACTCCCTTTGCCGGGAAATTCCAGACTTTGTGGGTGGACTGGGAAGTTGAGCGCTTGCGCTTCTCGGCGCTGCAAGTGGGGCGCGCCTTCATCCGCCCGGAAACCGTCTTCGATGTGCTGTATGCCGTCGCTCAGCGGCAGGACTGGGGAAAGCATTTTTCCGTGTACCAGAAAGCCCGTCAGGAGCGTCAAACCGCCGAGAAGAAAGTCGCTGAAGCACTGGCCCCCACCGGCGAACGGGATGAGTTTGCCGCGCTGCGCAGCGCCGGCGCGAAGGCCATCGCCCACATTTTGCGCACCGGGCTGCCCGCCATTGGCGAGACGGGCGAAAAACTGGCGCGTGCTTTTCTGGAAGCCGGTATTCAGGTAGGGGCGGAGCAGGCTGCTGCGTTGCGCGTTCGCCTGGAAACCATCCTGCGCGCCCGCCTGAGCAGCCAGCAGTTTGATTTGTTCGTCAACCCCAACGAGGGGCTGGCGCGCGCCCTGGCCGATGGGCTCAAGCGCCTGACCCGCAGAAAGCCGCTCCTGTTGGTGCTGGATACCTACGAAATCGTGGACCGCGCCGACATCTGGCTGCGCATGGTGATGAAAGCCGCCGGTCCCCGCCTGGTCTGGGTGGTCAGCGGACGGGATGACCTGCTGCGCAGCCGCCAGTTCGGAGACGAGTACTTCCAGGGATACGCCCACGATTTTCCCCGCCGTCTGGTGGCCCTGGAAATGGGGCAACTGGCGGCGGCGGACGTGCGCGCCTATTTCGCCGAGCGCGTACCTCAACGCCCTCTGGCGCCGGAAGCCGCCGAAGCCATCAGCCGGGCAACGCGCGCTATCCCGCTGGCGATGGAACTGGCGGCCGAGATGTGGGCGAAAAACGTTTCCCTGGAAGACATCGTGGGGGAGGCCGCCGACGCGACGCCGCAAAGGGATATTGTCGCCGGGATGAGCGAGCGCTATTTGCTGCACGCCGTGAAACCCGAAGACCGCCGCGTCCTGTTCGCCCTGACCCTGGCGCGCGGCGACGTGGAGATGCTGCGTGCCATGCTGCGCCCCGACGATGGCCGCCCCGACGACCTGGAAGGCCGGCTGCGCCGCCTGGGGCGCGATTACGCCTCGGTGCACCTCTCCGAATACCGCCTGCACGACGAACCGGCGCTGTTCTTGCGGCAGTACCTCAAAGCCCCCCTGCGGCGCACCTCAGACGAGGTCCAGGGCCTCGTCCGCCGGGCGGTGGAGGCGCTGCGCGAGCGTCTGGCGCGGCTGGAAGCCGGTCTGCCCCTGATTGAAGAACGCTGCCAGGATGAGGACTGGGTGCGGGCGGTGTTGGACCTGGCCGACGCTCTGTTCTGGCTGGACGAGGACGAAGCCTGGCAGTGGTTGTTGCCGCGCTTCGTGGAGGGCTGGGCCTACAACCGTGACCTGCTGCGCGGTCTGCTGGCGGTGGCCGGGGAGTGGGAGAAAAGCCTGCGCGCCGGTGGGAAGAAACGCCTGCAGGCCTTGCGCGTGGTTGAAGGTGGGACCACTGACCCCGAAGAGGAAGCCGGTCTGTTCAAGGAACTGGAAAAGGCCGCCCACCGGGGCTGGTTCATCAGGGAGGGGGAAGCGGAGCGGGAAGCCATCCTGGCCTGGCGGCGCGGGCGCTGGCTGGCGCGACAGCAGCG
>DAOTZN010000085.1:0-4480 GCA_034434095.1 Anaerolineales bacterium
GCAGCAACACCAGAGACGGGCGGATTGCACCGTTTTCCGCGCTCATCTGCCTCCTAGCGAGCAACCAAAAGCAAGTTTCTGAACCATCCCAAATTGTATTTTAGAAAATCCGGGGGGGAAAGTAACCTCCTTTTCGTTACATTATGGCGGTAATGCTAGGATGGCCCATGTACAAATTATAATCGTTCCCCATCAAAGTTATAAGGGGAATTGTAGATGTTTATCTAAATGTCAGACCAATTTTACAGGGGAGTAATTTTTCCTCACGGATCACGGATATACAAACGAAAAAGCGGGATTTTCGGGCCTGGTGAAGTCCGAAATCCCGCTTTTTTAGGGTGGCTATGGGCGAGACTCAGCGCCGCTGGTGTTGAGGGGCACGGTTTTGCCCGATTTGCCAGCCGAGTACCGCAATGGACAGGAGAAAGAGCAGCCCCAAGGCAGCGCGCATGTCTACCCCACTATGGCCGCGCAGCGATTCCAGTGTGACGGCCAGCGGTGAAGGGGTGGATTGATTACTGCCTCCGGCGGCATTTTCTACCCTGATGGCATAGTAAGTGCCGGTCGTGCCATCCGGGTCGTAAACGGTGATTTGCCCGTTGCTGTACGAAATGGTCATACCCGCATTAGCCTGGTAGGTCAGCGTGTAGCCGCCAAAGGTAGCCGGTGCTACGGTCGCAATGTGATTGGATGGGCCGGGCGTAAAGGAGGGCGAGGTATCCCGGTAGATGTCGTAGGTGGTGACCAGTTCGTACCCGCCGGTGGTATCGGTGAAAACGGGGGTGAAGACCACGTTGGCGCTGGCGACGGGCTGCGTATAGCCACTGGGGAGTTGTGGGGTGTCAATTTTGTTTTGCTCCAGGAGCACCGCACCCCAGTTACTGTTGACGGTTACATTGACCGATCCTCCGCTGACGGTCACCGTCCCGCCGTTGAGGGCATCCACCAACACGGTGCCATCGGGCAGATTGTAGGGGGAGGCGTTTAGCCCGTTCAGCGTAGTGGTGTGGGCGCTGTTGTCTCGATTCAGGAGAATGAGGGCTGTTTGGCTGCCATTGGTGCGGGCAAAGCCATACAGTTTGTTGGTATCATCCACCAGCAGGCCATGTTGCACGTCACCATCTTGAAGGGCGCGGTAACTATGGTAAATGGAAGCCATCTTACGGGCGTGGGCTTGCAGCCCACTGTCGGCGGTGTAGGAACTTCCGGAGGCATCATCCCACGGGAAGGGGGTGCGATTGTAGGGGTCGTCCTCCCACTTCCCGCTGCTCCAGACGCCATCATGGTTGAGACCAATTTCATCGCCGTAGTACAACGTGGGAGCACCCGGATAGGTGAAACTGAAAATCCACCATTCCTTCATGCGCTGAACGGCCGTGCTATCGTTATCGTAATTCGTTTTCTTGAGCAGGAAACGCAGGCGGTTGGTGTCGTGCGAGCCTTCCACGTTCATCATGGCTTTGAAAGCCATCGGAGGATAGTCCTCCCATATCGAGAGTAAGCGGGCGTTGAATTGCGAGGGCGTCAGGGCGGTGATGGCACCGCTGGCGCTGGCGGTGTTGCTGTCGTTGTCTTCGAATTGCGTGCCGCCGGTGCAGCCATTCCCGGTGTTGCAGCCGGTCATTAGCCAGCCCAGCAGGGTAGAGCGAAAGCGGTAGTTCATCACACTATCCCACTCGTTGCCCAGTAGCCAGGGGGTGGCGTCGCCCCATTCTTCGCCCAGAAGCAAGGTATTGGCATCCACGCTGCGGACGGCGCTACGAAAACCCTCCCAGTAATCGTTGCTGGGGTCGCTGGTCAGGCCTGGGTCTACGTCTCCGCCGACATCAAAGCGCCAACCGGCCGCGCCCTGCGAAACCCAATACGGTCCCACCGAAGAAGTGCCGTTGTTCCAGATGAGATTACGCACAGCCGAAGAGTTGGCCTGGAGTTTGGGCAGCGAGCCATAGCCGTACCAGGCGGTGTAGGTTTGCGTCCATGCGCCGCCGGGATCGTCGCTGTCATCGCCGTCACAGCGGTCGGAGGCGCCGGTGGCTGGCGAGCCGCTATCTGGAATGTAGTACCAGGAACGGAAGGTGGAATTCGGGCTTTCGCAAGCCCCACTGTTATCGTCTGTCCCCGGGCCGCCGGGACTGGTCAAGGTGCCGCTGGCGTCGTAGCGACGGTATCTATCGAAATACTTGCTATCCGATGAAGTGTGATTGAAAACGCCATCCAGGATGACCCGGATGCCGCGTTGCCCGGCTTTTTGCACCAGCTCCTGGAAGTCGGCCAGGGTGCCGAAATCGGGGTCAATGGTCATGTAATCGGCAGTATCGTATTTGTGATTGGAGGGGGAGCGGAAGATGGGGTTGAGATATAGCACGGTGACACCCAAATTGGTGAAGTAACCGTCTTCTACTTTTTGGATGATGCCGCGCAGGTCGCCGCCGTAGAAGTTATCGCCGTAGTAGTTCGGGCAGTCGGGGCTGTAGGTGCTGCGCGGATCGCAGATCGTAAAGTTCCAGTCTCCGGTGGTGTTGGCGGTGTTGGTAATGGTGTTTGAACGCACAATGGCGCCATGGGTACGGGCGTAGGAGAAGCGTCCGGCGGTGGGATTGTTGCTGGCGTCGCCATCTCGGAAACGGTCGGGGAAAATCTGATATACCACACCACGCTGCATCCAGGAAGGTACGCTGAAGGCCGAATCGTAAACCGTAATTTGGAAGGAGCGCATGTCGTCGTAGTTATCACTCATCGCCCCATAGCCGCCGCCGTAGAACTGAGGGTTATCATCCACGTAGAAATCCTGATCGGCGGTGCACCAGCCGGGGGCGTCGTTGATTTCAAAGAAGTAATACAAGGCCGTGGGTTGGCTGCCGACGGGCAGGTCTACGTACCACCAGTCGTAGGTGGTGGGGTCGGTGTCAAACGAGTTGTCCCAGGCCAGGTCGTAGTAGGTCTCGGTGTTGGTACGGTCGTCCCAGACGCGCAGGCGTGCGCCGGTGATGTCCGACTGGGCAACGCGTAGGCGTAACCTGACGGTGGTGCCGGGGGTCACGGCGCCGGTAGGGGAGCGGTAATTTGTGGAAAAGGTATCGTGCAATACTTCGTTCCATTGGATATCGCAATCCGCGCTGGCCGCCTGGGCGGTTTTCGTGGGGAGACGAAATAACGAAACGAGTAGGCCAATGAGAAGGAGAATGGAAATTTTACGCATGTTTATTTCTCCATAGGAAGGTGAGTTGTAGAAGGTGGATTATTTGACCGGTTGCCCGCAGTTCGGGCAGATTTGCTCTTCGGCGCGCATCACAAAACCGCAGTTTAGACAGGTGCGGGGTTGAAAATCGCCCAGCGGCGCGCCGCAGGCGATGCAATGTGCTTCGCCGGTTTCGTTTGCCGTTCGGCAGTAGGGACAAATGACGCGTTGCAGACGTTCCGGCAGGGCTTGCGTTACACCGGCGGTACGCGCGGTGCGCTGGAGTACTTCCCACACGCGTTCGGAGAGTTGCAGGTTTTCGATGTCCTGCGCCAGGTCATCCAATCGCCCAACTAAATAGAAGGGGTTACGCAGCGCCATGAAGGCCGTTTTCCCTAAACTGGCGGCTACCCCTAGCCAGGCTTGTTTTCCAACCTGTACGGCGACGCCTTCGGTTGTTTTACGCAAGGTGACGCTTAAGGCAGTTTGCCCGCCGCGTTGAGCGTACTCTCGGGTAGTGATCTGGACGACGACTTGTTCGCCGCGCCCGATTTGTTGGGCTTGCCAGGTGCCGCGATCGAATTCTGCAATTAACGCTTGGGCCAGGTCTTCGGGTGTTAAATCACCATAGAAAATTTTAGGCTGCATAGTGCTATTTCCTTAGATGTGGAGATGAGATGGGGAGATGGATGAAACAATCTCGATTATAATCGCTTTTGTTTCGTGTAAGACGCTTAACGGTGGATAGCCGAAATAAGAGTAATCCACAGATGGACGCAGATTATCAAACCATTCTCTGCGAAAACGAATAGCGGTCAAACAAAAAGACGCTAGAATCCAGTAAATTGATGCTATGAAAAACTTCTACGCTTTCTTACTTCTATTGGTTGTGGCGCTGATAGCCTTATCGGCCGGCTTTCCGGCGCAAGCGCAGCAGCCTACCCCCAGCATTCCCACGGTGACCGGGACGCCCTCGGCCCCCATTGGCCGTACCGTGACAGACAATGATACCATTCGGGTACGCGCTGCCCCGCGCACCGATTCCGCACAGATTGGTTTTTTGCTACCGGGACAGGAAGTGCCGGTGCTTGGACGTTCCCCCGGCGGGAATTGGTTGAAGGTGGTTTACCCTGGCGTGCCGGGGAATGCCGGTTGGGTTTTTTCGCCGCTGATTGTTTTACCGCCCGCGGCGGTATTGCCGATTGTTGAACCACCGCCGGTGACGCCGCAAGCCACCCCGACCATTGACCCTACACTGGCAGCCCAATTTGTGCTTGACATTCCCCCTACCCGCTTGCCGAC
>DAOTZN010000086.1:0-3761 GCA_034434095.1 Anaerolineales bacterium
CCGGGCAGCAGTCAGAGCGGCACCTATTACCTGGGCTATCATCCCAGTATTTTGCTGGGCGGCGTCCCCTTGCTGGTTTCGGACGACCACACCGCCGGGCAATACGACGCCGTGTATCTTGACCTCAACCTGGATGGCACCTTCGAGACACGCGTGGACAAAACCAGTCCGGTCGCGATACTGGACGTAAGCGGTGATGGCGTGCCCGATTTGTCCGCCGGGCTGTTGACCTGGATTGCAGACGGGACGAACCCCCCACCGGGCGCGCTGGCCGTGTACGGCGCCTCCAATCCGGTGCCACCGACCGGTCAACTGGTGACTTTCATGCTGGATGACCTGTACCTGTCGGGCGGCGGGCACGGCTCGATGGTCGCCGGTACCGCGGTGGGAGACGACGGCGGCGTTTTCGTGCCCGAAGCACGCGTGGCATCCTTTTACACCACCACGTATGGGCCGCTGGTGCAAGGCCCGGCCCCGGGGGCGAAAATTATCTCGGTGGGCAACGTGTACGAGGGCGGTGCGATTGAGTCGGCTTACCTGTTTACCATCGTTGGGTTGGACGGTGTGCCGGGCAGCGGCGACGAAGCGCACATCGTCAACATGAGTTATGGGGATGGAGAAATCGAAGAGACCGGCTGGGATTGGGAATCGCGTTTCTTGACCCAACTCAATTTGCAGTATGGGGCGCAATCGCCGTTGTTTGTGCACGCTTCCGGGAATGGCGGTTCGGGGTACGGCACGCTCATCAGCCCTAGCCCGGCAACCGGGCTGAACGTGGGGGCTTCTTCGCAATTCGGCACCTTCAACTTTTTGGGCGTCGGCGAGACGGTGACCCTGCCCTCACGCGTCAATTACGGAGATTTGCTCAGTTTTTCAGGGCGCGGCCCGGATGCCGGCGGCGCTCGCCCGCTTGACCTGGTTTCCAACGGCATGGCGGGCACCGGTGCGGCACCCTTATCGGCTTACGGCGATGGCACAAGCGCGTATGTGCATTGGTATGGCACCAGCCGCAGCGCACCAATGGTCGGC
The DNA here is from genome assembly GCA_034434095.1 of Anaerolineales bacterium. Taxonomy (GTDB): domain Bacteria; phylum Chloroflexota; class Anaerolineae; order Anaerolineales; family DRKV01; genus DRKV01. The sequence continues at coordinate 1,030 of DAOTZN010000086.1, forward strand.
GGCATTGCGGCACTGGTTTATCAGGCCTTTTATCAAGCGCATGGCCGTTACCCCACCTGGCAAGAGGCCGCCGATTTGCTGCGTTCCGGCGCCGAAGATTTGCACAATGACCCCCTGGCGCAGGGCGCCGGTTTGCCGAATGCCTTTCGGGCCGTGCAGGTTGCCAAGGGGGACTACGGGATAGCGGTTTCTCCTTCGGTGCTGGTGGCCGGTGAGGGGAGCGGTATCACCTGTCGGACGCGCGGGTGCGGGCTGCCCCCCGGGAGTGTGGTCACCCTTCCGGTAACGGTTACCAACCGCGGGGGCGTCCCGTTGACGATAGACCTGGGGGCGCAGACGCTCTCTGAGGTGGCGCGGTATACCGTCAGCGTGCCGACCCTTTCGGATACTTCCACCAACTACGGCGCGGGCGCGCCCGATTACGCCGTAAATCTGACGCCCTGGGTGCAGGCGCATCCGGAGGCCGATTTGATGGTGGTGCGCCTGACGGTGCCCTTCTCACACTTTGCAGATGTGCCCACACTGCTGGCCGGCCCGCCCCCGAATCCGTTTTGGTCTAAGAACACCTGGCGTTTGATGGTCTACAACTGGTGGGATGACAACCACAACGGCCGGTGGTGGACGGATGTCAACGCCGATGGACGGGTGGACGTGCCCAACGAACTCGACCTGGGCGACGAGTGGCTGCGCTTCGATTATGGCTGGCGCTCGGCTTCCCAACAGGAAGTACGGGTGAGCAAGCCCTACCTTCGTTCGCTGGGCGCCGGTTCGGGCGGAATTTGGGTTGGTGCGGCGCATTACCGCCGCGCCAATGGCGATAACAGCACCACCTTGCACTTTGAGGTCACGTTTTACCAACGTGTGCGCTGGGGAAATGTCACGGTCTCGCCTGGACAGGCCACGTTGAACGCCGGGGAAAGCCGGGTGCTCCAGGTGCAGGTGCAAGCCGGCACGATGCCGGGGTTATCGCAAGGTTTTGTGGTGTTGACCGATACCGGCCGCGCCGACCTGAACCCCGATTACCGACCGCACACCTCGCACATTCCGCTCACCTGGCAGGTATGGCCGAATGTAACCTCCGGTGCCGTGCTGGGCGGGGCGCTGCACGGCAACCCTTATGAAAACGGCGCGCTGAGTGGCGCTTTTTCATGGGGCAACACCCCGGAAAGCGGGGACTGGCACTTCTTTGGCTTCGATGTGAGCGCCCCGCCACCGCACAGCGTCTTGCTGGCGCACACCCGCTGGGGCGCTTACCCCACCGACCTGGATACACTTTTCTTTGGCCCACAAATGGATGCCTTTTCTGCCCAAAATCCGGCCGATTTTGGCCCGGATGGATTGGCGTACCTGGGCGGCAGTCTGCGCAGCGGCACCGCCCCGCGCTGGAACTTTCAGACCGTTACCGGCGGCACGGAGGAATGGGCAGCTGTGGAGGCTTCGGATGGCTGGCACGTGCTCGCCCAGGAAGCCGTGTTGTACGGCAGTTTGCAGGGGCAATCGCCGTTTAGCACTTCTCTGGGGTTGGTGCAATTCGAGCCTGCACCGCTGCGCTTTGACCCCACGACCTGTGGCCTGAACTGCACGCTGACGTTTACGCTGCACAGCAGTATCCCGATTTCCGGTGGGTTGGCAGCGCGTTACGGTTTGGGCTGGTTGCGACCGGAAACGCGGGCCGGCAGCGTGTCAACCGGGGGCGCTGCGGTGCAGGGGCTTTCCCTTCCGGCATTGATGCACCGCCTGCAGGTGGCAGTCACGACGTTGAATGGGATGCCGGCCCTGGATATGGCCTTGTACGACGATACGGGTTCGCAACCCGGCGCCTGGGATACCGATGACCAGTTGGTGGCGCGGGTCCCCTGGGTGCCCGAGGGCGAAACCTGGTCGCTGGCGATTGCGGCCTCCGGTCAACATTGGCTGCGCTTGCAATCTGCCGATGGGGCTTCTGGCGGGACGTATGCCTTGCAAGTGCTCACGTACGCCGGTGCACAGGATGGCGCGCTGCAACTCAGCGGACTGCCTGCCCAGGTGCAGGCCGGGCAAACCTACCCCCTGACGGCCACGTTGCTGCGTGCGGCCGTGGTAGGTGAACGCGGCTTGCTGGTCTTTGGGCCACGTGACCTGACGGGAGCCTTCAACTTGCCGGTGCAAGCCGAAAAACTGGCCGACCTGTGGGTACAGGTACAGGGCACCGCGCAGGCCGAACCCGGGCACACGGCGGTGTATACCGTGACTTATGGCAGCCGCGGCCCGTCCACGGCTGTGGCGCAAGTCACGCTGGACTTGCCGCCCGGTTTCCATCCGACACAGCCTTTGACGCACAGCGTGACCTTGCCCGCCGGCATTACCCAAACCTGGGTGGTGACGGCTTCGCTGGGCAATGATTTGCCGTTGAACACGCCTTTGACGGTAACGGCCAACATTCAGGGGGATTTGTATGACCTGTACAGCGCCGACAACAGCGCCCAGACGTCCTTCTTCCTGCCGGCGGCAGATGCTATCATCTCGCTGAATACCGCCCCGATGGTCACTCCCGGCGGCACGTTGACGGTCACCGTGATTGTCGGGAATTACGGCCCGGCCACGGTGAACACGCTGACAGCCACCGTGGCGTTGCCGGTTGGCCTGAGCGATCCGGCCGCGTCGGCGGGGGTATACACCCTGGTGACCGGTGCGCTGCCAGCCGGCTATGGGTACCGGTACACACTGTTTCCCCAGGTGGCCGCCGATGTACA
>DAOTZN010000087.1:0-4909 GCA_034434095.1 Anaerolineales bacterium
TGCCTTCGGCTACCCTCGACCTACCCAAACCCTCAACCTACCTGAATCACCTAAAACGCTATGCCGCACCTGCCCAAATTCAACTTCGGAGCGCATTTTCGTACCGCTGCAACCTTCAATCGCACGCCGTTCTTCGCCACACCGCCTTGTGCCTCAATTGTTTGCGATGAATTGGAGGCTGCACGCCAGAAATACGGCTTTGATGTTTTGGCTTTCGTCATCATGCCAGACCATATCCACATAATGCTGTGGTGGGATACGCTCACTTTACCCGATTTGACCATTTCGAAAATCGCTTGGGCGGTCAAGGGACGCTCGGCACGGCGCGTGGTGGATTACCTGCAACAGCAACAAGCCATGGAAGCATCGCAAATGCCACGTGAGCAAGCCCATTTCCGCAATTGGCGATACAAAATCTGGCAGCAAGGCGCAGGATATGATTTCAACATCTATTCGCCACAAAAACTGATGCAAAAAATCACCTATGTCCATGCAAATCCGGTTCGTGCGGGTTTGGCGGCGTCGCCAGAAGATTATCCCTGGTCAAGTGCGGCTGATTATGCCGATATCGCTTCAACGCATGGCGTCCGTATCACAAATCCGTTTTAGGCGCTGGCCGGGCAGTAGCCGAAAGCCGGTAGGGTAGCCGAAGGCAATGCCTTCGGCTACCCCCCAAAAAACAACCAATCCACCATTCACCAAATCAAATGCCTTCGGCTACCCCCCAAAAAAACAACCAATCCACCATTCACCAAATCTAATGCCTTCGGCTACCCCTAAAAAATCAACCAATCCACCATTCACCAAATCAAAGAAAAATGCTCCTCCTCAACTTCTCCCACCCCCTTTCCACCGAGCAACTGGCCCAAATCGAGGGCCTGCTCTCCGAAAAAATCGAACGTGTCATCGAAGTCCACAGCCAGGTGGACCCGCAGCAGCCGCTCGGCCCGCAGATTGTGCAGATGGTCAATTCGGCCGGGCTATCCCCCGCAGAGTGGCAAAACCAGCCGCTGCTGGTCAACCCGCCGGCGCTCAACTACAGTGCTGTGCTTTTATTGGCAGAGTTGCATGGCAGGATGGGCTACTTCCCCACCTGCCTGCGCCTCCGTCCGGTGAAAGACGCCTTGCCACCGCGCTACGAACTGGCCGAATTGATGAACCTGCAGGCCATGCGCGATGCCGCACGCAGCAGAAGGCATCCCACACCATGAATTATCGGCGCTCCGGCATAGTCTTTCGCAAGACAAAGTACCCATTATCAAATGGGTACCCCCTTGACCCCCTATGGAGGCCCAAATGATTTTTACAGATACCTATTACACCCCCAAACAAAGCGGCACCTACGCCGATGTATTCCTCGCCTACGGCCTGGCAACCTTGCTCGACCACATCTTTCATTACGCCAAGCAAGCGGACAGCGGCTGGCGCATCGAAATCGCCGATATCGGCTCGCACTATCAAATCAGGCTCAGCGAACCCATCCAGGAGGCCTGGGTAGAGAAAATACCTTTCTTTCGCAGCCCGGCGCCTTACCTGACCACCAAAAAAGAACCACAACCCCCACCAGATACCACCGCACGCAACGTGGATGAAACCTGGGACCTGGTTCAGGCTTACAACGAGCAGCGCGGCGCACTGTTTGACAAAGGCCTGCGCGGCACCGAGATTCAACGACAACTGGAAGACCACGAGCCACCCCACGATTGGCAGGTGGTCGCCTTTCTCGGAAGTTGGCAAATGCAGGCCCAAGGCATCTACAACCGCCTTGTCGGCGGCTGGGCACAGGGACGCCCCCACTTCCCCGAGCACATCAAAACCATCCTGGCGCTTTATGCCCACCCAACGGCAGACCAAGAAAGCATCCTTCAGGCATGGCGAAAACTGGCCACACAGGATGGCATCAAACCCCAGGATACCGCTTCCCAACTGCTCAACCCGCACCAGGGCAAAGGGCTGAATGAAGGCAAAGCCAATGCGTTGCGCATGGATAACATCAAAAACCGTCCCTGGCCGGAGGAAATCCTGAAGGCCATCGGGTTGTGGGATTGCCTGGCGCCCCGGAACACCTCCGACACCAAAGATTGGAAAGCCTACGTCCTCACCCCGCGTGCCATCCGGTTAAGTGCCATGGACAAAGTGTACCGCAAGTTCAACGAATACCTGTGGCGCGAACACCGCGGCGATGCAACCAGCCTGAAAACCGACATCACCAGTGTGCTGCTCTTTTTCCGCGCCTGGTTGGATTACATCGAAACCATTGCAGATGATGAGGACGACTTCGACGCCGAAATCAGAGACCCCAAAAACGTGATTCACGGCTTTCACGTGGTGCAGTTCAAACTCCTCAGCGCAAATGCGTACACGATGGTCAACCAATCTTTTATCAGTTTGCCTTCCTGGGGTAGCACAATCCAAACTCGCCAGGATGTTAAGGAGATGAGCGACCTAATCAAGGAACACCTCGAAGTTGTTCACGGTATCGAGGAAAGCCACAGCGACGGCTACAACCTGCTACGCACATACCGAGATTTTGTGGCCGGCGAAAATTGGGAGGCCTTTTTCGATTTTGCTACCGGATACGCCCACGAAATCTTGCGCCGTTATAACCAAGGGAAAAAATGGGTGCCCACTTTTTCTACCATTCATTTACGGAGGCTCATGATGAGTAGTAAACAACCTTTATCTCCCATCCTGGAAAACCAGGGCTTTCAAAACGTGGCGGCTGCCATCCGCTACAGTACCATAATTCCCCAAAGCCGCAAAGCAAACAAGAAAGACAACCTGTACGAGGTGCGTTATGGGCTAGGGGCAGAATTCAAGCGTAAATCCACCGTGCGCGATGAATTCGTCACCGCGCTCACCGATTTCATGCAATCCTACAACCAGGAGAACGTCCAAAAACTCGAAAGCAAGGGTCAACAAATGCGTAAAGACCTGCGGACCTCCGACATTGATGAAGTCGTTCGCCTGGTGGACGAATACGGTTGCGAGTTGGTTGCCAATTTGCTCATCGCTTATGGCTATGCCCGCGAACCCCGTGAAGATGATTCCGCCGAGTAAACCTCATTGCTAAACTTTCCTAAAGGAGAATTTCCCATGTCGAACAAAACCCCCGTGTACTCCCTCTCGATTTCTGGCCGCCTGACGCTCGAAATGCACTCCCTCAATAACGAGGGCGGCGAAGGCAACCAGACCATGACCCGCACCGTTGCTCTGGTGGATACCGCCGGGCAAGTGCACAAAGTCAACGCCATCAGCGGCGATATGTTCAAACACATCCAGGCCGAGCATTTCTACTACCTGGCGCGTGAAAACGGCTTGCCGCTATGCAAAAGTTGCGAGACTTTCCGCTCCGACCGCATTTTGGGCGATGATGAATTTATGAACAACCTGCCCGACAAAACCGATGAGAAGGCCCTGACACTTTTGGCAGAGACTTGCGCCCTGGATGAACTCGAAGGCACCCTGATTGCCAAAGGAGCACGCTCCATCCCACGCAAATCGATTGCCGAATTTGCCTGGGTGGTCGGCGTGCCCGATAACGTGCGCACCGAATCCTATTTCCACGTGCGCTACGCCAAAGAACTCGGCGGCGAAAAGAAAGCCAGCCAGCCCATCTTCCACCGCCCGGCCTCTTCCGGCATCTATGCCGCGGTGAGCACCTTCGAACTGGCGCGCATCGGCTTCAACGACATCAGCCAGACCTATGTGCTGGACGAAGAAGAGCGCCTGCGCCGTTACCAGACTTTTCTGAAAAGCGTGCTGTACACCTATGTTGAGCCTTCGGGCGCTATGCGCGGCACCCAAAGCCCGCATATCCTCAACTTTGAAGGCGCGGTGACCATCAGTCACGGCGTGTTGCCCGCGCCGACAATCAGCCCGCTGGCCGAGGATTACCGCGAACAGGTGCAGGCCGTTGCCAAGGCACTCGATACAGACGGGCACCTGGAGGTGCAGACCTTCAATAACATGGCGGAATTTGCCAGCATCATGCAAACGGTCATCCAAAACACACGCCCCTACCGGATGTTTGCCCAAAATGGAGGCTGATATGCCCTGGCTGATTGCCCGCTTTCAACCGGTGGGCTTGTTTTCGCTCAAGCATGGCGAGGCGACCTCGACCGGCGGCAAAAGCCTGCTCACCCCAACGCCATTCGCGCTCCGCATGGCTTTGTTGGATGCCGCCATCCGGGTAGAAGGCATGGCCGGGGCCGAGGAGTTTATGGAAACAATCCGCGCGCTCAAAATTGCCCTGCAACCGGCCCGCTACGCCGCGGTGAGCGGCCTGTTTGGGAAAATTCTGAAGCCGGCGCGTGACAAAGCGTCCCAACGCGCGATGACCCCCACCATCGCCTTCCGAGAATACGTGCATTTCTGGGATGAGTTCGCGCTCGCCTTTCAGGGCGAAAGCGATGCCTTGCAAATGATTGCTCGCTGGCTGCCCCACATCACATCCCTGGGAAAACGCGGCAGTTTTGTGCAATTGCTCTCTGCTCCCCAAATGGTACATGCTGAAGCAACGCCGGAGGGCTTTGTTCTCTTGCAAGGAGCCGACTTGCAATCCGGCCCCTTGCCGCCCTCCTTTGCCCTGGGCATCTTGCAGCGGCTAGACGAGTGGGGCGCATCGCTCTCCTTTGAGAAGGCCAACGTCTTCGATGAGGCCAAAATCAAAATGGGTCAAGACCGCCTGCGCATGGATGTGGTTCTTCCGTATCAGTTAGTGCACGCCGGGCGCGGGTTTACCCTTTATCAGAAAATAGGGTAGCAACAGGGTAGCCGATGGCAATGTGGAAAATCAGGAAAATCGCGAAAATCGGGAAAATCGGGAAAATCGGGAAAATCGGGAAAATCGGGTAGCCGAAGGCAATGCCTTCGGCTACCCTGAACCTTCGGCACCCTGAACCTTCGG
>DAOTZN010000088.1:0-2826 GCA_034434095.1 Anaerolineales bacterium
CGACCTGCCTGTGCCACCTGTGCCATGTAATGGTACGAAGTGGTATGGTCGGCCTTGCCAGGCAGAGCCTGGCGATACGTTTGCTGACAAGGCACTCGTGTTTAGCAACACCTGCGAATGATTTGGAAAACCAGGTAGGCAGTTACAATTTTTCCAAGAATTGTCACGTATGAAAAAATCATCGTCTTTAGTTTCTCGCGCTACGCTGGTATTGACGATCTTGGTCTTCGGTATTTTGGGCCTATTGTTTTACCTGCAACGCAACCGCATCTTCAGCCCTGGCCCACTGAGTGCCCAGCAAAAAGCAGGCGTGACGCTGGGTGACTTTACCAGCCATGCCGATTTTGAAACGCAGTGTGAAACCTGCCATCAGCCTACCCAACGCACCCTGGCGGAGGCCTGTTTGGTTTGCCATACCAACGTTAGTGATCAAATTGCCGCTCAAAATGGCGCACATGGCCGATTGCCTGACCCGCAGACCTGCCGCAGTTGCCATCACGAGCACCGCGGCCGGGATTTTGATATGACCGCCTCGGCCCGCCTGACCTATGACCATGAACTGACGGCCTTTAGTCTGGTGCGTCATCAAGTGGATTACCAGGCCGTGCCAATGCAATGCACCGCCTGCCACCGCGAATCAGACTTTGCACCGCAAGAGGGCCTGTGCCAGTCCTGTCACCAGAAAAACGATGCCACTTTCGTCGAGCAGCATACGCGCGATTTTGGGACACCTTGTCTGGCCTGCCATGATGGCGTGGATACCCTGGCGGCCTTTGACCATGCCAAAACCAACTTCCCCCTGAAAGGCAAACATGCAACCGCCACATGCGCCGCCTGTCACACAGATACGGCCGCGCATGTGGCACAGAACACCGCACCGGGCAGCACAGTAGCCTTCCAAGGCCTACCCACCAACTGTGTGGATTGCCACGCTGAGCCAGATGTCCACCGTGGCATGTTCTCCGCCGACTGTGCCTCCTGCCACTCTCCCGAAGGATGGACGCCAGCCCTGTTGGATGGACAACCCTTCTCGCATTTTGAAAACGCCGGTTTTTCGCTTGCCCGGCACAGGGTCAGCGCCGATAACTCTTCCCTAACCTGCAACGCCTGCCACCAAAACACCCTGGAAACGTTTGATACTGGCGCGTGTTCAACCTGCCATGGACAATTGGATGCCACCTTCATGCAGCCGCATATCGAACGCTTTGGCGCTGATTGCACTACCTGCCACGATGGCGTGGACCGCCTGCGAAACTTCGACCACGCCAACGTTTTCCCGCTGGAAGGCCAACACGCACAGGCACAATGTGAGGCCTGCCACAAAAACAAACAATTTCGCGGTACACCTTCCGAGTGTGTAGATTGCCACCAGGAGCCGGAAATTCATCGCGGTGCCTTTGGCCTGCAATGTCAAAATTGCCATACGGCCAATGCCTGGGCACCTGCTGCCCTGCGTTATCACACCTTCCCGCTGGACCACGGGCGTGACGCTCCCCAGGATTGTTTGACCTGCCACGAAACTACTTACACGCAGTACACCTGTTACCTGTGCCATGAACATCAACCCGCGCAGATAACCCAAAGTCATACACGGGCTGGCATTGCGCTGAAAGACATCCCGGATTGTACCCGTTGTCACCCAACCGGTTTGCGCAATGAAGTTCCCTAATCTTAAGGCAAAGGAGGCCAACGTATGCGCAAGTTCTTTATCCTATCCTCATTACTTTTGGTTGTCTTAATCACTATGGGGATGGCGGGCATGGCTGCCCTGGCGGCCAGTGCGCCATTTCACCCTGGTCAGGCGATGTATCCGGTACAACGCCTGGCGGAACAAAGCCGCGGCGCGCTGATTGCAGACCCGCTCAGCAAGGCGCAATATGATCTTAGCCTTTTGGATCGCCGCATAACCGACCTGACCCTGGCGGTGGGTGCCGAGTCCCAAAAGGAAAGTGCCGCCCTTGAGGAAGTCTACCGTACCCTGCAGCGCACGCTGGAGAGCGTTTCCCAGGCCCCCAAAGATAGCGCGGCCACCTTGCTGCCCTCTTTGCAAAACATGCTGGATAGCCTAGCCCAAATGTTGCCACAAGCCCAAAACGCAGCCGTTGAAAACCCTGCGCTTTACCAGGCCTTAAGCAACGAAGTGACTACGCTCCAGGGCATGCTGAGTGATTCCCAGATCACCCTGGCCGATTTAGGCAACACAGCACAATTATCCGGGTTGACGGACATCAACGCCCCTACGGCAATTGGACAAAAGGGCACCTCGGTTGACCCTCAGTCGGTGGTTTTCCCACCGGGTAGCGTCGGGGCGCAACATGCCTTCTACCCCTTGATTGGCGCACATAGCACCCTGGACTGTTCCGCCTGTCACAGTAACGGTCAATACGCCGGTACGCCCACGGATTGCGCCTCTTGCCACCAGCAGGTAGCGCCGGTGCCGCACTTCCCCGGAGATTGTGCGGCCTGCCACTCCCCTACCTCCTGGCAAGATGTGCATTTCGACCACAAAGTTGCCGGGGCGACCGATTGTCAGAGTTGCCACGAGACGGACAAACCGGCCAATCACTTTGACGGACAGTGTTCACTGTGTCACAGCACCAACGGCTGGAAACCGGCCAACTTCAACCATCAGGCCGCCGGGGCCACCGATTGTCAGAGTTGCCACACCAAAGACAAACCGGCCAACCACTTCAGCGGACAGTGCTCGGCGTGTCACAACACCAATGCCTGGACACCGGCTAACTTCAACCATCAGGCCATGGGCGCGACCGATTGTCAGAGTTGCCACACCAAAGACAAACCGGCCAACCACTTCAGCGGACAGTG
>DAOTZN010000089.1:0-10822 GCA_034434095.1 Anaerolineales bacterium
GCCGGTGCCGCACTTCCCCGGAGATTGTGCGGCCTGCCACTCCCCTACCTCCTGGCAAGATGTGCATTTCGACCACAAAGTTGCCGGGGCCACCGATTGTCAGAGTTGCCACACCAAAGACAAACCGGCCAACCACTTTGACGGACAGTGCTCGGCGTGTCACAACACCAATGCCTGGACACCGGCTAACTTCAACCATCAGGCCGCCGGGGCCACCGATTGTCAGAGTTGCCATGCGGGAGATAGCCCCGCCAATCACTTCAGCGGACAGTGCTCGGCGTGTCACAACACCAACGCCTGGACACCGGCTAACTTCCGCCATAGTTTCCCTATGGATCATGGAGATGCCAATAGTCAGTGCAGCAAGTGCCACCCTAATGATCCCCCCAGGTGGACATGCTACACCTGCCACAATCAAAGCGAAATGGTGCAAGAGCACAACGACGAAGGAATCTCAAACATTGATGGACGCTGTCTGGAGTGCCATCCAGATGGTCAGACCAATGACTAACCCCCTTGTCCCAGGCCCCAAACCGGTATAGATCAAGAAATCAAAAGCCCCGTCTCAATTTCAAGACGGGGCTTTTTTTCTCTTGAGAGGGATGGTTTATTTGGTGCCCCCAAAAAGGCTTGAAGACACAAAGCCTTTAGCCCCTTTCCTTCGTGCCTTTGGGCCTTCAGGGAATTACACACTCCCAATAGCAGCAAACAACACCAGCACCAGTAACCCAATAAATGGGGGGTAAAACAACGGCGGGAAAGATAGTCCGGTGTACTGAATAACGATGGCCAGAATCACTCCGAGCACTAATCCGGTCAATGCGCCAAACAAGATGCCCAAAATAGTATCGCGCGGCGCGCTGATAAGCATGAAAAACAATCCGCCCACCAATCCGGACACCAGCAGCGTGACCGCCATTTGGATAATGCTCTGCACTATGGATTGAGGCAATGGGCCGCCTGCGGCCGCCAAGAGTTGGCGCGAGGCCACAACTAGGTCTTTGCCAATCACCAGCCCGCCAATCACCATCCCGAGCAAAAAGCCCATCACCGCCCGGAAGAGATAATCCGCGTTGTTGATTAGCGACTGGGTCAGGCCACCTGCCAAAATACCGGCTGCTAAACCGTACTGGGCGCCAACGCTCAATATGGGAATGACAATACTCATAAAGTCGTTCATAAAAGGCTCCTAGTTACAAAGTGGTGTGGTCTGCCTTACCAGGCAGAGCCTGTGGTGGTACTATAAGAGCATTTCTTTGATCTTTTCCGCTAATTCATCGCGCTTTACGAGCCGTTGTGTTCGTCGGTTCAAATCTTTGACCGTTATCTGCCCGGCAGCCAATTCATCCGGGCCGGCAATTACGACCAGCGCCGCCCCAAGGCGTTCGGCATGTTTCAACTGCACACGCAGTTTCGCATCTTCAGGGTATAACACGGTGGGTATGCCGGCCTGACGCAAAGCAGCGGCAATTTCCATGCTGGCGTAACGTCCGTCTTCATCGAAAACCGTCACCATTACCGGGTGGTCTTTCAGGCTTTCCTGAGATGGGAGCCGTCCAAATTTCTCCAACACCAGGCTGATGACCATATCGCCCATTGCAAAACCGACGCCTGCCAATGGCGTACCACCCACCGCGGCCACCAGATTATCATAGCGACCGCCTCCGAGGATAGCACGAAACTCACCATCACGGTCTCGACCCTCAAAAACCGTGCCGGTGTAGTAATCTAGCCCGCGCACAATTTCAGGGGCGTAGCGCACATATTCACGGACACCCAAGGCTTCCAGGGCGCGGAACAGGCGCACCAATTCATCGGAGCGTTCCCACAGGGTGTTGTCTCCCAGCGCAGCGCGCAACCCATCAAACTGGGCAGAGCGCAGCCCGACGGTCTCCAGGGCGTATTCTTGCCACTTGGCAGCAGACATCTTGTCGCGGCGGTCAATCAGGCGTAACACCGCCGGGCGCTGTTCAGCCGGAATGTCCAACCCGTCCAGCGTGGCATCCACCAGCCGGCGGTTATTGACCAGAATTTGTACTTCGCTCGATTGCAGGCCAACCATGCGCAGGAAAGTGGCGCCAATGGCGACCAGTTCGGCATCGGCTTCGGGGGAATTGGCGCCAATGAGGTCGATGTTCCATTGAAAGAACTCGCGGCTGCGCCCTTTTTGTGGGCGTTCGTAACGCCACATAGGCCCAAAGGACCACCAGCGCAGCGGGTAAGTCAGTTGACGTTGTTTTTGCGCCACCATGCGCGCTAAGGTAGGCGTCAACTCTGGACGCAAGGTAATCCATTCGCCGCCGCGATCCTGGAAAACAAAGGCCTGCTCCTTGACCAGTTCCTCGCCGGATTTAGCCGCGTACAGGTCCATGTACTCCAGAAAGGGGCCATCGTATTCTTCGTAACCAAACAGCGCAGAGACCTGACGAATTGTTTGATATAGCCAGGTGCGTAAGCGCATTTCTTCAGGGTAAAAATCTCGGGTGCCTTTGACAGAAGGAATAATTTTCATGTCCGTGATTTTAACATAAAATGCTTTAATGTGCAGTAGAATAAAAACCTATGTGTGTACGCAAAAGCGGGGGATGCCGCCGGGGTAGCGGAGGGCATTGCCTTCTGCTACCCCTCCAGCCCGCATACCCTTTCGGGGTCAGGTGCCCCTTCGGGGTACAGGTGCCCCTTCGGGGTACAGGTGGCATCCAGGTGCTGAGCAGGGACTTCAGTGCTTTCTGTTACTACGAGCGAAGCGAAGCAGTCTCCTGGTTCGCGAGGGGATTGCCTGTCCTGACATCAGGCCAGGGCTTCGTCGCAAAAAACGCTCCTTGCAACGACAATTATACGAAAATCTAACATTGTCGAGATAACTAACCAACTAACTAACTAACCAACTAACTAACGAGAACGAATCATGAAAATTATCACCTGGAACGTCAACGGCCTACGGGCCGCACTAAAGAAAAACATCTGGGAGTGGTTATCCACCTCTGAGGCAGACATCCTGTGCTTGCAGGAAACCCGCGTTTTCCCAAAGCAATTGACGGCCGCCGAATATGCCCGATGGGCGGACTGGCATGTGACCTGGTACCCGGCAGAAAAAGCCGGTTACAGCGGTGTGGCGACGCTCACGCGTACCCCGTCGCTGGAAGTCTCTACCGGTCTGGAAGATGCCCGTTTCGACAACGAAGGGCGCGTAATTCGCACCCGTCACCCCGGTTTTACGCTCTTCAATGTGTACTTCCCCAACGGCGGGCGCGGCGCGGACCGAGTGCAATATAAACTCGATTTTTACGCCCGCTTGCTGGAAATTTGCGATGACCTGCTCGCCCGTGGAGAACAGGTCATCATCTGCGGCGATTTCAACACCGCGCATCAGGAAATTGACCTGCGCAACCCCAAGGAGAACCAGGAAAACTCCGGCTTTTTGCCCGAAGAACGCGCCTGGGTAACCCGTTACCTGGAACACGGCTTTGTGGACGCTTACCGCCACCTGTACCCCGATCGGGTACAATACACCTGGTGGACGTATCGCGGTGGTGCTCGGCGTCGGAATATCGGCTGGCGCATTGATTACTTCCTGATTTCCAAAGGCCTGCTGCCGCGCTTGCAAGATAGCATCATTTACGACGACATCACCGGCTCCGATCATTGCCCGGTCGGCTTGCTGCTTGCGGATTGACTCGCCCGCGCTGCCGAACGCTTTCCCCTGGAAGGATATACTCTCACCATGGACAATCTACACGACTTTGCTGCCGCCCTGACCCAAAATATCGAAAAAGTCATCCTGGGGAAGGAAGCAGCCATCGAAAAACTGCTCGTGGCGCTATTGTGCCGCGGGCATATCCTGCTGGAAGACGTCCCCGGCGTCGGCAAGACCATGCTGGCGCGCGCCCTGGCCATCAGCATGGGCGGGGAGTTCAAACGTCTGCAATGCACCCCCGACCTGTTGCCCAATGATGTCACTGGGGTCTCGGTGTACAACCAGCACAACGGTCAGTTTGAATTCCGCCCTGGCCCCATCTTCGTCAACGTGCTGCTGGCCGATGAAATCAACCGTGCTACGCCGCGCACCCAGGCCGCGCTCCTGGAAGCCATGCAAGAACACCAGGTGACGGTGGATGGACAAACCCGTCCATTGCCGGCCCCCTTCCTGGTGCTGGCCACCCAAAATCCGGTGGAGTACGAAGGCACATTCCCGTTGCCGGAGGCCCAACTAGACCGCTTTATGATGCGCATTTCTCTGGGATACCCCTCCCCGGAGGAAGAACGCCGCTTGCTGACCCACTTGGGGCGCGCGCATCCGATAGAATCGCTCACCCCGGTGTCTACGCCCACCGCGTTGGCGGCTTTGCAGCCCCAGGTGTGGGAGATACACGTGGACGAAACCCTGCAAACCTACATCGTTGACCTGGTGAATGCCACCCGCAGCCACCCCGATTTAGCGCTAGGCGCCAGTCCACGCGCCTCGCTGGCGCTTTTCCGGGGGGCACAGGCGCTGGCCGCATTGCGTGGCCGCGAGTATGTCCTGCCCGAAGACGTGCAAGTCCTGGTACAAGATGTCCTGGCTCACCGACTGATTTTGAAGCCAGAAGCCGCCCTGCGCGGCCGAACACCGCCGGGCGTTTTGCAGGACATTCTGCAACAAACACCCTTGCCGTTGGAATAAGACATGTCCGGCGCGTTTTTTTCTTTCCTGGTGGTGTTGCTGCTACTGGCAGCCTTGCTGCGCGACCCTTTCGCCTTTACGCTGCTGTACTTTTTTGGGGGTGTGTACCTGCTGGCCGGTCTGTGGCAGGCGCGTGCCCTGCGCAGCATTACCTTTGAACGGCGTTTCGTGCCGCGCACCTTTCCAGGAGAAAAAGTTCGCGTGCAATTGCACCTCAAACAAGGCAGCCTGCTTCCCCTGGTGTGGTTGCGTGTGCAGGACGGCCTGCCGGTGCAGATTTCGCCCGAAGGATCATTCCGGCAGGTCGTTAGCCTGAGGGGACACGAAACACGCACCTTGACATACACCCTGCAACCGCGCCAGCGGGGCCGTTACGCTGTCGGCCCGCTGCGTCTGCAAAGCGGTGACTTGCTGGGATTGCGTGCGGCCGTCCAACGCGAAGACGCAGCAGACTATCTGACAGTATATCCGCGCATCATTCCACTACCACGCCCCAATTTACCATCACAATCCCCGCTGGGCACGCTGGCGCACCACCTGCCGATTTTCGAGGACCCCAGCCGTCCCATTGGCAAGCGCCCCTATCAGGATGGCGATTCCCTGCGCCGTATGGACTGGAAGGCCACCGCAGCCAGTGGACGCTTTCAGGTGCGTTTGTACGAACCGTCCATTGCACTGGGGTTGATGCTGGCGCTCAATCTGGATGCGCGTGATTATCCGCTGCTCTCACGGCGTGATGCCAGCGAATTGAGCATTACCGTGGCGGCTTCGCTGGCACAATGGAGCATTGAACAGGGACAGGCATCCGGTTTGTGGGCGCATGGTCGCCTGCCGGAAAGCGTACAGGGCAACTTCGCCCCTCTGCGGAGCGGGCGTGGCCAGGCCATGCACATCCTGGGTTTGTTGGCCGAAATTGAAAGCGTGGAAATGCCGCACGCGTTCACCGAGCGCCTGCCGTCTATTCTTGCACATTTGCCGTGGGGCACCACCCTGGCCGTCATCACCCCTCAAGTGGATGCCGATTTGCTGCAACGCTTGTTTGCCGCCCGGCGACGTGGGTTGCAAGTCGTTTTGCTGATGTGTGGTGATCTCCCCGGCATATCGGCAGCCCGTGCCCGTGCGATGAGCGCCGGTTTTCCCTTCTTCTACATTCCCCACGAACGTCAGGCGGCCGCCATCCTGACGGCGGGGCTGTTCGCCTAGCGCTATGAACAAAGTTTTCTTTCCCATTCAATCCCGTGCCGGTAACATCAGCCTGCTGGCGGTTTCCGCCTTGCTGACGTTGTTTGTCGTCAGTGTGCACTCGTTGATGGTGCGCTTGTGGCCGGCCTGGACGCAGATGATGCCCTTGCCTGTGTTGGCTGCGCTGACCGCCTTTGTGGCGCTGGAAGCCCAGGTCACCGGTCGCACCATGCGCAGCGATCATTTGAACTGGTTTAGCAATGAGGGCATTCGTTATGTGCTGGTGGAGTGGGGTGGTTTGGCATTGGCGAGCCGCTTTGCGCCTTACCCGGCACTGGGGAGCGCAGCGTTTCTGCAAGACATCCGCCGGTGGACAGCCTCCCCTGGGTATTTTTTCGATGCTTCTTATGTGACAACGCTGGTACTCGTAGGCCTTACCTGGACATTGACACGCCTGTTTGATGCCGACCTGGAGCGTCTGCAAAGTAAAGAAACCGATTTACGTTGGGAAAGTTTGGCGAAACTGGAGGTTGACCGGCACTCGGCACGCCAGGCCATGGGGAAACGCATTTTTGCATTAGGAAGTGTGGCGGCATTTTGTACCGCGTTTGCCGGGAATTTGGAGAGCAGCATTTACCTGCCGTTGCCGCCGCGCGTTCGACCGGCGATTTGGGCGCTGGTGGCGTACTTTGTGATTGCCTTGTTCCTGCTGGGGCAGGCGCACTTTGCACTGTTGCGCGGCCGCTGGCTATGGGAGCGCACCCCCGTACAGGCCGATATGCCACGCCGTTGGACGCTCGCGGCCTTGGGACTGTTGGGCATTGCCGGTCTGCTGGCGTTTGCCCTGCCGACCCATTACTCGCTCCCATTGTTGGATATCCTGTGGGGGATGGCATTGCTCGTGTCACAGGCGGTGAGTTACCTGTTTTTCGCACTTTTCCTGCTGTTTTCCTTGCTGACGTTGCCGATTTCTTGGTTGATGCAATGGTTCAACGGGCAGCCACAGCAGGGAGAGCCAAAGGTGAACTTTACGCCGCCTCCCCCTCCCACCGGGCCATTTGATCAAACGCCTGCACCCTGGACGGGAATGCCGTGGTGGGAAGTGGCGCGCGCGGTGCTGTTTTGGGTCCTGCTGCTGGTTATTTTCGGCGCGGCACTGCGGCAATTTATTCTTCAAAATCATGCGGTATGGGCGCGTGCACGCGCCTGGCCCTGGGTGGACGGATTGCTAACGGCCTTCGAGCGGTTAACGGATTTCCTGCGGGGGGCCGGCAAAACCTTGGGGGCGGCTGCCATCGCAAGTCGGGATAGCCTGTGGCAACTTGTGCGGCGAAGGATGCCTGACGGGAGGCGTTTAGCCTCGTTGCGGGCGCGTTCTCCCCGCGAACGTGTCTTCTCCTACTACCGGGCTTTCCTGAAGGGCATGTCAGATATCGGGCAGGCACGGCGTCCTGGGCAAACGCCATATCAGTTTGCGGCGCAAGTGCACCGTGAATTGCCGGAAAGCAAGCAGGCCGTGAACGAGTTGACCGAATCTTTTGTGCAGGCACGCTATGCTCCCGCGATAGACGAACGCACCTTGCTTACGCGGGCATTGACCGCCTGGCGCAAATTGCGCAGTGCATTGCGTGCCCTACGAAGGTGAGTCGGGCTTGTGCCTTTTGGCGAATTTGAAAGGCGCGTTTCCCCTCAAAAAATGGTAAGATAAAGCAAAATTCCAACCCACCCATAGAAGAAAGTTGTTCCACCATGACCTCTGCCGATTTGCTGTCCTACAAAATCCGTCCGCCTCGCAAAGAGCGCAGCACAACCACGCCATTGGTGCTGCTCAAACCACCGGTGGTCGTGTTATTGCATGCTGCCGGGGGGGACGAAGAGCAATTATTTTCGCTGGCTTCGAATATCGACGATCGTTTTCTGGTCGTGAGTATGCGCGCTCCCATTGAGCAAGGTAAGAATGCCTTTGTGTGGTATCGAGTTTCCCCCTTTGATGTGACCGGTGTCAACGTTGATGATATTCACAAGGGCGTGGAACGACTGGCGCGCACGGTACGGCACATTCTGACACGCACAAATGCCAATTCAAATGAGGTGTTTTTATTTGGCGTAGATCAGGGAGGGGTGATGGCGCTGAGCACCGTGCTGCTATCGCCGCGCTGGTTTAGCGGGTGCCTGGCTTTTGGCAGCGTGCTATGGGATGGGGTGCGCTATGACATCGTGGCGCGCGAGGCACTGAAAGACAAGAAAGTCTTTTTAGGGTATGGCGCACATGACCCCATCATTCCGTTGGAGTTGGCGCGTCATACACGGCGCTTTTTCCTGGAATACGAAATGGATGTCACGTACCGAGAGTACAAGGACGTCACCCACAATTTGCAAAGCCGCGTGGCAGAAGAAATGCTCACCTGGCTGGGAGAACAAGTTGAGCATTTGAAACGTCGCGGTGCATCGCGTCAGGTGCAAGCCCGCATGGGATATGTGGAATTACGCGTGCGCAATTTAGAACGCTCGCTGGTGTTTTATCAGCGTTTTCTGGAGTTACGCCTGGTAGAGCGGGTTGGCAGCCGATATGCGTTTCTCTCCGGCAGCGCCCGACACCACGACCTGGCCTTGCTGGAAGTTGGCACGGATGCCTTGACGCCTCCGCCCGGAGCGATAGGCGTGGCGCACATTGCCTTTGAAGTTCCCGATCAACAAACCTTTGCCGAGGTATATCGTCGCTTAAAGGAAGCAAAGATAAGCGTGAAAACCGTAGACCGTCTGATTGCCTGGGTGATGTCGTTTGATGACCCGGACGAAAACGTGATTGAATTGTACTATGATACGCGTGACCTGCCGGGGGCAGATGATTTATGGCGGGGACGCGACCTCCCCTTGCCCGAGGATAAAATTCTGGCCGTGTTGGAGAATCGCACATAACGACAAACGGCAAACGATAGACCTGCGGCACACAAAGGAACAAAACTACTCAAATGCTAACCATCATTTATCCTTTGGACGCGTTGTTGATATTTGCCATTGCCCTGCTGTGGGGCGTGGCGCTGACGCGCCGTTACCACCTGTCCTGGCAACTGTGGTGGATTGGCGCGGCAACCTTTTTTCTTTCGCAAGTGGTTCATCTGCCGCTGCTGTGGTTGGTCAACCGCCTGGTTTACCATAGCGCGCCGCCAACCGATTGGCAGCCGGCGCCCCTGGCCTTTGTCGGCTATGCGCTGGTCATTGGGCTGCTGGCCGGATTGAGCGAGGAAGGTTTGCGCTACGCAGTGTTGCGCTGGTGGGCCAGAGAGGCCCGTTCCTGGCGGCAAGCGCTGCTTTTTGGCGCCGGACACGGCGGCTTGGAGGCCATTCTGCTGGGCGGGCTGGTGCTGGTGAATTTCTTTGCCATGCTTGCCATACGCGGCAAAGATTTGTCCCTTTTGGTACCGGCCGACCAACTGGCGCTGGCACAGGCACAGGTGCAATCCTTTTGGGGCGTGGATTGGTGGATGCCCCTACTAGGCGCCTGGGAACGCTTTTGGACGTTACCGGTGCACATCTTCCTGGCTGTGTTGGTGATGCGCACCTTCACGCGCCACAACATCGGCTACCTGTTGGCGGCCATCGGCTGGCATACGTTGGTGGATACCGGTGCGGTACTGGCCGTGCGCACCTGGGGAGCCGTGCCAACAGAGGGCCTCGTGACCCTTTTGGGATTACTCAGCCTGGTAGGGGCCTTCCTGCTGAGGGAAGGAGAGGATGCAGACGCCCCCGCGGGGGGCAGTCATCTTCAAGAGGCCGCGCCACCTAAAAGGTCGTCTGTTCCCCTGCCCCCCTTTGAGGTAGACCCCCAATCCCTGGAGACTTCCCGCTACGAGGAGGGGTCATGATTCGCGTTCAGAACCTTACCAAACGTTTCGGCGATGTATTGGCGGTGGATAACCTGACGCTGGAGGTCGCTCCCGGAGAAGTCTTCGGCTTTTTAGGGCCGAACGGCGCCGGAAAAACAACCACGGTACGCATGTTGACCGCCTTGATTGCCCCCACCGGCGGCACAGCGCGCTTAAACGGTTTCACATTGGGCATTGATAACCGCGAAATTCGGCGCACCGTTGGGCTGCTCACCGAAACGCCCGGCCTGTACGAGAATTTGAGCGCCATCTACAACCTGCGGGTGTATGCGGCGCTGTATGGCATTGACGAGCCAGAAGCCCAAATTCAAAAGTATCTCACGCTTTTGGGGCTGTGGGAGCGGCGCGATGACCCGGCCGGGACCTTTTCCAAGGGCATGCGGCAGAAGTTGGCGCTGGCGCGGGCCTTGCTGCACGAGCCGCACATCTTGTTTCTGGATGAACCCACGGCAGCGCTGGACCCAGAAGCGGCGCGCCTGGTGCGCGATTTCATCGCCGGGCTGCGCTCCGAAGGGCGCACCATTTTTTTGTGTACCCACAACCTGACCGAAGCCGAACGTTTATGCGACCGGGTGGCCGTTTTCAAGACGCATCTGCTGGTGGTGGATACGCCCGCCAACCTGCGACGCGGCCCGCTGGGGCGACAGGTGGTTTTCCATCTCCAGGGGGAGGCTTCACCGTTTGTAACGCCGGTATCCGCATTGGAATTTGTCCACCGCTGCGAGGCCTATGAGAACAAATTGCTCGTCACCTTGGATGAACCGGAAACCAACAACCCCCAGATTGTCCGGCACCTGGTTGGCTTGGGCGCGCAAATTCAGTTTATCGGCGAGTTGCGCCGTTCGCTGGAAGAAGTGTATCTAAAATTGGTACAGTAGTGCCAACCTATCGAAACCGGGAAGAGGGGGAGCGGAGGGTATTGCCCCCGGCTCCCCCTACAACGATTGAAGTGATTTAGACAGACCCTATGGTGTCTGATCTGAAAATAAACTTCTCATCAGGCTCGTGGCACCAGCTACTAAACGACCTCTGTGTTAGCCGAGTGCTCAGGTTATAGCACATTTTCATGCTTGGTGGTGAACAGAGTTCA
>DAOTZN010000090.1:0-6909 GCA_034434095.1 Anaerolineales bacterium
AGGGGGTACTTTTTATCGTGCACTACATTTAGGGGACGAACTTGCTCTGCAAGGAATGGAGGTCACCCTGGCGGCCAGTTCGCCATCCAAAGCAAACCGTGGCGCCATCCCCAAAAATAGCGCGATAAATTTGGTGACTTTTACTGGCATTCTGCCGGCCCGTTGGCGCTATGGATACGACCCTCTGGAGGTGCAACGCCGAATTTCGTGGGTGCGAGGCACTTCCTGGGACATCGTACACGCCTTTGATAGTCGACCAACCGTCATCCACCCAGCCCTGATTGCTCAGAAACAAGGGGCAAAACTCGTCTTAGATTGGAGCGACTGGTTTGGACGAGGTGGGGCAGTAGAGGAACGTAACAATCCGATGCTCCGCGCACTCCTGCGCCCATTGGAGAGTTTTTACGAGGAACATTTCAGGTTGCGCGCCGACGGAGCAACCGTAATCAACAGTGTATTAGAAGCGCGCCTGCGGGCTCTAGGGTTCCCGCCAGCACATATTCTTCCGTTGAAAAATGGCACTTACCCGGAAAAATTCCGTTCACTCTCTGTAAACGAGGCGCGTCACAAATTAGAACTGCCCCTCGATAGACCACTCATCGGTTACCTGGGGAGTATTTTTGCTGGAGATGCTGTTCTCCTGGCAGAGGCCATGCACCAGGTACAAAAAATCATTCCAAAAGCCACCATAGTTTTCATTGGCAATCCTAAGGCATCCATTCCACCGCTAAACAACTCAATCCAGACAGGGTTCGTACCATCAGATGTATTAGATGAGTGGCTATGTGCATGCGATGTGTTGGTCTTGCCCCTGCGAGATACAATTGCTAATCGCGGGCGTTGGCCCTCCAAACTGGGCGATTATTTCGCTGCCGGACGTCCTGTCGCGGCCTGTGCGGTGGGAGATGTAGGCGAGATACTAACACAAACGAAGGCCGGAATAGCCACACCACCCACAGCGAAGGGACTGGCCGATGGATTGTTACAATTACTAAATGATATTGATTTGCGTACTCGCATGGGAACGGCGGGACGAAAAGCCGCCGCGGGACCATTTCATTGGAAGAACCTGGGCGCACGTGTAGCGGACTTTTATAGAGAAATTGTTTATGCCTAAAATGATAGAAACCATTCATTGTGATTCATGCGGGGCAGATGACACTCGCACCCTATTAACGAATGCCGATTGGCAAATACCTGACCTGGAGCCTTTCTCATTGGTACAGTGTAAACAATGCGGATTGGTATATCTCAATCCACGGCCGACACCCCAAGCCATCGGTGCGTTCTATCCCGAAGATTACGCTCCCTTTCGTACCGCGATTGAGGATGAACCATCGGTACTCATGCGTTGGATACGGGGCTACAAAATGCGTCAGTTACGCAAAACCGTAGAACGTTACGTCAAACAGCCAGGGCAAATATTAGACGTAGGCTGCGCAACGGGCATATTTTTAAATGAAATGGCACAAGCCGGATGGGAAGCGAAGGGGGTAGAATTGGTTCCATCCGCAGCAGAATACGCCCGTCAGCGGTTTGGGCTAGACATTTACCAAGGGCAATTGACAGATGCGCCCTATCCCGACGGCTCATTCGACGTAATTACATTTTGGGATGTGTTAGAACATACCTTCTCGCCACGCCGCACACTTGAAAAAAGCGCAGCCTTGTTACGTCCTGGTGGTATCATTGCTATCAATATCCCAAACTGGGATAGTTTTGACCGCAAACTCTTCGGCCCTCAGTGGATCGGATACGATCCCCCTCGTCATTTGTACGTATTTCCTCACAATGTACTGGAAACCCTTCTCAACGAATACGGTTTTCAGGTACTAGGCTGGGAAACACCCATTACCCCCTATTTCTCTTTTGTCATTAGCCTGGAGCAATGGCTCGCAATTCGCTCGCCGAAGATATCTCGCATCAGCGGACGCATATTGCGTATTCCGGGCATGCGGCTACTATTCGAGCCTTATCTTATTTTTGCAAACTGGCGTAAACGCAGCGGCATCATCAGTGTTTTTGCACAGAAAATGAGTACACCATGAACAAAAAACCTCCTTTCTTTCTTGAAATTCGCATCATTCCATCAGAAAAAGACAGTAAGACTGCCTATGATGAAATATACATCGATGAGGGATTGTCTCAATTACCCTCATTCTACCAATGGTTCCTAAGTCGTTTGGACATTGATAAAGTAGGACGCCTGCTGGATGTATCCTGCGGCTCCGGAGAGGTCGTACAACTAGCGAAGGAACATGGACTAGAAGCACATGGCATCGACATCTCCTTTCAAGCGGCGCAACGTGCAAGAAAAACTACCCAATATAAGGGCCACATATGCACAGGCGCAGGCGAAGCACTCCCCTATGCTGACAAAAGTTTCGATTACATAACCAATGTGGGAAGTCTAGAACATTTTCTGGATCCTGCTCAAGGGGTGCGCGAGATGACGCGGATACTACGTTCGGGAGGGCGTGCCTTCATCCTGGTCCCTAATACATTCAGTTTGAGTACTACCATTTGGCATGCTTTCCGCACGGGCGAAACATCCGTTGATCAGCAACCCATCCAACGTTACGCTGCCCGCGCAGACTGGCAACGTTTATTAGAACAAAATGGGCTGCAAGTGTATAAAACAATAAAATATGAGCGTGCCTGGCCTCGCAGGAAAGAAGATTGGAAGTATTACATTCTCCGTCCTAAAGAATTCCTTCGTCTACTGGCAACTCCTCTCATACCTCTCAACCTGGCATTCTGTTTCATATTCTTCTGCAAGAAAGCAGCCTAATACAGTTACTCCCCAAATGAAACGATTTAAAAAATGGGTCCGAACCATCTTCCGCGTGTTTAATGTTCTCTTATTGCCCCTGGTGCTGGTAATGACAGCATATCTGCTTGTCCAAGAAGATGCCAGTACCTACATGAATAGTTTACATCTACGTCCGGGCATATTGGTGGCTTCTTTTCTGATTGCAACCGGAGGCCTGTTACTCTCCGTGTTAGTATGGCAACAAATTTCAGAAGAATTAGGTGGCGGACACCATAAAATTAGCACCCACATACGCATGTATTGCTATAGTGCACTAGGCGATATGCTACCGGGCGGCATCTGGAAAATTGTCAGCCGCAGCACTTTGTACCAAGAAAACGGAGATAATCCACTCATCACCGCCACAGCCAGCGTAACAGAAACCCTCATTGTTGGATCTGCTTCTATGGGTCTGTATGCACTAGGAACGCTACTCAAACCCGGCATTCACGTCTTGGGAAATTCCACCTGGGGCACTATGGCTGCCCTGGCAACCATGGCGCTCATCCATCCGCGCGTATTGGGCACCTTGATAAATAAGGTGCGAAAGCAACAAGGAGGTGACATAAAGGTACATTACACTGCACCACGTCTTCTTTTTTGGTTTGTGGCAGAAATGGTAGTGGTTAGCATCGGTGGTCTAGCACTTTTTGTCTTGCTAAACAGTCTAACCAGCGTCTCTCTGGAGATTCTGGTTCCAATAGTGGTCGCATGGGCAGCCGCATCAGCAGCAGGCAATTTGTTCTTCTGGATGCCGGGGAGTCCCATTCTGCGTGACGGCGCAATGATATTCATTTTGCGTCCTCATCTTCCTTTACCGGTAATTTTAACCTTCGTAGCCCTTATCCGCTTATGGAGCATCATTTCCTTGTCGATGTTAGCCGGAGGTACCTGGTTGTTATTTTCCCCAAAAAATTCATAATAGCAAACAAAAGCATCTTTGTTCCCCTCCTTACCACCTAGCGACGCCACGGAACCATAAAATTTATCAAATACTCCCTATGGAGTATTTACATTACACCTAAAATCCGATAAATTTGGGGCACGCTTGGTCACTTCTATAACTTTTTCACAAAAGGAGCAGAGTATATGAAACGCTTCAAAGTTTTTCTTGTTGTTGGGGTTATCGCTGCATTGATTATCCCCGCCCTGGCGTTCGCAAACGTCACATCTTACACGTCTGGCTTTCAACTACAAAATATGACAAGTAGCACAGCCAATGTAACCATCACTTTTTACAACCAAGATGGTTCACAAGCCGCATCCGTCAGTGATACCATAGCAGCAAATAGCAGCAATACCTACTACCCCTTGAACGCTGTCACAAGTGGGTTCAATGGTTCTGTGGTCGTGTCATCTGACCAACAGGTGGGTGCTATTGCTAACGTTCTCGGTAACGGTGGTGCTTATGGTGCCTCTTACATAGGCTTTTCTCAGGGGGCTACCAGCGTCAACCTGCCGCTGGTGATGAAGGACAATTACGGCATCAGCACATGGTTTAACGTACAAAACACCGGTGCATCCAGCGCCAGTGTCACCGTAACATATGCCGGCACTTCTTGTACCGAAAATGCCACCATAGCATCAAATGCAGCGCACACCTTCGATCAGTCTGCAAATGCTTGTCTGTCTGATGGTTATGTTGGTGCAGTCTCCATCTCTAGCGATCAGCCCGTAGCAGCCATCGTCATGCAGGTTACATCTGACACATCTGGGTTAATGCCTAACCTGTTGGCTTACAACGGTTTTACATCTGCATCTACCCAACCAGTTATGCCTCTGGTCTCCAGTGGTTATTACAATTCCGGCACCGGTATCCAAATCCAAAACACTGGCAGCACCGATACCGATGTAACGCTCACCTATACTCCTAGTGCGGGCTTTCCTGGTGCATCTTGCACCGAGACAAAGACTATTCCGGCTGGCAACTCCGTGACCTTTGGGTTCCCCAATCTACCAACATCATGCTACACCAATGGAGGCAGCGCTGGCTCTAATGCTTTCGTTGGCTCCGCACAAGTGACAGCTAACTCTACCAATCAAGCCCTCGTAGCCATTGTTAACCAGGTAACTACTGGTACATCCAATGCGGCAGCCTATAGTGCTTTTGCCCCAGCAGATGCAACTACCCAAGTCAGTTTGCCTTTGATCATGGATAACAACTACGGCATATTTACGGGCTTCTCGGTTGCCAATGTAGGCACCAACCCTACAAACATCACATGCACTTTTTCGGGTACATCCTACACCGTATCGGCGAATAATGTACAACCAGGAGAGGCGCTCACAGATGTACAACTTAACAAGATTTCATCTGGCTATGTAGGTTCTGCAACCTGCTCTTCAAGCGGGGAGAACATTGTTGCTGTAGTCAATCAATTGAATACTGGCAGCGTGTTATCTGTTGAGGATGGCCTACTGGTTAGCGAAGGCATCAATTACTAGGTTGACCACTCACCTTAATTCCCAAATATATGAGAAAACTTGAGGAGCCTTGTGGCTCCTCAAGTTTTGTACATCAGGCATCAACTCATCCCTTATGAAAACAACAAAATTTTTTCCTATTCTCTTTGTTTTTCTAGTATCCATACTTGCCGCTTGTCAGAATAAGCCAACTGCCGCCCTCCCCGAGGAATACCCTCCTCCACAGGCCACCAAATCTCAAACCGAAGGATACCCCGCCCCTAGTACGGTCACGCCGTTTATCATAAATGAAATTCCAACCCCCACCAAGGGTACGGCTACCATTGTAGGGCACTTAATGGTAAATAAAGAAGCACCAGTTCCTATAGAAACTACCTTACTAGCCCTAGCAAAGGTCATTCCAGGGCCAGATGGCACCCCTATGGTAGCAAGATTCAATCGTAATGAGGCTCCACATACACTAACAGATGAAAATGGCCTTTTTGTATTTACCAACATCCCGCCAGGCCAATATGCAATTATTGTAGACCGCATCTCTGATGCATTCATGCTCAACCATCCTGATACAGGGGAAGATTTTATTATTAGTGCGGTAGCAGATGAAGTTACAGACTTAGGTGCTATCACCTATAACACATTGCCGGGCTATTCCGAAGGAAAGTAATTTGCAACTAGAGTCTAGCGCAAGCCGGCAGATAGTCGTGTCTTGCCTCAGGCTGTCGCAAGGTTCATAATCTTGTTTGGCCTTTCGACACAGTTTCTCATCAAAATAGCGTTTGTCTGGCAGCATAATACACGGTTGTTTGCCAGCATCTACCTTATTTCTATCAAGACTTCCGTAGTGGCACTTTCTTCGTTCCAGCAGATCTCATCTTATTTTGTTAGAAACGCGTTTGCATACTCCACGGGCATTCCCCCGTTTCTTCGCTACGAAGTCCAGTTGTAATTTCAATGTTGCGCGAGAAGATATTACACACACTTAAGAAAATATTCTTCCCTCATAAACCAATCTACACCAAAACACTTCCGCCACTTAGCCAGTATAAAATTGGGGAGTATACCTACGGTTTTCCCAAAGTACTCTCTTGGGGAGAAGGGGCACGATTGGAAATCGGTCGTTTTTGCTCAATTGCTGAAGGAGTGGTCATCCTATTAGGTGGAGAACACCGCATAGATTGGACAACCACTTATCCTTTTCCCGTCATATTCCCAGAAGCCAGAAACATTTCCGGACATCCTAATTCTAAAGGAGATGTAATTATTGGTAATGATGTTTGGCTTGGAAAAGATGCAATGATTCTCTCTGGTGTTACTATAGGAAACGGAGCAGTTGTTGCCGCGCGAAGTGTTGTTACTCGTAATATTCCTCCCTATGCCATAGCAGCAGGGAATCCTGCCAAAATCGTTCGCTATCGCTTCACACCTAAACAGATCCAAGCATTGGAGATGATCCAGTGGTGGAATTGGCCACGAGAAAAAATAGTAACATTCCTACCCTTGATGCTATCCGATGACATAGACACATTTATCCAGACAGCACAACAAACTGAGAATGCACATTAAATTTTGGAAACAATAAGTTCACAAATCCCACCTTGACACAACCCCTCAGGCTGGCTATAATACCGCTCACAACACGCGGGCGTAGTTCAGTGGTAGAACGTCAGCTTCCC
>DAOTZN010000091.1:0-4419 GCA_034434095.1 Anaerolineales bacterium
CCCCTACAGTGACGCCCACCCCCAGCATCACTCCCACGCCGACCTTTGCCTTCCCGCAGGCCACGGTCAACAAGCAGTCACATTGTCGCTATGGCCCGGCAAAGGCCTACCTGCACGCCGCCGACCTGTATCCGGGTGATGCCGGTCAAGTGTGGGGGCGCTCTGCACGCAGCACCTGGTTATACGTGCGTTTCGACAAGTTGGACTACGCTTGTTGGGTCGCCCCCTCCGTCGTTGATGTACAAGGTGATATCAGCACGTTGGTCACGCAAGAGCCGCGTTTACCGGTCTCGGTGCTTTACCCGCCCCCTGCCAATGTGCAGGCGGTACGCAATGGAAATCAGGTCACCATCTCCTGGGACCCGGTGCCGATGACCGAAGACGATGACCGTGGCTACATGCTGGATATTTACGTCTGCCAGGGTGGGGCGTACATCTGGTGGCCGGTTTCCTTCAAAAACCAGTACACTACCCAATACACCATCACCGATGAACCCGGTTGTCCGGCGCCTTCCGGTGGGAAATTGGCCGCGGTTGAGAAACACGGTTATACCGATTGGGTAGAAATTCCCTGGCCTGTACCATGAAACCCCATGTTTTGCGCTTCTTGATGAATATTTGGCCGCCCTACCTGGGCGCGGGCATTCGAGTGCGAAAAATCAGCCCCGATTACCGTGAAGTGTTGGTAGAGATGCCGCTGCGCTGGTATAACCGCAATTACGTAGGCACACACTTCGGCGGGAGTTTGAGTGCCATGATCGACCCTTTTTACATGCTCATGCTGATACACAACCTGGGGCCAGGTTATATCGTGTGGGATAAGTCGGGCACGATTGAGTTTGTCCGCCCAGGACGAGGGGTTGTGCAGGCGCACTTTTTGCTGGATCCAGCCCGGGTAGATGAAATTCGAGCGGCATGTGCCGATGGGCAGCCGCATTACCCGGAATTTGAAGTTTCCATTGTAGATGCCCAGGGAGAAACGGTAGCGCGAGTGCACAAAACGCTGTACGTACGCCGCAAAGCAACATCGTCACCCCAAAAATGAGCGTAGGACAGGCTTTCCAGCCTGCCCCCGTTGGGTACAGCACCACCCGCGGGGTAGGGCTTTCCAGCCTGTCTCCCGGCATACAAGACAAAGGCCGGCTGTGGTCCACAGCCGGCCTCGTTTGTTACATAATCAAGTCAGGTTCAGGCAGCATGCTTGAGCGCAGCCTGGGCAGCCGCCAGGCGGGCAATCGGCACGCGGAACGGTGAGCAGGAAACATAGTTGTTCCCAGCAATGTGGCAGAACTCAATAGAGGCCGGGTCACCGCCGTGTTCACCGCAGATGCCTACTTCCAGTTCGGGGCGTGTTTTGCGCCCTTCGCGGATTGCCCAGCGCATCAGGCTTCCGACGCCATCGCGGTCAAGGGTCTGGAAGGGGTTCTGAGGCAGAATGCCCTTCTCCACGTAGGTCAGCAAGAAGGAGCGCTCGGCGTCATCGCGCGAATACCCAAAGGTCATTTGGGTCAGGTCGTTGGTGCCGAAGGAGAAGAACTCCGCAACGCCGGCGATTTCGGCAGCGGTCACCGCGGCACGCGGGATTTCAATCATGGTGCCAAACTTGTAAGTGAAGGAGATGCCCTTCTCGTTCATGACCTGCTTGGCGATTTCTTCCAGGCGGGGTTGGATGGTCTTCAGCTCATTGATGTGACCGGTGAGCGGGATCATCACCTCAGGTTTGACGGTTGCACCCTTGAGGGCGGCATCTGCAGCCCCTTCAAAGATGGCGCGTACCTGCATTTCCACGATTTCCGGCATCACGATGCTCAAGCGGATACCGCGCATCCCCATCATCGGGTTGCTTTCGTGCAGGGTGCGTACTTTGTTGAGCAATTCTTCCTTCTCGGCCAGCCCTTCGGTCTCACCCTTGACGCGCATGGTGATTACTTCTTCCAGCAACGTCTCTTCGGAGGGCAAGAACTCGTGTAGCGGCGGGTCAATCAAGCGAATGATGACGGGCAACCCGTCCATGGCCTCAAATAGACCCTGGAAGTCTGCGCGCTGGTGTGGCAGCAATTCGTTCAGCGCAGCAGTGCGTTCCTCGCTGCTCTCTGCCAGAATCATGCGCTGCACGGTAGGCAGGCGTTCCGGCTCAAAGAACATATGCTCGGTGCGGCACAGCCCAATGCCTTTGGCGCCATACGAGCGGGCGCGACGAGCATCGGCGGGGTAATCTGCATTGGCCCACACCTGTAAGCCGCGGGTCTGGGTGCCATCTTCGAGTTTGCGGATGCCATCGCGGGCGGCGATCTCATCTGCCCAGGAGAGCAGGGTCATTAATTCGGTTTGCTCTTCCAGTTTCGGGGCGATGGAGGGAATTTGTCCGACGAAGACTTCGCCGGTGGTGCCGTCCACGGAAATCCAGTCGCCTTCCTTAACGGTGACACCGTTAGCGGTGAAGGAGCGGCTTTCCAGGTCAATTTGGATTTCGGCTGCGCCAACCACGGCCGGAATGCCGAACTGGCGAGCGACGACTGCCGCATGCGAGGTAGCGCCGCCTTCGCTGGTCAGGATGCCTTTGGCGGCAATCATACCGTGCACGTCATCCGGCTTGGTGAAGGGACGCACCATGATGGCGTCTTGTTCTTCTTCCTTGACCATGCGCTCGGTGGTGTCGGCATCGAAGTATGCCCGTCCAACCGCCGCGCCGGGGGAAGCGTTTACGCCGGTAGCAATCAGTTTGCCTTCGGCCTGGGCCTTTTTCTTGGCTTCTGGGTCAAACTGCGGGTGCAGTAATGTGTCCACGTTTTCGGGGGTGACACGCAGCACGGCTTCTTCCTTGCTGATGAGCCCTTCTTCGGCCATCTCCACCGCAATCTTGACGGCGGCTTTGGCAGTGCGCTTGCCGTTACGGGTTTGCAGCATCCACAGGCGGCCGTGCTCGATGGTGAACTCTACATCCTGCATCTCGCGGTAGTGCTTTTCCAGTTTTTTGGTGATTTCAACAAATTGCTTATAGGCCTCGGGCAATTCTTCGGCCATCTTCTCGATGGGGGACGGGGTGCGGATGCCGGCTACCACGTCTTCGCCTTGCGCGTTGAGCAGGTACTCGCCCCATAGTTTCTTCTCACCGGTGGAGGGGTTGCGGGTAAAGGCCACGCCTGTGCCGCTATCCCAGCCCATGTTGCCGAAAACCATGCTTACGATGTTAACCGCGGTCCCCAGGTCGTGGGCGATGCCGGCGTGATTGCGGTAGTCGATGGCGCGTTTGCCGTTCCAAGAGCCAAACACCGCTTCGGTTGCAAGACGAAGTTGCTCGATGGGATCCTGCGGAAAATCGAAGCCTTTGTGTTGTTTGACAACAGCCTTGAATTCATCGATGAGTGTTTTCCAATCCTCGGCGTTCATATCGGTGTCGGCTGTGTAGCCCTTGGCTTTCTTATACTTATCCAGGGGGTGCTCAAAGGCTTCGTCGTCGATACCCAAAACTACCGAGCCGAACATCTGGATTAGGCGGCGATAGGAATCGTATACGAAGCGGGCATCGTTCGTGAGTGCCACCATGCCTTGAGCAGTTTTATCTGTCAGGCCGATGTTGAGCACGGTATCCATCATGCCGGGCATGGAAAATTTCGCGCCGGAGCGGCAGGAAACCAGCAACGGGTTTTCAGGATCACCGAATTTTTTGCCGGTTTGTTCTTCGACGATTTTCAGGGCTTCTAATTCTTGCTCCCACATGCCTTCAGGGAACTTTTCGCCGGCCGCCAGGTAGGCGTTGCAGGCTTCCGTTGTCACGGTGAACCCAGGGGGCACCGGTACGCCGATGCGGGTCATTTCGGCCAGGTTAGCCCCTTTGCCGCCCAGCAATCCGCGTACTTTATCCCAATCACCGCCGACGTAAGCCTCGGCCTGGTCTACTTCGTTGAATAGATAGACCCATTTTTTGTTTGTCATAAAAAACCTCCAAAGTGTGTGTCTTTTTGCAAAAAAGATATGTGAGCATCATACAAACAGCGCCATAGGCGCTGCGTATGGGCTTGGTATAACGTAACGGCTTATGTCCTTCAAGTTTACCATGAAACCCTCGCAGGGCGGCAGATACAGCGTCACGGTTTGAAGATTATTTTTGTCGTTGATTGTAACTGCCTACCTGGTTTTCCAAATCATTCGCAGGTGTTGCCAAACACGAGCGCCTTGTTAGCAAACGTATCGCCAGGCTCTGCCTGGCAAGGCCGACCATACCACTTCGTGGCACAGGCAGGTTGGCGGTACTTCAGTTTGCTGAAATTTGTGATCTGTGCCGGTCAGGTAGGTAATTACAGTCTATGGCATAGTGCCAGAATACGATGGCCGCGGGCGCCCGCCCACACGTAAGAAGCCAGGCACAGAGTGGCTCTACTTGCAAATGGTCAAACAACGCGACGCGAGCGGTCATTT
>DAOTZN010000092.1:0-5927 GCA_034434095.1 Anaerolineales bacterium
CCCCAGGACGGCAACCTGGGCGCGCCGACCTCCAGGTCGGCAACCTGGGCGCGCCGACCTCCAGGTCGGCAACTTGGGCGCGCCGCCCCCCAGGACGGCAACCTGGGCGCGCCGATCCCCAGGTCGGCAACTTGGGCGTGCCGACCCCCCAGGTCGGCAACTTGGGCGCGCCGACCTCCAGGTCGGCAACCTGGGCGCGCCGCCCCCCAGGTCGGCAACCTGGGCGCGCCGACCTCCAGGTCGGCAACCTGGGCGCGCCGACCTCCAGGTCGGCAACCTGGGCGCGCCGCCCCCCAGGTCGGCAAAGTGGGCGCGCCGACCCTCAGGTCGGCAAAGTGGGCGCGCCGACCCTCAGGTCGGCAAGAGGGATTTTCAATCCCGCTCAGCCTATGGAGTCACCCGCCAGGCAAAAGGAATGACCGGTTGCTTTGCAGCCTGCACAACAATACAATTTTCAATTTTCTCCTCCATGCCTTGACGTTTCCCGCCGGAGAGTGGTATAGTTGCGCCCAATGAAATCACAGTCCATCTCCCGCCGTTTTAATCGTACTACGACAACTACTCCCCCGTTCCAAACGGGGCGTTTGCGCGTACCGGCGGCTTGATGGCTTTTGCCAGACCGAACCCGTGTTGATAAACGCCCCGTTTTCGGGGCGTTTTTTTATACCCATCTCATCCGTCCGTCAAAGGAGGCTCCCATGACCCATCTCATTTCTCCCGATACCCCGGTTTACGTCGTGCCGGCTGAAAATCGCATTCCGCTCAGCGACCACCTGCGCCACATGGCAGACATTCCGCCCTCACGCATGTTTCTCATCAAAAAGAACCTGAAGGCCTACCAGGCGCGTTACCCCGAAAGCCCGGTGTACGACGCTTCTCAGGGAGACGGCGGCGCCAGTTTGCCCGGTGTACCGCCGGAAATCCTGGAACAAGCCGCCAGGCTGCAAATCGAGCACGGCAGCGGCTACGATATGCCCTTCGGCACCCAGGCATTCCGCCAGAGTGTAATCGAGGACTACTGGCAACTCGATGCCGGTTTGGGGTACGGCCCGGCCAATGTAATCGCCACCGTAGGCGGACGCGACGCGCTGGTCAAGGCCTACCGCGCCATGTTGGCGCTCGGACACGGGCGGCAAGGCGATGTTTTGGTGGTCTCGCGCGTACCGTGGATTTCCTACAACTGGGGACCCTACGACGTGGGCGCGAACGTCCTGCTGGCGCCCGGCCGCCCCGAAGAGCAATGGGCCTACAATCCGGAGAGTTTGCGCGCCTGCGTGGCCTTCGCAGCCAAAGAAGGCCGTAAGGTGGCGGGGGTAGTCATCACCAGCCCCGACAACCCGACCGGGCGCGTACTCAGCCTGGAAGAACAAGCCGCCCTTGGACATGCCGCCCTGGAAGCCGGCGCGACCTTCGTGCTCTACGACTGGATGTACCACTACGTCACCGACCAGCAGCCCGTCGACCTGAACGCCTTCCTACGGCTGTTCTCCCCCCAGGAGCGCGCCCGTCTGATGTTCCTGGACGGCGTGACCAAGAGCCTGGGCGGCTCGAACATCCGCAATGCCCATCTCATCGCCTCCGAAGAAGTGGTGCGTTTTATCGTAGCCCGCGCTTCGCACAGCGTCATCCCGTCCTTCTACAGCATGGCGGTTGCCATGGCGGCCTACAAAAATGGCTATGCGCAGGCTGCCCGCACGATTATCGAGCCCACCAACGCCAGCCGCCAACTTCTCAAGCAATTCCTGCACGAACACCATTTCCGCTTTATCCTGGGACAGGGCTACTACGCCTTCATCCACGTGGGAGACATGCTCCAGGCGCACCATTGGGCGGATAGCGAACCCCTGGGGCAGTACCTGGCCGAACAATACGGGTTGGCGGTGGTCCCTGGGGCTTTCTTCTCCCCCTATGGTGGGGAGTGGATCCGTTTTTCGTATGCCACCCCCCCGGAGCGCACGCTGGCCGCAGCCCGGCGTCTGCTGCAAGCCTGCCAGGAGGCGCTATGACTGACCTGTACACTTTCGCCGAACGCTATCGGTTGGCCGTCGAGACGGCCCAGCAGGAAACACCGTCAGCCGGTATCTGCGGCTGCGAGATGGAATGGAACTTGCTAGATGCCCACCTGCGCCCACTGTTGACCGTCGGCGCGGGGCCGGTACGGCAGTCCTTTGTGGATTACCTGCGGAACGAACATCTCTCGCCCGCCTTTCAGGCGCAAAGTCAACTGGAAGTTTTTCATTGGATGATTGAATGGATCACACGCCCGTACTACTCCCCACTCGGCGCGGTGTATGAAAGTCGCCTGCTGGAGGGGGCGCTAATCAACGCATTGCACGCCGCCGAGGAGGCCTTCGGCGAACGCCTGTACTACTGGCACGGCAACTTGCGCTATCCTGCGCAGGTGGATTTTGATGCCATCCCCGCCACCTGGCCGGTAGCCAAGCGCCGCTATCTGGAACGCTGCGTAGCCAACTATGGTGACGCGCTGGCAACCGCCGGCAACCACGCCAATTTGTCGCTACCTACCCCGCTACTGGAATGGGATTTCATGCATCTGCCGGCCTCCGAACGGTATGACCGCCGCCTGGAAGATTACCAAAACGAAGTGTACACCCACGCGGCGCGCATTCTGCGTGCCTTTGCGGCGCTGTTCATCGCCTGTACGGCCTCCACCCCCTTCCAGGCCGCGCTGGTGCAGGGAAAACCGGTCGTGCGCCTGACGCCCTACGATTCGGTGCGCAACCTGACCTTCCCCAACCCGCCCGCGCTGGACGTCCCCGACCTATACCGCTCACACGCTGACTACCTGCGCATTTCCACCGATTTGGTGCAACGCGGCGTGCGCTTTGGCAACAACAACTGGACGCCAACCCGTGCCCGTTCCTACGCTCCCACGGTGGAACGTCAGATTGCCATCACCAGCCAGCAGTTACGCGCCATCTACGCCCGTAACCTGTACGCGCTGGGAGAGAGCGCCCAATCGTTAGAAGACATGGCACGGCAAATAGAAATCGAAAATTTGCTGACCCGTCTCCGCATTCCCATGTCTCGCGTGGAGATACGTACCGATGACGGCGGCAATCCCCTGCCCCTGGATATCGCTAACCTGACCCTCAAGCACCTGCTGCTGTTGCGCCTGTATGCCGATCGGGAGTTTGGACGCGCTTTTCGGTACGACCGCGAGGACATCGCCCGCGCCCGCCGCAATGAGCAACAAGCCGCCCGCTATGGGCTGCGCACCAAAATCGAGAACCCTTTCAACGGCAAACCGGTCTCCATGCGCGACTTCCTGCGCTGGACGCTGGAGGCCGTCGCGCCGCTGGCCGAGGCCCTCAACCGGCAAGAAGATTTGGAAGCACTGCAAGCCCTGGCCGAGGGTGCGCCCAACACCGCCGAACAAATCCGCCAATCCCTTCAGGATGACCTGCTGGAAGGAGACATCGTCCCGCCAGAAGCACTGCGCGCCCTGGCGGAAGCCCGCCAGCAGGAAGTTCTCAGGGATGTGGAGGACATTGTGGGTACGCGCGCCACCCTGGGGGGGGAATCGTCCAAACTTGAGACTTTGATCCACCAGGGGCGGCTGGATACCCGTCGGCAGCCGCGCCTCCCCATCCGTTTCCAATCCCCAATGGAGAAAATCATGAAAAGTGCATACCCCTCAAAAAGCGATGAAGTCGTTGCGCTGGCGAGTCAGTTAATTGCCATCCCCTCGGTGACAGCCTGCCCCGAGGAGCGCGTGGACGAGGTGTACCGCGCCGCGGCTTTCATCTTCGACTATCTGAACGAACACGGCGTACCGGTGCGCCTGTTCAACCAGTCTCAATATCCGGCAATCCTGGCAACTTTTCCGGGGCAGACATACGCGCCGGTGATGCTGTGTGGACATTTTGACGTGGTGCCCCCAGAGCCGGATGACGGGCAGTTTACGCCGCGCCGGGAGGGCGATTACCTGTGGGGACGCGGGGCAGGCGATATGAAGACCGTGGTGGCCACGTATCTGGTGTGGATGAAGGATGCCCTGCAGGCCGGGCCGCCCTACCCACCCATTTCGCTGCTCTTGATTGGTAATGAAGAAAACGGCGAAAGGCAGCCTATGGGCACGCGGCACGTGCTGGCGGCGCTGGCCGAGCAGCAGCCGGGCTATGCGCCGCGTTTGTTGATTGCCGGGGAGCGCACGGAGGAAAGCGGCACCGGCTTATGGGGCGAGATTTGTACGCAAAACCGGGGGGTGCTGCGCGCCACGCTCAAAGTGTACGGGAAACGCGGCCATAGCGGCACGGCCGGCGCACAGCGTGACCTGAGCGAGCGGTTAGTGGAAGCCCGCCAGGCCATGCAAGCGCTTTTTACCCGCTATCTGATGCTTTCCAGCGCCAATGGCTGGCAATCACAGGCGCGCTTTCCTTTTATGCAGATGGGCACGCCGGGGGTATACAACATTACCGCCGATGAGGGCGTGCTGGGCGTGGAGGTGCGTCCTATCCCCCAAGATGATGTGCAGTCTCTGGTAGATGCCATGTGCGCCTGGTGTACACAACACGAGGTGCAACTGGAAATTTCAGTCTGTGAGGCCGGGGTGGCCTGTGACCCCGAAAATCCTTATTTGCAAGCGCTAACGGCCGCGGTGGCTGAGGTCAGCGGGGCGCCGGCACGTGTGGGGCGCAAACTGGCGGGCACCAGTGCTCGTTTTGCCCCCAACGGGCAGGGCGTGGTGTGGGGTCAAAGCGGCATTGGGCCACATTCCGCCCAGGAACGGCACTACATCCCCAGCATCGAGCCGTACTACCGTGCACTCCAGGCCTTCGCCCGCCGGTTAGGGGGGTGAGCGCGCTTCTCTGGGGATAGCGCCGTGTAAAGCAGGCTGGAAAGCCCGCCCCCTTGTAGGACAGACTTTCCAGCCTGTCCCCTTTGAGGGTGAGAGATTGCATCCCCTACGTTTTGCTCACAAAAACACCGGAGACGGAGGCGTGCGGCGTTATCCGCGTTCCTCCGTCTCCTAACGGGCAATTGCCGACAAGTTTCCGAACCAGCCCGGCGGTTTCCCTATCTTTCAACGAAACAAATAGGGGAGAATGGAATAATGAGTCCAGAAAATTGGGATGAGATTCAATAGTAAATGCGGGATGAACGTGAACACCATCTGGCGAGACTGTCTCCAAACAACAATGTGTAGAAAACCTGATACTGTTGTCAGGATGACAAATAGGATTCCAAAAATCGTGTCAGGTTGGACGACATGTAGGAACTGCGCCCAAAAACTGGTATGGATTGACCCAACAAAAATTGAGAACAACAATATTCCGATTACCCGATAAGTCATACTGACTTTTTTAGGGAATATATCCCACGATTCAAAAATGTAAATCCAAAGAATTTGCTCGGTAGAGGCGTTCAGTGGTGCCCAAATCAGAGCGGTTAGAATGACGCCCAGCGGTTGGAATGTCGGGTTGATTATTGGCGATAACCAAGCAAAGACCAGGGAAATGAGGATAATGCCGATGTTCAGGTAAAAAGAGAATGGCGGTTTATCGGGCAAAGGATTGCCATAGCCGATAGTCCCACGCCGCCACTTAACCAAACCCCAAGCAAGTCCATAATAGAGCGCCATAGGGAGGCATGCTCCCGTACGGCTATATAAAAACCCAGCCACAAAAGGCAAAAATATTGCTACTGTAGCGGCTAAAACCAAATCGAGCGTTGATGATTCCCAAGATTTATGCATAGTCACCTTTCATTGCTCAAAAAACAAGGCATGAAGTGTTACTTTGAATCTCTATCCTGCGTGGCTCTCTACCGAGAGTGTTGATTGCAGATTTTCTATCGCACTTGATTATATGCCAAATGAAAGCGCTACCACTTTGGTCTCCGCTAAAACTTGTTAAAAAATCTCACCTATGGTATGAGAAGGCTATCCCAATGCAACCAAACCA
>DAOTZN010000093.1:0-25712 GCA_034434095.1 Anaerolineales bacterium
TCTGCGCCCCAGCCGCGCACCCAGGGCAGCATCTCGCGCCACTCGGCGATGGGTGCTTCCCACAGGTAGCCGCCGTCTTTGCTCTTGGTCACCGTTTCCAGGGGGTGCCAGTGACTCTCTCGTAATCGGCGGGCGGCCGCGCTGCCCGCTTTGAATTTTAGCCGCACGGTCTGCGGTTCACCTTGCCGCACCCAAACGCCCCAGGCGTGTTTGAGCAGGGCCTCCTCATCGAAATCGGTGGGGATTTCAAACCACCCGGTGGAAAGCGAGGCTTTCTCGATACGCTCGATTTTGAAGGGGATGATGAGATCGTCCGTCTGGCTGTAGGCGATGACGTACACGCTGTCGCTCCACAGGGAAGGTTCAATCAGGTAGGGGTGGATGATGACGTTTGGGCGGGCTTTTGGGGCGTGCAGGGCGCGGTAGGTAATGCGCAGCGGGATTTGCTCCACCCAACCGCGGGTGACGGTCTCGAAGATTTTGACCCGCTCTGCATTGCTCTGTTCTGCCAGCACCCGTTCGGCGGCTTTGACCAGGCGCTCGGTCATCGGTCGGCGCAGGGCAACGGCGACCTTCTCCAGCGCGTTGGCGGCGTGCTCCCCGGCCAGGCGCCCTTGTTGGGTAGCGCGGCGGGCAGCCAGGTACAGGGCCAGAGATTCGTACACGTTGACCCGCACGTCGGTGAGATAGTGGCTACGGTTGATTTTCCACTTGCCGTGTTCGACTTGCTCGATGGGCAGCGAATTTTCGCCGGAGGAGAGTTCCATCCGGTAGCGGTAGGCCGTGGTGCGGTCTATGCCCAGCCGCTCGGCCATCTCCACATCGCTATAGGCGCGTTGCAGGTACAGGCGCTCCATTTCGCGCAGACATTCGGCTTTGGTTAGACTCCGTCCCATAGATTTTCTCCCTGAATGCAATTTGCATAATGATAGCATAAAGTGATGCGGGATTCTGCAACATTTTAGAATTTTGCAAGAAAATTTATAATTTGCCCTTTTTGAAGGGCCATAAGCCGCCGCGTTCGTCTTCGCTCAGGTAGTAGCCGCGTTCCTCCATCGTCGGCAGGGCGCGCGTGACCGCCGAACGGGGCATGCCCAGCAGACGGGCCAGAAAGCCCGGACGTTTGCCGGGATGAGATTCAACGGCGTGGTAGATACGTTCCAGATGGTCAGAATTCGGTTGACGGGCCATGATTTTTCTCCTTTCGTTTAATTTTCCCCCATGATAGTGCCCCCCTGTTGCAAGTACTGCAACAAATAAAAAAAGTCGGTGACGAATTTTTTATTCCTCACCGACTTTTGCAAAGGATGTTAGCGTTTGCGTGCCCGCCACACGATGAGCGCGCCCAGGAGCAGCGCGCCGCCTACCAGGTACGGCCACCAGGGGGCCGGTTGGTAGGGGTTGCCGGTTGGTACGGGCGGGGTGGACATGCCGGTGGGTGTTTCGAGGGGCTGTTTGGACAGCGGATTGGGGTGCACGAAGACGGCCGTAGTGCGGCTGGGGAGGCGCAAGGTCTGTGTGGCCGGGTCGAAGGTGGCTTGTCGGGCGACGGGGTCGGGGCCGGCAGCCAGCAAGGGGTGGAGTACCAAACCGTCCATAACGAGGCCACCCGGAAGGGCGAAGGTCACTTCCTCAGGGTTGGCGTTGAATGCTACGAGCAGGCGGTCATACTGTGGGTCGAGGCGCGCCTGTGGGTCGTCATCCACTTGCATCACAATCAGACCGGGGATTTGCTGCGGGCCGGTGTTCAAAAAGTGAACTTGCCGGATGATTTGTTCGGCCGTGCGCAGGCGGAAGAGCGGGGAGGAGCGGCGAATCTGCAGGGCCGTTTCGAAGTGCGCCAGGGCAAATTGCAGTTCGTCAGGGCCGGGTTGGAGCGCCGGGTTGGCCAGCCGGGGCGCCATCAACGCCCAGTTGCTTCCGTTTTTGTCTTTGAGCGGCAGGCCATGACCCCAGTTGTTGTCCTGATACGTCCAGTCGAGGGCGTTGAACCAGTCGCCGGAGTCGTAACTGTCGCGGTCGAGCGATTTGGAGCGCAAAATTTCGCTGCCGGCGTGGAAGAAGGGCACGCCCTGGGCGTAGGCCACCAGGTCGAGCGCCAGATTGTGCATGCGCACGCGTTCGGCCATCGGTAGAGACTCGGGGGCTTTGTACTGGATGGCGTCAAACAGGGTTTCGTTGTCGTGCGCCGAGACATAGACCACGTTTTCCTGCGGGTCTTGCG
Organism: Anaerolineales bacterium; assembly: GCA_034434095.1. Classification (GTDB taxonomy): domain Bacteria; phylum Chloroflexota; class Anaerolineae; order Anaerolineales; family DRKV01; genus DRKV01. The sequence continues at coordinate 2,225 of DAOTZN010000093.1, forward strand.
TATAGCCGGCGGGCTGGCCGTTGTAGTTGATTTGCGCCCCTTTCACGGGGTTGCCCTCGGCGTTGATGAGCGGGTAGTCGGCCAGATTTCCGGCCAGGGAGATGCGCAATTGGTCTTGCAGGTCGAGCAGGGCAGCCTTTTGACTCTCGGCGGGCAGGTTGTTGGCTGCGTTGGGGGCGCTGTACAGACCGGTGACAAAGCCTTGCGTTTGCGGCGGTTGGAAGGGGTTGCCGCCGCGGGCCGCGTCGCGTAGCCGGTCGTTGAAGGTACCGATGCCGGTCCCGGCCATGTTGGCCTGGGTGGCGTTTTCCCCGCGGGCATTGTGGGCTACTTCACCGAAGTCCCAGCCTTCGCCGTACAGGTAGATTTGCTTTTTGGGAAGCGCCTCGGCCAGTGCCTGCTGGAGGGCCAGCATGTCGGCTTTCATGTGATGCCCCATCAGGTCAAAGCGGAAGCCGTCAATGTCGTAGGCGGTAGCCCACAGCAGGACGGAGTCGCGCATTAATCTGCCCATCATGGCGTGCTCGCTGGCGGTGTTGGCGCAGCACGTACTGTTGAGGATGTTGCCGTTGGCGTCCAGGCGATGGTAGTAGCCGGGGACGATTTTATCCAGCACCGATTTTTCGCTCAGCCCACCGGCGTTGGTGTGGTTGTAAACCACGTCCATCACCACCCGCAGCCCCATCTGATGCAGCGCCTGAACCATCTGACGAAACTCTAAAATGCGGGCGCTGCCTTCGGGGTTGGTGCTGTAACTGCCTTCTGGCACGTTGTAATGATATGGGTCGTAGCCCCAGTTGTAGCCGTCTTGGCCGCGGGTCTGTGCCACGCTGGCTTGCTGTTGTTCGCTATCCGGCGGCAGGGCAGCCAGGGCTTCAAAATCGGTTTCCGGCCAGGTGTTGCGGTCTTCGTTGATGGTGGCGATGTCGAAGGCCGGCAGCAGGTGGATGTGCGTTATCCCGGCGGTCGCCAGGCGTTGCAGGTGGCGTACGCCGTTGCTCTCCGGTAGGGTGAAAGCCAGGTAGGTGCCGCGCAGTTCCGGCGGGACGCTTGGGTCGCGGGCGCTGAAATCGCGGATGTGTAATTCGTAAATGACGATATCTTCCGGCGCGCCGGGCGTCGTCGGGGTAGGTTCTGAACCCACCCCGACGACATCCGGCCAATGTTCGGGCAGCAGCGCCGGGTCGTTCAGGTCAACGATTTGGCTCCAGGTGGAATTGGTGCTCAACGAAAGCGCGTAGGGGTCGGTCACTTGTGAGGTGACGATTTGCCCCTCCTGGCGCACGAAGACCGAAACTTCGTAGCGGTAATATTGCCCCTGCCATGACGGTTCTCCCGTGAGGCTCCAAATGCCGGTCTCAGGGTCGAATTGCATATCCAATGTCTCGATTTGCCCTTGTTCGGCAACCGCGGGGCTGGGGGTCAGGAGGAGACGCACCTGACTTGCGGTGGGTGCCCAGACCCTCAAGGTGGGAGCCCCCTCCGTCCAGACGACCCCGAGAGGGGTCTCGTTTGCGTATAGGTCGTCCAACACCCCGGGGATTTGCAGCCCCGTTGCCCCCAGGATGTCCCCGTTGGGGGCCTGTACCTGGATGGCGATTTGTCCTTTCAGGATGGCGGGCACCTGCGCCAGGGTCTCATCGGGCACCTTGAGCAGCACCGCACCGGCCAGATGCGGCCATTTGGCGACCAGGTCGGCGGGCAAGTTATCGTCCACAAACTCCAGGCGGATTTGTTGCCCGCCTTGCAGCCCCTGTTGGGTGACTTGGATGTTGCCCTGCGGGTCGTGGAACAGGGTGAAGATGGCCTTAGGGCCGTAAGGCACCGGCCAGGCGATGTACTGGCGCGTCAACCAATGGGCCTGCGCCTTGTTTTTGATGTCGCCCACACCGGCCACCAGCAGGGCTTGTTTGGCGCTTTCGGCCTCTGGGAATTGCTCCCCGCTACCCTGGATGAGGTAAATTTCACGTCCGGTTTGCTCGAAGTTCATGGTTTGGTCGGGGCCGGGGTCTTTTTCGTCCCCCCGGTGGACGATGTAGTTGAGGTGGTCGGCGTCGGGGTTGACTTCTACCACCCAATACAGGCCGTACTCGTCCTGCCCGGCCGGTAACAGCGGGCTTCCCCAGGTGACGACGCCTTCCAGCGGGGTTGGTCCCCACACGTGCAGCCCAAAGCCATCGTAATCTTCCGCCGTGCGGCGGTAGTGGATGACGATGTGCGTGTCATCGGGCGGTGGGGCGCTTTGCAGCGTCACCTGGATGCTTGCCAAGGCTGCTTCGGCGCTGGGGTGCTGGTCGGCGTGCCCTTGTGTCAGGTAAATTTCACAGCCGGCCTCGGCAAAGGTGAGGGTTTGATCGGGGCCGGGGTCTTTGGTATCGCCCTGATGGACGATGTAATTCACGCTCTCGGCCTCTGGGTCGAGGGGAATGACCCAGAATATCCCAAAGTCATCCTGTCCGCTGGGTTGGAGCGCCTCCTGCCAGGTGACTTTGCCTTCCAGGGGCGTGGGACCCCACACATGCAGGCCCCAGCCGTCGTAATCGGCGTTGTGGCGGTGATAGTGGATGATGGCTTGCTCGCAGGTGGTCTGCTGGGCAGGTGTGGCTGCCGCGGCGGGTTGGGCGCCGGTGGGGGACAGGAACATACTTGCCAGAAGCACAACGAGGATTGCAAAGCGAAAAATTTTTAACATGGGCATTCTCCTGGGTGAAGCGTCAAACGCGCCGATTTTACCATGTATCCAAAGCGCATTGTGCGGATTTTTTTCACGTTTTGGGGGCTGGGGTGGTTAGGGGCTTTTGTGCATAAAGGTCTTTCTGATTTGTTGGTTCTTCAGCCGCACAGGGCCTGGCCCTCCGCTACATATCTCATGGCTTATGACGGATGGGGGGATAACAGCGTACTGCCGCCTACCTGTGCCACCTGTACCACCTGGCGGTACGGCTCCTAATGGGCAGCCCAAAATGCCTACAAGTTTCTGAACCATCCCCAGGGGAGTGCGGAGAAAATGTAACCGAGTGTCCGTGGCCTTCGTCCTATGGAGTGAACAACGTACTTGACAAGTCAATCGTCAAAAAAATATTCAAGATATCAAGGAGATTATCACCATGAAGAAAATAATCCTCACCCTAACCGTAATTGCATTGGCCTTTGGCGCCATCCTCACCCCCAACGTCACCGCGAAAGCGGCCTTCTTCGGCCCGGATTGGGACGCCGTTCAGGCTGCTGCGACGCAAATTGGGCTGGATGCTCAGACGCTATCCGAGCAGGCGGCGCAAATGAAGGCCAACGCACAAGCCATCCAGGCTGTGGAAAATGACCCCGAAGTGCTGGACGCGGCGGCACAAATCATTACGCTGGCAACGCAAATCGAAACCGATGCCGCCAACATCGCCGTCACTGCAGATGACATCAACCGGCGCATTGATCATTCCGAGGGAACTACCCTGCAATTAGCCGCCGACATTGGTCTGATGGCTGACCGCATCGGTGAAATGGCCGACCGTATCTTGTGGACTGAGTTGCAAATCGGCGTGATGGCCGACCGCATTGTCACCAGTGAGTATCTGATTAGCGACAGCAGCCTGACTCTGGCCGAAGGCATTTCCAATCTCTCACAAAGCGGCGTTGCATTGACAAACAATGTCCTCGCCCTAACGGTACAAATTCTTGATGAGTTAGGATAAAAGCGTTACACTTGCTCATGAGTTTTCCTGCATACCCCCGGCAGCAGTCACCTTCGAGTGGCTGTTGCCGCGCATCCTTTTTGGAGATGAAATTATGCCTTCGCAAGAGCAAGTGTTTGTTGCCCGTTTACAGGCCGGTGATGCCTCCGCTTATGAAGCATTAATCGAGCAATATGCCGACATGGTTTACCGCGTGACCTATCGGGTTTTGGAAAACGAGCAGGATGCCGAAGATGCTACTCAGGAGACTTTTTTGTCGGTCTACCGCCGCATAGGGCAGTTTCAAGGCGAATCGAAGTTTTCCAGTTGGCTGTATCGGGTGGCTATCAATGCGGCATTGGATTTGCTGCGGGCGCGCAAACGGAAACAAGGGGTGCAAACTCCCTTGGTAGATGATGACAGTGACGACGAGGCGGAAGCCGGTCTGATAGATGAAATGACGCCGCTCCCCGAAGTGTGGTTGACCAGCCAGGAAACGCTGGAACACATCCACGGTATTTTAGCGGATATGTCTCCCAACCTGAGTGAAGCCTTCATCCTGTACGAAATCAATGGCCTGTCTATGGAGGAAACTGCCGAAGCCCTCGGCATTTCCCTTTCGGCTGCTAAAGTGCGCGTCCATCGGGCGCGGCTGAGATTACAAAAAGAATTAGCGCAGTGTTTGTCTGAGGTGCAATCATGAAAAATCATGCAAAATGGGAAAATCTCCTTTCCGATTACTTGAGCGGACTTTCAAATGAAGAGGACAGCCGTCTTTTCGAGGAACATTTGAAAACATGTCCCCAATGTCAGGCGGTGGTGCAAAACGCCCAGGTGCTTAGAAAACGTCTAGCCCCCTCGGAAGAGAAGGCCCTCTCCCCGCGAGGACGTTTGCAATTATACGAACGCCTCAACGCGGAGCGAGCGCGGCGTGGAGAGAAACTCTTGCGTATCCCTGAAAAGTTGCTGGCGGAAGCAAATGCTAAGTTGCAGGCCGCTGGTCAAGCCGCGGGGGAGATTGCCCGTCAGGGGGCGCACTCGGCGGCGGATGCAGGCAAGAGCGCTGCCGTTGTGGCAAAGACGATGGGGCGCGGCGCCAAGGCGATCGGTGGACGGGCGGCGCACATGACCGCCAATGGTGCGCGACGCGCTCGCAAGATTGCTGCTGAGATGGCAAAAACGGCTACCGATGTTAGGCGCGTGGCAACCGAGGAAGTCTCAGATGTGATTGGCGATGCCATGCAAAGTCCCTTCAAAGCCTTGCTAGCCCCGCCGCGCATGGCTGGAAAGGCGGCTAAAATGGCTGCGCGGGTTGCCCGAGGTGGTTGTAAAATTTCCGCGGTGAGCGCCAAGGGAATGGCGGAAACGGGCTTCGGCACTGTGGGGTTGATGGGCGAGATGCTGCGTCAACAGGGGAAATTGACTGCTGCTATGCTGCATGGCATGTTTGTTATGGCGCGTGCCTCCGAGGAGATGGCACGGAAAACGGCTTCCGGAATGCAAAAAGTGGCTAAAGCGCACTCGGAAGAGGATGACGAATAGGGGATGTTCCCCTCGGACGCCCTTACTCTTGCCAGCGTGCCAGTTTGCGGTTCAGGTAGGCTATCAGCGCGGCGGTGCGGATTTGACGGGCGCTAGCGCGCGCTTCTTCGGCCTCGGTGGGGGCGGGTCGGCGGGCATAGCGTAAGGTCTGGTAGGCGTGCAGCAGGCGGTCGGTAAGCGGGGCTACTTCGGGCAGGCGCGTTTGCAGGCGCTGGGCACGCTCGGCCGGGGTGGCGGAGGCCGGGACGGTTTCTCCTAGCAGGCGCAGAGCGCGGTTAATTTCGTGGTAGGCGCGTTCAATGGGGTGCAGACGCAGCCAGGCCGTCCAGCGGCGCAGCCACCTGGGGGTGGGGATTCCCCAGCGGCGCAGCCGCGTTTCTAGCGCAACCACCAGCGGGGGCGGCGGTTCCGGCAGGGGGGGCCGAGTCTCATTGGGCTGTCTCCCCAGGCGGCGGGGGAGCAGGTATCGCAAGAAATACTGTCCGTTAGGGGTCAGTAGGTAGAGCAATCCCAGTGTCAGGCCAAAGGCGAACAAGCGCAGGAACGTGCGTCCGGCCGCGGTGCCCTTGGGTGTTTGGGTCGTGGCCGTTGGGGTGGGCAGCGGTGGTGGCGTAGGTAGAGGGTTGGTTGTGCGGGTGGCGCGCGGCTGGGGTGTGGCCGCGACCGGTGGGAGGATGGGTTCTCCGCTCAAACGCAGAATGGGGTTTTGGTTGGCGGTGGGTTCAAATTCCACCCAGCCGATGCCGGGGAAGTAGACTTCTGGCCAGGCGTGCAGGTCTTTTTGTCGCACGATGTACTCGGCACGCTCGCTGCGTGTCAGGCTGCCCTCGGGCAGGTTAGGGCGTTCGTCGGTATCTTCGTTTGTTATGGCGTGGTATTCTCCCTGCGCATAGCCAACGGCCAGACGCGCCGGAATGCCCACGGTGCGCAGCAGGATAACTTCGGCGCTGGCGTAGTAATTGCAGAAGCCCTTGCGGTAGTCGAAAAGCAGCCAGTCTAGCACTTCTTGGTTTTCTGGCGGTGCTTCGATGGTGGTCTGGTAGGTGATGGTTTGACGCAGGTATTGGGTGACGCGCGCCGCGACATCGTAGGGGGTTTCTGCGCCTTGGGCCAATTCACGTGCCAGGGCGCGAGTGCGTTCGGTGATTTCCGGCGGCAGTTGCAGGTAGCGCTGACGTACCCATTCAGGGTAATCGGTGCCTGCCTGGCGCAGGTCGGCGACGGTGGCAGCGGTCAGCGCGGCTTGGACGTTGTAGGTGGTGCCGGCAGGCAGATATGGCTCGGCCTGTAGAAAGGCCAGGTCGAGGCTGCCATCGGGGTTGCGTGCGAAGGTGACTTTGCCGCGGTGGTCAATGCGCAGTGGCTGTGGGACGACGTGCAATGTGGTGAAGGGGCGTTCCAGTTGGAAGACCAGGTCGGCCGTCCAGCGCGGCTGCTCGAGTAGGGGGCGGGCTTCGGCGTCCAGGAGGGCATCGCTCAGCGGGGCTTGTTCTTCGTAAGTGCCCTGCCACCCGTTATCGGCGTAGAAATCATAGACGCGAGCGCGCCAGTAGAAGCGCGTACCGGGTGGTTGGTCGGCCGGCGCGTTGACGCGCATCACTTCAACGTTAGAGAGTGGCTGCCCCAGCCCCAAGTTGATTTCTTCCCCGTAGTAATCGCTCACCACGCCCACGGTGGCGCGCAGCGAAGCAAACAGCGGCCGGAAGCGCTCGCGCAATGGGGCGGTGGTCTCTTCCCAGGCGGCTTGTACTTGTGATGGTACCTGTGGATTAAAAGGAAGGAACCAGGAGGCAAAAAGAAGGGGAATAGTAATCAGGATGGTGCTGCGGGTGATATCCAACCCCAGGTAGGAGGGCAGCCGGGTGTGGTGGCGCATCCAACGATGGCGGTTTTGCAGGTAATGCTGGCGGGCAACCAGGATGAGCGCCAACAGGGCGTAAAGCCCCAGGTACCAGGTGCGGAAGGGCCAGAATTTATCGTTGATGTGGATGACAAAGAGCACCAACCCGGGTGGGATGAGTACATGCCAGGCGTTGCCGGTGCGCATGAGTAAGAAGGCGCTTACGCTGGCAATGCTCCAGGTGAAGATGAATGTCAGGGTGAGGAAGAAAAGCGGGTCTTTCAGGTCTTGACGGTTGGCGATGATTTGCAGGATGTCTTGCCATCTGTTGCCCAGCGCCGCAAGGCGATAAGCCCAGTAGGTGGTGGTCGGCAGCGTATCCCCCAGTTGCCACAGGATGGCGGTGACGCCAAACACCAGGCTGTATAGACGTGCCCACAGGGGGCGAAAGCGGCTGTAGCCCAGCGCCAACCCGCTGAAGATGGCAAGCAGGTTGATGGTTTGGGCGCGCGGCAGTTCAGCAATCCACTCGGTGGCAGTCAGGCGGGCGGTAAGCACGCTCAAAGCAGCGATGAGTAGCAGGACGTTGAGCAGATCCCACCAGCGATAGAAGGAGTTTTTTTTCATAGGAGGTATTGGGCGGTAGGGGCGAAAGACTTTTTGCCTGACTCAGTTTTGGTTTGTATCGGTGGTTGCCCGATACTATTTTACCGAAATGGGGTACAGGAAGTTCATCCAGATGGAAAGTGACATTTGACATTTGCCACACAAAGATTTGGCTTTTCTCTTTTGTATGTGGTGTTGCTATGGTAAAATGTGCCCGCAGTTAAATTTTTCATTAATCTGAATAATCGGATATATCGTATAAATGCAGTGCCGCGGCACATCTTTTTTGTGCCCGGCGGGTTAATACCCTTGGTGACAATCTTTTTTGATAAAACTGTCCTGTGATGGACGGAATGGAAGGAGAGTTTATGCTGGATAACTGGATTTTCATCGGTTTATTCCTGGCGCTGGCCTGGCTTTTCCCCGGTGCACCGATTCTGATTGCCCGTTTTCTGGCGCCGCACCGTCCGGACGACATCAAGAACGATGTCTACGAATGTGGCGTAGAAACGGTAGGCGATACCTGGGTACAGTTCAAGGTTCAGTACTACAACTTTGCGCTGACGTTTCTGATTTTTGACGTGGAAATGGCCTTTTTGTTCCCTTGGGCGGTGGCTTTCGATAAACTACCGCTGTTTGGCGTTTTCTCGGGCGCTTTCTTCGTCCTGATTCTGTTTGCAGAATTGCTTGGCGCCTGGCGCAAGGGCGCGTTGGAATGGGCATAAAAGGCTGAATATTTTTTATTCAGCCTTTTGATTGTACCTGTACTTGAGGAGAAACTTCAATGAATTTTCTTGCAGACCCGATCACTTTCATTATCGAGTGGTTGCGCAACCTGCTGGTAGGCTGGGGCCTTTCAGCCGGTTGGGTGACCTTCGTGATGAAGTTGCTGGGGGTAGCGGTTGTCGGCTCCTTTGGCCTGGTTTTGGTCATTTTCTTGATTTGGCTAGAGCGCAAGGTGGCTGCCCGCTTCCAGCAACGTTTAGGACCAAACCGCGTTGGTCCGTGGGGTTTATTCCAAACCTTTGCCGACATAGTCAAAATCTTCACCAAAGAGCACATCACCCCCCGCGGAGTAGATGTCGTGGTTTATAACCTGGCGCCGCTCATTTCCGTGGGCGCGGTCATTTTGTTGTGGGCGGTGATTCCTTTTACCCCCAATGCCATTGGTGCCGACTTGAATGTCGGGATTTTGTATCTGGTAGCGGTTGGCGCTTTGGGAACCCTGGCGATTTTGATGGCTGGTTGGTCATCCAACAACAAATACGCCTTGATCGGCGCTTTTCGTACCGTGGCACAAATGGTTTCCTACGAAGTGCCGATGGTGCTGGCGCTGTTGATCCCCGTACTGCTTTCCAACACCATGAGCGTGAACGGCATTGTCAAAGCACAATCCGTAATCTTCCTGGTCGTTTCCCCGTTGGCAGCGTTGCTGTTCTTTATCTCCTCCTTAGCGGAAATTGGGCGCACACCCTTTGACCTGCTGGAAGGGGAATCTGAAATTGTTGCCGGGTATCACATCGAATATTCTGGGCTGAAGTTCGGCATGTTTTTTGTGGGTGAATTTTTGCACGCCTTTACCGTTTCGGCGCTTTTTGCCCTTCTCTTTTTGGGAGGCTGGCGTGGTTGGGGTGCAGAACAGTTTCCCATTCTCGGCTTTGTGTACTTCATGCTCAAGACCTTTGCGGCTTACTTTGTGGTGATGTGGTTGCGCAACACCTTGCCGCGTGTGCGCATTGACCAGATGTTAGATTTCAACTGGAAATTACTGACCCCGGTCGGTTTGATTTTGTTGGTGGTTACGGCCATCCTCCAGAAAATTATTCTGGTGAGTGCGGCCCCGCTGTGGGGAGCCGTGATTGCGCATTTGGCTGCCAACCTGCTGATTGGGTGGGTTACAGTGCAATTGATCAAGGCCCGTCAGGCGCGCCGGCCGCGTCGTCAACCGGTAGCACAGCCGCGTCCGGTTGCTCGTCCACCGAAAGCAACACAGGCCTGAGGAGGAAAAATGACGTTGGAACAAATCCTCTTTCTCGTATTTGCCGTTGTTACGTTGGGCTCAGCCCTGATGGTGGTCACGGAACGTAAAATGGTCCGCGCTGCCCTGTGGCTGATTCTGGCGTTGTTTGGGGTAGCAGCATTGTATGTGCTGCTCAACGTTGGCTTTTTTGCGGTAGTGCAAGTCGTGGTATACATTGGCGCCATTGCGATTCTGTTCATTTTCGCGGCCATGTTGACCCGTAAAGCCATGGAAGACGTTGGCCCGCAGGTCAACCCCGGTTGGCCGGCAGCGGCCCTGATTGGTGCGCTAGTTTTTGTCTCTCTGGCGTGGATGTTCAGCCGCTGGTCATCTTTTGCCGCTCTACCGCCTGCTTTAGCAGATGACACCCCGGCTTTGCAACAACTCGGTGTTGCACTGGTTTCGCCGGATGCCTACGTCATCCCCTTCGAAATCGCCTCCGTGCTGCTGGTTGCGGCCATGGTCGGTGCGTTGTATGCCGCCTGGGGCAAGAACAAATAGGAGCGATGCCATGATTCCGCTTTCCTGGTACCTTATCCTGTCGGCAGCGCTGTTCAGCATTGGTTTGTATGGCGTGCTGGCGCGCAAGAACGCCATTGCCATTCTGATGGGTGTTGAACTGATGCTCAACGCCGTCAACATTAACCTGGTGGCTTTTTGGCGCTATTTGGACCTCAAAACGGTGGCCGGACAGGCTTTTGCCCTGATGGTCTTCGCTGTGGCCGCGGCCGAAGTGGCCGTTGGTCTGGCCTTGATTATCAGCGTGTATCGCCGACGAAAGACGGTGGCCGCCGACGAACTAGACCTGATGAAATGGTAATGAGGACACACAATGGCAACTGAAACCCTCATCTGGTTACTTCCGCTTTTTCCGCTGGTGTCCTTCGCGTTGATTGTATTGTTTACCAATCGCAACAAGGCACTCAGCCATACCATTGCCGTAGGCTCGGCCGGGCTGTCCTTCTTGGGCAGCATGGTCGTTTTTTGGCGAGCCTTGCGTGTCGAACACTTCGCCGACCATCCCTTTACCTCGGTGATCAACTGGATCCCGACGGGGGATACCTGGCTCCAACTTGGGGTGCGCATCGACCCGCTCTCGGCCGTTGTCCTGTTCTTTGTGGCCTGGACGGTGTTGATGATTTTCCTGTACAGTGTGGGCTATCACAACTACGGTCAGCCCCAGGGTGATCACGACCGCAAGGGCTTACCCCCGCACGGGGCCACCATCACCGATGAACACGGCCATACTCACGTCGTCCCCTCGGTCGAGCCGATGTACGCGCGCTTCTTCGCCTTTGTCAGCCTGTTCGCCTTTGGGATGTACACCCTGGTGGTTTCCGATAACTTGCTCACCCTCTTCGTGGGCTGGGAAATCATGGGGTTGTGCTCTTACCTGTTGATTGGTTTCTGGTTCGCGAAACCCTCGGCACGGGCTGCGGCGATCAAAGCCTTCATCACCACCCGCGTGGGCGATGTCTTCATGCTGCTTGGGCTGGCCTATGTTTACAAAGTGGCCGGTTCGCTGCGTTACGAGGTCATCTTTGCCCCCGAAACGCTGCACATGATGGCCGAACATGCCTCCGGTTTCCTGGGGCTTTCTGCGGCCGGGTTGATTGGCTTGCTACTGTTCATCGGCGCGGTTGGGAAATCGGCACAATGGCCGTTGCATGTCTGGCTGCCCGACGCCATGGAAGGCCCGACTCCGGTCTCGGCCATGATTCATGCCGCCACCATGGTTTCGGCTGGCGTGTACATGACCATCCGCATCTTCCCCATCCTGGAAGCCAGCAAAGAAGCCGGTGACTTCACCATGCTGCTGATTGCCTTCATCGGTGCCTTCACCGCCTTGTTTGCGGCCACGATTGCCGTGGCGCAAGATGACATCAAGCGTGTGCTGGCTTACTCCACCATCTCACAACTGGGGTACATGATTGCCGCTATCGGCATTGGCGCTTACGTGGCGGCCGCCTTCCACCTGGTGACACACGCCTTTTTCAAGGCGCTGTTGTTCCTCGGTTCCGGTTCTGTCATCCACGGCATGGAGCATGGCGTCTTGCACACCGGCGACCATCACGTAGACCCGCAGGATATGTTCAACATGGGCGGTTTGAAAGACAAAATGCCCATCACCTTCTGGACTTTCCTGATTGGTGGTTTTGCCCTCTCTGGGTTCCCGCTGGTCACTGCCGGTTTCTGGTCGAAGGATGAAATTCTGGGGGATGCTTTCGCCCATGGACACTGGTGGGTCTTTGGTGTGCTGGCGCTGGCGGCCTTCCTGACCGCTTTCTACACCATGCGGCAGATTACGCTGACCTTTTTAGGGAAGCCGCGCACCAAAGAAGCCGAACACGCCCAGGAAACTCCCTGGACGATGACCGTGCCCCTGATGGTGCTGGCCTTTTTTGCACTGACTTTTGGGTGGACGGGCATTCCCGAGCACTTCCCCGTTTTGGGTGGTCTGGTACCCAACTGGTTCCACCCGTGGGTGATTAGCACCCTCGGAGAACACGCCGAAGCCGCTGTCGAAGGCAGCCTGATTCCTCTGCTGACCTCTCTGGTGGTGGCGCTGGGCGGTCTGTATGCGGGGTGGTTGGTGTACCGCAACGTGCCTGCAGGGGCCGAAGACCCGCTCAAGAAGCCGTTGGGCGGCATGTATCCTGTGTTGCAGCACAAATATTACTTTGATGAACTGTACGACAAAATTTTTGTCAAACCCTCTGTCTGGGTTTCCGAAGTTTTCACTTCGGCCTGGATGGATCGCGGTTTGATTGATGGTATTCTGCACACGCTGGCGCGTTTTTCCGTCTTCCTGGGCGGCTTATTCCGCTACGTCATTGATGAACCGATTATCAATGGCCTTGGCGATTGGGTAGCGGATACCACCCGTAAATTGGGCGATAGGCTGCGCGTCATCCAAACCGGACGCGTGCAGCAGTATATGGTGGCAGCCTTGATTTTCGCGGCTGTCGTACTGGTGTACTTCGTCACGGCCATGCCGTAAGCATGGTTCGATAACATAATTGGAGCAAACGATGGATTTCATCGCTAATCACCTTCTCACGCTCATCCTCTTTTTGCCGGCGCTGGGCGCGCTGGTGATGTTCTTCCTGCCCTCGGAGCCGAAAGGCTTGCACCGCTGGGTAGCGTTCATTACCAGTTTGCTTACCCTGATTCTCTCGCTGGTGCTATGGATGCGTTTTGACCGTGGCGCGGCAGGCTTCCAGTTTCAAGAGCAGTATGCCTGGTACGATGCCATTCGAGCCTCTTTCCACGTTGGCGTGGATGGGCTGGGTTTAACCATGGTGCTGCTCACCACCCTGCTAAGCGCACTGGCTATTTTGGCATCCTTCAGTATCCAGGAAAAAGTAAAAGCCTACATGATGCTCTTCTTGTTCCTGGAAACGGGTATGTTAGGCGTCTTTATGGCGCTGGATATGTTGATTTTCTTCGTATTCTACGAAGTGGGTTTGGTGCCCATGTTCTTCCTGATTCAGCAATGGGGCAGCCCGAAGGGTGAACGCGAACTTTGGGGTGGGATGAAGGTCCCCTCTCGGGTGTACGCGTCCTTCAAATTCATGGTGTACACCATGGGGGCCTCGTTGGGCCTATTGCTGGCCATCCAGTTGATGGGTGTTTCCATTGGAAGTTACGATCTGCCCAAACTCTTGAAACTGTGGCCGATTTTGCAGCGTACCGATAACATCCCGCTAGGCTTGCCTTTCTCAACTGTCAAGACGATTGCCTTCTGGGCAATGACGATTGCTTTTGCGCTCAAAGTGCCGGTGTGGCCTTTCCACACCTGGTTGCCGGATGCGCACTCCGAAGCACCGACACCCGGCTCGATGATTCTGGCCGGCGTCTTGCTGAAAATGGGCGCTTACGGTTTCTTGCGCTTCATCCTGCCGTTGTATCCGGTGGAAGCAAAGCAATATGCCGGTTGGCTGGCCTTCCTGGCGGTTATGGCGATTGTCTTTGGCGCCTTTGGGGCCTATGGGCAAGATGATTTCAAGCGTCTGGTGGCCTATTCTTCCATCAATCACATGGGCTTTGTGGTGTTGGGCATTGCTGCCGCAGCCAAAGCCATTGGCACGCTGGATGCAACGATTGCCCTGAACGGTGCGGTGATGCAAATGTTCAACCACGGGTTGAGCGCCGCCGGTATGTTCTTCCTGGTAGGGGTGCTTTACGAGCGTGCCCATACCCGTGATTTGAATGAATATGGCGGGCTGTTCCCGTTGATACCGGTGTATGGCGGTATCTTGATTTTCACCTCGATGGCCTCCCTGGGGTTACCGGGGTTGAACGGTTTCGTTTCTGAATTCCTGGTGGTGCGGGGCTCATGGCCAATCTTTACGGTCTATACCGCAGTAGCGATGTTGGGCCTACTGTTTACCGGTTCCTACATCCTGAAGGGAATTAAGAAAGTGTTGCACGGCCCGTTGAATGAAAAATGGGCCGGCCATCTGACGGAAATTAACGCCCGCGAACTGCTGGTGATTACGCCGTTGATGGTACTCATGCTGCAATTGGGTGTCTGGCCTGCCTGGTTGCTGGATGTCATCAACCGCGCGATGTCCATGTTGTTCGGCGCGTAAACACTGCGAGGTGAGCGATGCAATTTCCGATTTTGAGTGTAATCGTCTTCACGCCGCTGGTTGCCGGGTTACTCTTGTTGCTGATCCCCGCGGATCGCAAAAATGAAACCCGTGTGGCTGCGTTAGCGGCTGGTCTGTTCACCTTCGCCCTTTCGGTGTGGGTGTACTTTTCCTATGATACGGCTGTGGCCGGGTATCAATTCGTTGAGAAATATACCTGGCTACCGGCGCTTGGCATTTCCTACCATGTTGGCGTGGATGGCATCAACACCCCGCTGGTGATGCTCACCGGGCTGGTGATGGTCACCGGGGTGCTCATCTCGTGGGGCATTGACGACCGCCCGCGCGAATTCTTTGCCTTCCTCTTCATCCTGGCAACCGGTGTGTTTGGGGTCTTCGTTTCACTAGACCTCTTCATGCTGTTCTTCTTCTACGAAATCGCCGTATTCCCGATGTACTTGCTGATCTCTATCTGGGGTTGGAAGGAAACTCGGGAATATGCAGCCATGAAACTAACCTTGTACTTGTTCGTTGGCTCGGTAATCGCCCTGGTCGGCGCCCTGGCCATGTACTGGGTGTCTTACCAGAACACCGGTGTATTGACCTTTGACATGTTGCAACTGGAACAGGCCGGTTTCTCCAAGGCCTTCCAGCAAACCTGGTTCTTGCCGGTCTTCCTGGGTTTTGCTGTTTTGGGCGGTATCTGGCCATTCCACAACTGGTCGCCGGATGGACACGTGGCAGCCCCGACAGCGGTTTCCATGTTCCATGCTGGTGTGTTGATGAAGTTGGGTGCTTTCGCTGCTTTACGGGTCGGCATCATGCTGCTGCCTGAAGGTGCGAAATTTTACATGCCCTTTGTCATCCTGCTAGCATTGGTCAACGTGGTGTATGGCGCCTTCATTGCCTCCATTCAACAAGACTTCAAATACGTCATCGGTTTTTCCTCGGTTTCGCACATGGGCCTGGTGATGATGGGCTTTGCCACCTTGACACACGATGGTATGGTCGGGGCCGGGGTGCAGATGTTCTCGCATGGTGCGATGACGGCGCTCTTCTTTGCGGTTGTCGGTATGGTTTATGATCAGGCGCACACGCGTGCCATCCCGCGC
This sequence comes from Anaerolineales bacterium, assembly GCA_034434095.1. Taxonomy (GTDB): domain Bacteria; phylum Chloroflexota; class Anaerolineae; order Anaerolineales; family DRKV01; genus DRKV01. The sequence goes on from DAOTZN010000093.1 coordinate 17,605, forward strand.
TTAGGAGGCATCTCTAAAGTGATGGTTTGGCCTACCATCGCCTTTATTATCGGTGGTCTGGTCTCGATGGGTATGCCCGGCTTTTCCGGCTTTGTAGCCGAATTCCCCATCTTCATGGGTGTGTGGCAAACGCACCCCTGGATTGCGGTAGTGGCTTCCATCTCCATCGTGGTGACGGCTTCGTACATCATCCGCATTATTCGCAGTGTGTTCTTTGGCGACTTGCCGGAAGAATTTGATGGACACCTGCACGATGTGCGTGTGCTTGACAAAATCGCCCTGGGCGTGTTGACGCTGGTGCTGTTGGTACTGGGGGCTTATCCGGCCGTTATGGTGCCAATGGTCGAAACGGGTGTCCAAAACATTATGCGCTTGCTGGGAGGTGCATAAGTGAATATCCCTGCTTTTGAATCCTCCATGTATTTGGCGTTGGTTCCTGAAATCACACTGCTTGTTACCGCACTTTTGGTATTGCTGTTCGATGCATTGTGGAATGAGGAAAAACGTCGCAATTTGGGTTGGCTGACCTTTGGTGGTGCAGTATTGGCCATTGTGCTGGCTTTCTTTATCGGCCAACCTGGGGCTACGCCCGATCTGGTATGGGGCGGCATGTTGCGCCACGACTGGCTGGCCTTCACCTTCGCGTTGATTTTCCTGTTTGGAGCGGCTATCACGGCTTTGCTGGGGATGGACGTACCCGAACTGGGGCGACGCGGTGAGTTTTACATTCTGCTGTTGGTTTCCACCATCGGCATGATGCTCATGGCTGCCTCAGCCGACGTAATCATGCTTTTCCTCGCCATCGAGACCACCTCCATCCCGCTGTATATCCTGGCCGGCTTCTTCCGCAAAGACGATAAATCGACCGAAGCGGGTTTCAAATATCTGTTGTTTGGGGCCATGGCCTCCTCGGTGATGCTGTACGGCTTTAGTTTGGTGTATGGTTTTACCGGTACAACGAACCTGCTCGCAGCCGCGCAAGGCATGGCTGCACAGCCGTTGGCGCTTTCCCTGGGTGTACTTGCTTTGTTGCTGGTCGGTTTTGGCTTCAAGATTTCGGCCTTCCCTTTGCATTTTTGGGCACCGGACGTGTACGAAGGGGCACCGACACCGGTAGCGGGCTTCCTGTCCACGGCCTCTAAGGCGGCCGGTTTTGCCGTTCTGATGCGTGTTTTTATGACGCTCTTCCCGGTTGACAGCCACTATTGGACGACCTTGATTGCGTGGATTTCCATACTCTCGATGACCGTCGGCAACCTGTTGGCCATCAATCAGAAGAACATCAAACGCTTGCTGGCTTTCTCCTCCATTGCACATGCTGGCTATGCCCTGGTGGGCTTTGTGGCCATTGACCAGTTGGGGATTAACAGCGTTGTCTTCTACCTGGGTGCCTACCTGCTCACGAACCTGGCCGCCTTTGGTGTGGCCGGCATATTCTGGCAGGCAGCCGGAACCGATGAGATCGCAGCCTATGCTGGGTTGAGCCGCCGCAAGCCGTGGCTGGCGCTGGCGATGCTGGCTGCTTTCCTGTCGCTTTCTGGTATGCCGCCCTTTGCCGGTTTTGTGGCCAAGGTAATTGTCTTTGCTGCTGCCATGCAGGCTGGCTGGATACCTTTGGTCATTGTTGGTGTGCTCAACTCCATCATCGGGTTATACTACTACCTGAAAGTGCTCAACGTGGTTTATCACTACCGCAATGAGGAAACCGAGAACTTGCCGCTGCCGATCAGCGCACCGCAAGGTATCGCCCTGGTCGTACTGGCCATCGGTATCCTGGTGGTTGGTTTCCTGTTTGGGCCTTTCTTCAATTTGACCAGCGTAGCCGCGACGGCACTGTTCTAATGAAACGCAGGCGCCTCACATCGAGGCGCCTCTTAAACATACTTGTGCGAATTTGCACATTGACGGTCTACTTACACCTATGATACAATTTCGCCCGCTATGACCAACCCGACAGAAAACAACGATCAAGACGCAAAGAGATACATTTTCAATATGACCCTGGCTACGGTAAGCAGCCAGGTGGGGTGTTTTACCCTCGTCATTATCATCGCTGCGTTATTGGGTGGGTTATGGCTTGATAACGTCTTTCAAACCCGGCCGATGTTTACCATTCTTCTGTTGGTTTTCAGCGTGCCGGTGGTGATTGTCGCCATGTTGTGGATTGTCCGCAAGGCGACTTCAAAAATCCAGTCCGTTCCAAAAGATAAATCTTAGTTTTCAGGAGGAAGCGAAACGTGGAACAAAGTAAATGGCGTTGGGGTTTCAACCGCTGGCTGGTGCTTGCCTTTATTATTGCAAGTGTCTTTGCTGCGCGAGCATATTCCCCCATCCGTCCGCATGTACAGTTGCCCGCTGAACCGCTTTCCCACCACCCGCTGTTCACTTTGCCGGTTATCGGCGATTTTTACCTGACCAACACCCTGGTTGCGTTGGTTTTGGTGGATATTATCCTGTTGTTGCTGGCTTTCAGCATTCGACAACAGACCAAGAACGGTGGTTTGCAGATGCTCAAAGGCATTGGTGGCGCGGTGGAAGCGCTTCTCGAAGCACTGTATGGCATGACGGAATCGACGGCTGGGAAGTGGGCGAAAGCCATCTTCCCGTATTTTGCAACCATCATGTTGATGGTGTTGGTTGCCAACTGGATGGAACTCATCCCCGGTGTAGATAGCATCGGCTTCCTGGAGAAATCGGCCCATGGGTACGTTGCCAACGGTCCGTTTCTTGTGAACGAAGAAGTGGCGCATGGTGCCGAAGGTTTTGTGGTAGTGCCCTGGATTCGTGTGGTTTCCACCGACTTGAATTTCACCGTGGCACTGGCGCTTATCTCGGTCTTCATGACTCAGGTGATTGGTGTACGAGCACAAGGTGCGGCGTACTTCACCAAATTCTGGAACACCCATACACTTTTCAACAAACCGGTATTTGGTGCGATTGACTTTGGCGTTGGTCTCCTGGAGTTGATTTCGGAGTTTTCGAAAATTCTTTCGTTCTCCTTCCGTCTTTTCGGGAACATCTTCGCCGGTTCGGTGATGCTGTTTGTGATTGGTGCCCTGGTGCCGATCTTTGCTCAATCGGCAATTCTCTTGTTGGAAGCCTTTGTGGGCATCATCCAGGCGCTGGTTTTTGGTATGCTAACCATGACCTTTATGGCACAGGCCACCCAGGGTCACGGCGAGCATCAGGAAGAGGCACATGCCTGATTTGGTTTATAAACAGGAAAATTTTTCAATCATAAAAAAACATATTGGAGGCAAGGAATAACAATGAGCGGAGATATTGTTGCTGCTGCTAAATTGATTGGTGCCGGTCTGGCGATGATTGGCGCGTTAGGTGGTGGTATTGGTATCGGTCTTTCGGCCCACGGCGCGGTGCAAGGTATTGCCCGTAACCCCGATGCAGCCGGTGCGGTACAAACCAACATGATTCTGGGTATTGCCTTCGCCGAAGCAGTCGCTATTTACTGCCTGGTGGTTGCCCTGCTAATTCTGTTCGTATTCTAAACCATTCTGGTTCAGAAGCGCTCGGTTTAATTTTACGAAAGGAGCAACCACATGGAAGGGTTAGGTATTACCCTGGGATATCTTTTGGTTCAGATTTTCAACTTTGGCATCATGTTCGTCGTGCTTAAGGAATGGGCTTACAAACCCATCCTGAATATGCTGGAGGCACGTCGAGAAACGGTTGCCCGTGGTTTGGAAGATGCGCGTGTCGCTGCCGAAGCGCGTGCGAATGCCGAACAAAAAGCCCAAGAAATCCTGGCAGAAGCACATGCCAAGGCTGCTGAGGTAGTACGCGCGGCCAGCGAACGTGCCGGCGAAGTCGGTAAAGAGATTAAGGCCGAAGCGGAAGCCGAGGCTGCCAAGATTATGGAGCGGGCACGCGCAGATGCTGAGGCCGAAAAGGAACGCGTTTTGGCCGATTTGCGTCCGCAGGTGGCTGCGCTCGCAATTGCTGCAGCCCAAAAACTGGTCGGCGAAGCGTTGGACGAAAAACGTCAACGTGCCTTGCTGGATGAATTTTTCTCCGGCGTCAAATCGGGCAAGGTTGTCGTTGTTGAAGAGACCTTTGCCGGTCAAGATGTAACCGTTGTCAGTGCATTGCCGCTCAGCGCTGAAGAGCAGACTGCTATTCAGAAAGACTTGGGCGCTGCCAGCGTCACCTTTACGGTTAACCCCAAGATTTTAGGTGGTCTGATTGTGAAGGCTGGAAATCGCGTGTTGGATGCTTCTGTGGCTGCCCGCCTGGAAGGCATGCGCGCCGCGATTGCCTGATTTTCCTCCTGAAACCAGAAAACGCCCAGGATGTTTCCCTGGGCGTTTTTTCTATCTTTCCCTTGTGCGAATATGTCTCCTCTCCTCTCAACCCTTTGGCGTGCTATTGGGCAAACTCTGCCCCCAGATTCTCCTGATCCACAAGTGAGCGGCGTATATCTCGATTCGCGGCAGGTGCAGCCTGGTGGTGTTTTCGTAGCCCTGATGGGCACCAGTGTAGACGGACATAAATATGTGCCCGATGCCATTCAGCGTGGTGCGGTGGCGGTTGTCGGCACCCGTCCGCCGATTGTACTGCCTGTGCCTTATGCCCAGGTGCAAGATGGCCGTAAGGCGTTAGCGCAACTCTCGGCGGCGCTGTATGATTATCCTGCCAACCGCTTGACGGTCATTGGCGTGACCGGTACCGATGGTAAGACCACCACCTCCAATCTGATTTACCACATTTTACGGCACGCTGGAGTGCGTGTGGGCATCATTTCCACCGTCAACGCCCGCATTGGCGACCAGGAATTGGACACCGGCTTTCACGTCACCACTCCGGAAGCACCGGATGTACAACGTTATTTGTCTATGATGGTAACTGCTGGGCTGACGCATGTAGTGATTGAATCCACCTCCCATGGTTTGGAACAACAGCGAGTAGGTGAATGTGCCTTTGATGTTGCCGTGGTCACCAATATCACCCACGAACACCTGGATTATCACGGTGACTACCAACACTATCGAGCGGCAAAGGCGCGTTTGTTTGCTATGTTAGGAGAAACCCCTCCTAAATCAGGGGGTAACCCCCGCACCGCGGTCCTCAATCGGGACGATGCTTCCTATGAGTATCTGCGGGAAGTGACCCCTCAACGGGCGCGCCGCCTGTCCTATGGATTCCACCATCAAAGTACGTTTCACGCCCAGGGGGTGGCCGCGACCCCCGAGGGGACGCGTTTCATCCTGCAGCGGGCGCGCTATCAGACGGAGATCTACCTCCCCTTGCCTGGAGAGTACAACGTCTCGAACGCCCTGGCTGCGCTGACGGCCACCGTTGGCGCACTGAATGTGGATTTGCAGGCTGCAGTGGAAAGTTTGCGTACTTTCCCGGGTATTCCAGGGCGCATGGAGCGCATTACCTTGGGACAGGATTTCATCGCGATTGTGGATTTTGCCCACACCCCGAACGCGTTGAGGCGGACCTTGGAAACTGCCCGTACATTGACCAATGGACGGGTGATTGCCGTGTTTGGCTCTGCGGGTTTACGTGACCGCGAAAAACGCCGTCTGATGGCAGAGACCTCCATCCGCTTAGCCGACCTGACCATCCTCACGGCTGAAGACCCACGCACTGAGCCGTTAGAAGACATCCTGGCACACATGGCGGCAGGCGCTCAGTCACAGGGAGGGGTGGAAGGAGAAAACTTCTGGTGCATTCCGGATCGCGGGGAAGCGATTCGCTTTGGCGTAGCGCAGGCGCAGCCGGGAGACATACTGCTTGTGTGCGGCAAGGGACATGAGCAATCCATGTGCTTTGGCACTATTGAATACCCCTGGGATGACCGGCTGGCACTACGCGCTGCACTCTGCGAGCACCTGGGCATAGATGGCCCCACAATGCCCGTTTTGCCGACCTCTTGAAAACGAATTGTTCGTTTAGGGCGCTCAAATTCACCGCTGAGACGCAGAGAGTGCAGAGAAATTCTGCAGCACAGCACTCCCGCGGGTTTTCGGTGGCGTGAAAGCCGCCTATGAACTACGGTGGATAGTTGCTGGCGTCCCCTATTTTCATGGGTATCGGTGAACATCCTGGTAGGGGGCAAAAAGCCTTTATCGCCAGCGTGTGCGGTTGTCTTAGACGGCGGATGTACTCTTGTCGCGTAGCACTTCGTGGGCTTGAATAGGATGTGTGCGCCCTTTAACGGTAATAGCGCCAATGCGGCGGGTATGGAATTTGCCTACAATGGCGGCCATTGTAGGAGGTCCGATTAACACGCGATTGGGTCGGGCATAACTTTCCAAACGGGCGGCTACGTTGACCGTATCCCCTAGAATGGCTAACTCAACCCGTTGCGGGGTGTTGACATAACCCGCTACTACCAACCCGGTGTTGATTCCTACGCCGATAACGAGTTCTTCATCCCCAATTTTTTGATTAAGTAGACTCATGGCCTCTATCATCTGCAAGCCAGCGTTTACGGCACGCTCCTCCGGATGGAGATGGCTATCGTGCATGCCAAAAATGGCCATGATGCCATCGCCTAAGAATTTATCCAACATGCCGCCATTCTCAAAGACGATTTCGGTTACGATCTTGTAATACTCGTATAGAATTTGTCCAAAGCGTTCTGCTCCTAGCCGCTCTGCCATACCGGTGGAGTCGGCGATATCTGAAAAAAGTACGGTTGCCTGGTGCTCTTGTAAGCCGGGAAGTTTCCCCTCCTTAAGATAACTTTGCAAGGCAAATTCGGCTTGCTGTGGAGAAAGAAAACGTTGTAGGACTTGCCGAATGCGTTGCTCGTCTCGAATTTTTTGCACCAATTGGGTACGTTGCAAGGTAAGCGCCGCCTGATGGCTAATTGTAATCACCAATTGTAGGTCGCTTTGACCAAAGGGACGGCTGAGAGGATCCGTTTTAGCAAGATAGATAAGGCCTAGGACTGTGTCATTGCCAATAATCGGCACACAAATGGCCGTTTCGATATTTAACCGTTTCAGTTCATCGGTGATCGGAAGGGCCGGGTCTGGCAGCAAAACAGCAGATTTTTCTTCTAGAACTAAAGAGATGATGCTTTGAGGTACACCGCGCTGTGACAGGCTATTGGTTTGACCACGTTGTGCGACAACACAATGATCCGCTCCCATAGAGCGTTTAATTAAATTGGTAACTTGTTCAAGTGCGGTTTGCGTATCCAGGACAGTGTTGAGTTGTCGAGCGGCCTCATACATCAAAATGGCGTGCTGGTCTACAGCTTCCAGCAATAAGTCGCGTGTTAGTGGACGCGTACCGCTATGCATGGGGCGATTTACTGCATCGCTTTCCACGCGAAAGACATTGATAATGTGCGCACCGATACGGATGGCATCATTTTCTTCCAAGCGGATAGGGCGTTCCAGCCGCTCGCGGTTAACGAACGTACCGTTCGTACTGTTCAAGTCGGTGATGATTAACTGATCTTGTTGAACATCGTAGACGATTTCGGCATGACGACGCGAAGCAGAGATGTCGGCAATAACAATATCGTTATCTGATTTACGCCCTAGTGTGTTTTTACCGGCTTTTAGCGTAAATTCTCGGCGCTCGCCTTCAGGAGAGAGAACGGTAAGTATCCACATAAAGGTTTTATAGGTGATGATTGTAACTGTAATTTGAAGAATGCTATTGCCAAGAGGTTGTCTGCTATCTATTTGTGTTTCTGATGGGGTGAAAAAAGCCTTCGCTTTATGCGATGGCTTGATGGGATGGAGTGTGCCCTGTTGAGACCCTTCTTAGTATTGCTATCCAAAACAGGGGTAACTTGGGTAAAAAAAACATAGGCAAAATACGGATTTTTGACTAGCCAATTACTATTATAGTACAAAATTTTGGGGATGGTTCAGAAACTTGCTTTTGGTTGCTTGCTAGGAAGCAGATGAGCGCGGAAAACGGTGCAATCCGCCCGTTTCTGGTGTTGCTGCGAGCGGAGCGAGCAAAGCAAGCAAAGCAAGCGGAGCGCCTGTCCCGAGCAAAGTGTAGGGGAAGCAGTCTTCCCCTGGTAAGCAAGGAGACTGCTTTGTCGCCGCAAAGCGGTTCCTCGCAGTGACATTTGGTTGTGACTGAAAGCCGCGCCATAGATGGGGGATTTGGGA
>DAOTZN010000094.1:0-14620 GCA_034434095.1 Anaerolineales bacterium
CCAACAGGCTGGTTGAGGGGATCGTACCCAAAGAGCGCCAGGTGTGCCGGCCCGGACCCGGGGGTGATGCCGGGAGCCAGGGGAATCGTCTGCCCCAAAGTGCCCTCGGCTGCCAGACGGTCCATATTTGGGGTGGACGCGGCCTCCAGAGGGGTCAGGTTACGCTCATCAAAAGGCAGGTCTCCCAGGCCATCCATCACGAGCAGGACGATTTTGGTCTTGGATTTGTTAAACAACGGGGGAAGGTAATCAAAAGGCATGTTCTTACTCCTTATTCAGAAAAACGACCACAGAGCATAGGTGCCCTGTGGTCGCGATTGTGTTTGCAAAACGGAGAAATCAGCGAACGGCTTGTTCGGTGTCCCGATCAAAAATGTGCATGTTTTCCATGTTGAAGGCCACCTGGACGCTGTCACCCATGCGGAAGGAAGTGCGCGGGTCAACGCGGGCCACGAAATTGTGCTCACCGGCGTTCAGGTACACAAAGATTTCGTTGCCCATCAATTCGGTGACGTCCACTTTGGCTTCCACCGGCTGTGGAAAGATGCCGGGGGGTGCAAAGTTCGGGTCGTGGATGTCCTCAGGACGGATGCCGAAAACCACAGGTTTATCGATGTAGTTGTGATAAGCGGCAGTGCGATCTTCGGGGATGCGTACGCTGAAGGCGCCGCCGTCCACAAACAGCCCGTTGCCATCTTTGCGGATATGGGCATTGAAGAAATTCATGGCCGGAGAACCGATGAAGCCGGCAACAAAGATGTTGTTTGGACGGTCATACAGATTCTGCGGGGTATCAATCTGCTGGAGCACACCTTTGTTCATCACGGCGATGCGGCTGGCCATTGTCATGGCCTCCACCTGATCGTGGGTCACATAAATGAAGGTGGTCTGCAAGCGTTGGTGCAGGCGGCTGATGTTGGCACGCGTTTCCACGCGCAATTTAGCATCCAGGTTGGAAAGCGGCTCATCTAACAAGAAAACCTTGGGTTCACGCACGATGGCGCGTCCCAAAGCCACACGCTGCCGCTGACCACCGGACAACTGGCGGGGTTTGCGGTCCAACAGTTCGGTAATGCCCAGCATTTCAGCGGATTCGTACACCCGGCGTTTGATTTCCTCTTTGGGCGTCTTGCGCAGTTTGAGGCCAAAAGCCATGTTGTCGAAAACCGACATGTGGGGGTACAGCGCGTAAGATTGGAACACCATGGCGATATCACGATCTTTCGGGGCGATATCGTTCACCACCTGGTCTCCAATCAAAATACGACCTTCACTAATTTCTTCGAGCCCGGCAAGCAAGCGCAGCGAGGTGCTCTTGCCACAACCGGAGGGGCCGACAAAGACCAGAAATTCTTTATCCTCAACTTTGATATTCAGGTCATTGACGGCGACGACATCGCCAAAACGTTTGTACACGTGTTCGTAAGTAACACTTGCCATGGGTATGCTCCTTTCTTCGCATGTATAGTGGCCGTATTATACTGGTAGAAAGGATAAAAAGCAATGGAAAAAAGTCACTTCTGGGGGCGCCAACCTCCAGGTCGGCACGTTGGGGCACTCCCAAAACCTTAACGCAAAGGCGCCAGGCTCCGCCTGGGAACGCCGACCCCCAGGTCGGCAATAAAAGCGCCCCGCGTCCAATGGGGACAGGCGCCGCACCCTTAGTAACCCTGCGTTATATCCACCCGATTAGGCATGGGTTGATTGTTCGCGGCAGCCGTGAGCATTTCGGCCAAAGCCTGCAAGCGCAAGCGTTCGCTTTCTCGCACCGAGCCACCACGATGGGGGCTGAGCACAACGTTCTCCAGTTCGTGGAAGGGATAATCGGAGGGCCGCGTGTTACGGCGGTCGGTTTCTTCTTTCGGGTAGCGATACCACACATCCAGGCCGGCAGCCGCCAACGGGCCATCCTTCAGTGCTTGGTACAGCGCGGCTTCGTCCACCACCGGCCCGCGCCCGACATTGACCAGCACGCTACCGGCAGGCAGGGCTTGCAATTCGGGCTCCCCCAATAAACCACGCGTTGCATCCGTCAGGGGAAGCGTCACCACAACCACGTCAGATTGCGGTAATAAATCCGGTAATGCCGAGAGCGCATACACTTCGGCGAAGTCGTCCACGGCCTGCGGCTGACGTCGTACCGCCAGGACGCGCATCCCCAGCGCGTGGCAGTAGTGCCCTACCCGCTGACCGATGGCTCCATACCCCAAGACCAGAGCAGTTTTGCCTGCCAGCAGTATGGCCGGTGTAGGGTTGTACCGTGGGCGCCAGTCGCCGGTGCGCAAGGCTTGATCGAAGGGGACGATGAATTTGGCCGCCGCGAGCAACAAAGCCAGCGCGCTTTCCGCTGTTGGGGCGGCGTTGTGGTGCAGGTTGTGCAAGGCAATGTGCGGGTACTTCATCAACAGGTGCCGGGTGGATTCCGGCACCCCAGCCCAAGGGATAATGACCGCTCGCAGGTTGGGGCTGGCCGTTAATTGCGCTTCGCTGGGACGACCGGCAATCAAAATGTGATAGCGGGGTTCGGCGGGCAAGGCCGGCCCCGTGGTCAGATGTACGCTGGCCGGTAGACTGGCCTGGAAATCCTGCCAGTGTGCGGGGTTTTGGGGAGGCGTGTGTAGGTGAACGTGTAATGAGGGCATAGCAATAACTTCACTGAAAAAAGGTATTTTTTAACGCAAAGGTGCGAAGGCGCAAAGCGTCCACAACGCAAAAACGCTAACCCCAGGTCGGCCAAGAACGGAGACACCTGGGAACGCCGACCTCCAGGTCGGCCAAGAACGGAGACACCTGGGAACGCCGACCTCCAGGTCGGCAATAAGCCCGCTCCCAATGGGGACAGGCTGAAAGCCTATCCTAAACGAGGCACAAAGATTTCTGAATTTCGCTTGTCGCAAACCTTGATTTTCTTTGCGTCCTGGCGACTTCGCGTTAAGGTTTTGCGCTTTTCAATGAGATAGCAAAACGGCTATCTGTAATGCCGCGCCACTTCGGAAGCGTAAGCACGCCCTAGGGTATCGGCATTTTCCTGTGCCCAGGTGCTCAGGGCGATTTTCCCCACCGCCGGGGCTTGTGAGACCAGTAATTTTGCCATCAACCCCTGGATTTCTTGACGAGTCAACACCACATCGCCAAGCAAGAGATTCAGTGCGCGGATAGCAACATAAGCCAGGTCAGGTGGAAGATGTACCAGCCGGGCCCGACTGTGTACCACCTTGGCCAACAGACGCACCAACGCATTGAAGGAAAAGGTCTCTGGCCCTACGGCATCCAGCACCAGGTCTTCTTCGTTGTGTGCTTGCGCAACGCACAAGGCCGCAAAATCTTCCACGTGGATGGGACACAGGGCGTATTCTCCGCTGCCGGGAATGACAAACAGCGGGAAGCGCCGCAAAAAGTAGGCGATGTTGTTGATGAGAATGTCTTCGCCCCCAAAAAACACCGCCGGGCGCAAAATCCCATACGATAGGCCGCTGCTCTTCAAGGCTTCTTCCAGACGCGCTTTACCACTGAAATACGGCAAATGAGAATCAAGCGAGGGATTGGTGATGCTGACGTGCACCACGCGCCGCACGCCGGCCAGTTTAGCGGCCTCGAAAAGCGCCAGACTGTTTTCAACCGCCTGGTCAAAGGTCATGCCGCGGTAAGAGAAACGTATCCAGTAGGTGTTGAAGAGCGTATCCACGCCCTCCAGGTCTCCGGCCATACGCACCGGATTAGCAAAATCAAAGGCCGCTGGCCAAACGCGCCCGCCAAAAGGATTAGGACGCTGCGGATGGCCGGTTAGATTGACGATTTCTGCGTTGCCTTGCAGCAGTTGGCGGGCGATGTACTTGCCGGTATAACCGGTTACACCGGTAATGGCGTAACGAATGGGCATCTTGAATCTCCTTCAAGGCTGATAAGGGTAAATGGCAACTTCTGCGTTTTGGTAAACGGGTGCCACAGGCGGCGGTTTCACCCCTAAGGCACGCTCCCGCGGCCCTAAAAACACGTAATCGGCGGCCGCAAGCCATGCCTGTTCGCTCGGATTGGTCTGTCCGCTCAGCCAATGCATCAGCATATCCTGGGCTTCCGCGGGCACGCTCTCGTAGGGGTGCGCGTACACCACCCGGCGCCCGCTCCAGGCGGGAATAAAAAGCCCGCTTTGCGGTGCGGCCAAAATCAGGCTGTCTTCGGGCGTGTGCGTCTCCAACCAGGCCAGCGCCTGGGTTTCGGTGCGTCTCAGATACAGTTCCGGCGCATGTTGCCCCGCACCGCCCATCACAACCAGGAGCAAAATCAGGTTTGTGGGCAGTGCCAGCAGGATGAGCGCCCCCCAAGTCAACCGCCGACGATGTGCCGGCAGGCCGTTCAACGCCCAGGCGCACAACGCCACCAGCGGCACGTACCAACCCAGCAGAAAACGGCGCTGCAGGGGCATCGGCAGGTACAACAAGACGAAAGCCAGGCCGCCCCACAACGTCAACAGCAGTGGCGGACGTGCCGGACGCCGGCGCCACAAGCCGTACAACGCCACCGGCCACAAGGGGGCGAAGGCAAGCAGCGTATCCCACAACGGCGGTGCGGGGGTGAGGTTTTGGGCATTCCATTGAGAAAAGGCCGGGAAGACGGCCACCACCCATTGGGTGTACAGCAAATAGGGGAGCCCGCCTACCCCCAGGGGAAGCAGGGTACGGACGACCTTTCGGGTGGCTGCTGAACCCCAGAGAGGGCGCGCCACCCATAAAGTCCGCGCGCCTGTGACCAGCAGGACGAGCACCACCCCAAAGGGGGAGAGAAACGACAGGAGCAGCGCCATCCCCGTGCGGCGTAGTCCATCTTTTCCTGCTTCATCCGGTAAGAGAAGGTACAGGATCAGCGCCAAACTAAGCGGAAAGTGCGGGTTGGCAAAGGCCGAAAGGAAGGGGTAGGCTTCGGCGACCCAGAAATCGGCAGGAAAAACGCCAAAGGGCAACGCCAGCCAGCCCATCCCACTCCCCAAGACGGATAAAAAAAAGGCCGGTTGACGCGCTTCGGCCGGCAGGTAGGCACTGAAAAAGTCATCCAGGGCATACAGCAGCACCAGCGCACCCCCCAATCGGGCCAGGTGGTACATCACCGGCAGCGATACTCCCACAAGGCGCGCCACGTGTCCCAGAAAAAGGTAGTACAGGAACAAAAAAGCACCCTGCCCCGGCTGCGCGCTGAACGCCAGACGGTAGCGCCAGGCGCCCTCCCAGCCTTGACGCATTTTCGCCAGGTAGGAAGCGCCATCCAGCGGGTTGAAGAGCAGTCCGCTGAAGACGTAGGCATCTCCGGCAGTGTACCAGGCGTACAAGTAGGGCAAACTGATGAGCGCCAGGAGCAGAGCGGCAATGGTGTAGAAGAAGCGGGGGTGAGCCTTACGAATCACAGGGAGTATTGTACCAAGAACCCGTGTCAACTACGGCAATGGGTATAATGGGGCGTGGTAAATTCTCATTTTCTGGAAAAGGAGCGTTGTATGCCATTCATCATTGATGCCGATACCATGTACGTAGACGATTTACCGGCGATCTGGTCGCCGGTGCAATGGGAAATGACGCCCGAAGAGGCGGTGGAGGAAGAAGAACAACAGGCCATTGCCAACCTGCTATGGGCTATTGATACGCCCGAAGCGGTGTTGCGCCTGCTGTTGAACGAGGTGGAGATTGAACAGGCCTTCGCGCCCCCCGAAGGGTACGATCCGCAACAGCAGGGGGAATGGGACAGCAGTTTGAAGACCTACCAGTTCCACCGGCGCATGAAACTGTACAGCCTGCACCGCGAACCAAACCTGCTGCAGGTGACCTATCAGGTGGAAGACCTGGGCTATTGGACGCTGGAGATTACGCCCGAAAGGGTGATTATCGAGCGGGTGTGAGTGGGTTGTTGAATGCTGACAGGTGGCAACGGTCAGCCGACACCGGCTGGAAGCCGGTTACACGCTTTCACACAGTGGACAGGCGGCAGGTTTTGCAGGCCTCCGCTGTCTGCTGATTGCTAACTACCCAACTACTCAACAAACCGTTTTTGCCACGTGTACAACAAATTGAGCGCTTCGATGGGCGTCAGGCCGTTAATGTCCAAACGTTTGAGTTCGTCCAGCAGGGGATTTGTCTCCGGGAAAAGCGCCAGTTGCCGCGCCGCCTGTGGTTCAATCCGCACTGCGCTGCCGGAGGAAGCCTCCAATTGGCGCAAGATTTCCTGGGCACGCTGAATAACCGGCAGGGGCAGGCCGGCCAGTTGCGCAACATGGATACCGTAAGAACGGTCGGCACCACCGGGCACGATTTTGTGCAGGAAAACCACCTGTCCATCGGCCTCACTGACCGCTACATTGTAGTTGCGTACTCCGGGCAGAAGATCTGCCAGTTGGGTTAGTTCGTGATAATGGGTGGCAAACAGCGTTTTGGCGCGCAGTTGGGGATGATTGTGGATGTACTCTACCGTTGCCCAGGCAATCGAAAGGCCATCGTACGTGCTGGTGCCGCGTCCCACCTCATCCAGCACCAACAAACTGCGCGGTGTAGCGTGATGCAGGATGTTAGCGACCTCGACCATCTCCACCATGAAGGTAGATTGTCCGGCGTGGATTTCGTCCTGGGCACCAATGCGAGTGAAGATGCGGTCCACCAGACCGATACGCGCCGCCGCGGCGGGGACAAAACTGCCCATCTGCGCCATCAACACAATCAAAGCCACCTGACGCAAGGCCGTGGATTTCCCGCTCATGTTCGGGCCGGTGATAATGCGAATGCGCTCCCCTGCCTCAAAAATTACGTCATTGGGCACAAAGCGTCCATCCTGCAGGGTACGCTCAACCACCGGATGACGGCCATCGCGAATGTCCAGCACATCTTCGGCGACGACTTCCGGACAGGTGTACCCGTTATGAACGGCCGCTTCGGCTAATGCGGCCAGTACGTCCAATTCGGCAATGCGTCGGGAAGCCTGCAATAAGGCCGCACTCCACCTGCTGAGGCGGCGGCAGATTTCTTTGAAGAGGCGGCCCTCAATTTCTCGGATACGTTCTTCGGCGTTGAGCACCAGCATCTCATACTCTTTCATCTCGGGGGTGATGTAACGCTCGGCGTTGACCAGCGTTTGTTTGCGGATGTAGTTTTCCGGCACCATGGCGGTATTGGCCTTGGTCACTTCGATGTAATAGCCAAAAACCTTGTTGTAGCCGACCTTCAAATTTTTGATGCCGGTGCGTTTGCGCTCGACATTTTCCAAATTGGCAATCCATTCATGGGCATGCTTGCTGTTTTCGATAACCGCATCCAGTTCTGCGGAAAAGCCCGCGCGGATAATACCGACGTGTTGAAGGGTCGCCGGAGGGTCATCCGCCAGGGATTGTTCCAGCAACGCCAGGGCCTCGGGACAGGGGTCAAAGGCGGCCAAAGGGGGAATGGAAGCCTTTTCGGGAGATGGCAGTAAGGCGACGACGTTCGGCAAAGCGCGCAACGTCTCTCGCAGGGCGACTAAATCGCGTGGTTGGGCATTGTCCCCCGCCACGCGGTTGATGAGCCGTTCCAGGTCTCCCAGCGGCTTAAGGGCCTGACGGAACTCAGCCCGTTGCAAGCCATCCTCAAAGAAATAGCGCACACCCACTTGGCGCTGGCGAATCTGGGCAACGTCTAATAACGGTTTGTTGACCCATTGCCGCATCAAGCGCTTGCCCATGGGGGTAATGGTGTTGTCCAGCACTGCCAATAAGGAGCCTTGCCGTTCACCGCGTAGCGTTTCGGTCAATTCCAGGTTGCGGCGCGTAGCCGCATCCAGAGTCATAAACTCATCCAAACTGTAGGTACGCAGACGGGTAAGCAGCGCCAGAGCGGAAGATTGCGTTTCCTTCAAGTACTGCACTAATGCACCGGCCGCGCTGACGGCCAGAGAAGCATCCCGCAGGCCGAAACCGTCCAGGGAAGCGGCCTGAAAGTGTGCCAGCAAGGCCTCACGGCAGCGGCCTGACTCGAAGCGCCAGTCAGCCCAGGCGGTGCGGTGACCGGGCAAGCCGTTCTCCGGCAGGGAAAGGCCCTGCGGGTGTAGAATTTCCGCGGGGTGCAAACGCAACAATTCAGCGCGCACCAGTCCCATCAGGTCTTTTCCGTGCAGTTCTGTGGTGGCAAATTCACCGGTAGTGATGTCGGCGTAGGCCACGCCGGCGCGTTCACCATCCCATATCACACTTGCCAGGTAATTGTTCGTATCTTCGGCCAATAAGCCAGGCTCAATCACCGTGCCCGGGGTAACAATGCGCACCACCTGACGGGGCATAATGCCCCGCTTAGGTTGTTCCCCCACCTGTTCACAAATCGCGACATGGTAGCCCTTGTTAATCAAACGCGAGAGATAATTTTCGACCGCGTGGTAAGGAATCCCGGCCAGCGGCACACGCACACCACCCCCAACCGGGCGGGATGTCAGGACAATATCCAACTCCCGAGAGACGATTTCGGCGTCTTCATCGAAAGTTTCGTAAAAATCACCCAAGCGGAAGAACAACAGGGTATCGGGATGCTGACGTTTGATTTCTAAATATTGCTTGCGGACGGGTGTAAGGGTTTCTTTTTCTGGCATGCCTTTGATTGTACCTGATTTTTTATGGATGCTGGCGTTTTTTTTTCGAGCACCCATACCCGCGCTATCCAACCTGGATTTTTACACTGAAAACATCAAGGCGCAAAAGAAAACGAGCGAAATTTAAAAAACCTTGGGAACTTGTTCCTGGGCGTTAAAAAATATCAATAATGCGGATAATTACCAGAATTATTCACTTGACTACTCCCCCATTTCCAGACTATACTACACTATACAACTTGTTACCTCTTTTCTTTCATAGTGCGCGGAGGAGAATCAATCATGGGCATATTCAAAGACAGCCAGGAATTTTACGATTGCGTGGGGGCATTGATGGACGAAGCCAAATGTGACCCTAAAGTAGGCGAAAAAATTGCCAAATCAAAAATCATCATTCAATTTCGTTACACCGACCCAGAAGCGATGACAACCATCAACGCCAGGGACAAAGCCACCCAACCCAATGCGTATGTGGACATCATCCATGGGGATTGCGACCTGAAGCCAGATGTGGTCATGAGCATGAAAGCCGACGTAGCACATGCCTTCTGGCACGGCAAAGTTAACTTGATGGGGGCACTAGCCAAAAAAGACATTGTGGCCCAAGGCCCCATCTCAAAAATTTTGAAATTGCTGCCCGCTGTACAGCCACTCTACCAGCGTTACCCTGCGTTGCTACGTGAGAAAGGCCATGGCGATTTAGTGATGAAATAACCCTACCGCCCGAGGAAACAGCCGATGAAAAAAGTACTCGTTATCCACTTAGGGGAAGGGGAAGAGCAAACGGTAGCCAATATCCTGGGGAAAGATGTAGAGGTGAAATACATCGGCGCGGGCGGTGACATGGCACGCGTGCGCACCCTGATACAAACCTGGAGAGATAAAGTAGACGCCATTGGCCTGGAAGGTTACCCGCGGACACTTAACTTGGCCGGGTACAACATGAGGCATGAATTAACGGCCGATTTGTATGCCGGGCATGATGCTTTGTTGGTAGATGGCAGCGGCGTGCGCAGTAGTTTGGAAGGCTGGGGCTTAATTCAGGCGGAACGGGCACAACCGGGGATTTTTAGCAAAAAACGCGTGCTGATGGTGCCGGGTTTGAACCACCAAAGGCTGGTGCGCAGCATGTGCCGTTACACCGAAGAAATTCGCTATGCCGATCCGCTCATGTACTTTGCGCTGCCCGATTTCCCGCTTTTCACTTCTCCAAACCTGGCAACGCGCATTGCCATCCCCACACTGGAGCAATTGAAAGACGCCCCCTTCCGGCGCGTCACACCACAACCAGGCATGCCAGGCACACCGCGCAGTGAGAAACCCTTCCTGTGGGCCGATGTCCTGGCCGGAGATATTGGCGCTATTCGCCGCTATGCTCCCCAAAAACTCAAGCGCAAAATCGTGGTCACCGAATGGGCCAGCGCAGCAGACCTGGACGACTTGAAACAGCGTGGCGTTGCTATTGTTGTCAGTCTCATTCCCAAATTGGAGGGCGATGGCGACCTGGACCACCGCAGCGCGGCCATGGTTGAGGCAGTTTTGGCCGCCTTACGCGCCGACCCAGAGCAACCACTCAACGAGAACACCTACCTGGACATCGTTGCCGAATTGGATTGGCAACCGGTGATCCATTTTTTGCAGCCTGAAGATGCCCAGGTCAACCGCTTTGCTTTCGTCATCCACCCGCTGAGCGTTGACTTCATCCACAAGCACCCCTACTTCCGTTGGACGCGCCACTTGCCCGATAATCTGGTCGAAGCCGTGGCCGCCTACATTCCGCCTTTGTACATCTCCCGCATCACCGGCGGACAGTCTCCCACCACCGGGCAAAAAATCGAAGGCCACCTGATTTCGTTGGGCGCAACACCACGCCAGATGCTGCGCCACAGCGAACACTTCACCTATCGCCGCCTGAACCAGGCCGCCCACATGGCAGAGCGCCTGGGGGCGCGCATCATGGGGTTGGGCGCCTTCACCAGCGTGGTCGGTGATGCCGGTATCACCGTTGCGCACGAAGCCGACATCGCCATCACCAGCGGCAACAGCCTGACAGTCGCCGCTACCTTGGAGGCCGCCAAACAAGCCGTGGTCAAAATGGGAGCGCAAGACCTCACCCAGGGCAAGGCGATGGTCGTCGGCGCCACCGGCTCCATTGGGTCCGTCTGCTCCCGTCTGCTCGCCCAGGCCATCTACAACGTGGTGCTGGTCGCGCCTAATCCGGCCAAACTCATCGAACTCAAGCGCCGCATCCTGGAAGAAACCCCACAAGCCCGCGTCACCATTGCTACCCGCACCGAAGATGTCGTTGCCGATTGCGATTTAATCGTCACCACCACATCGGCCTTTGGGCAGCGCATCATTGACATCACGCGTTGCAAACCCGGCGCCGTGATTTGTGACGTTGCCCGCCCCCCCGATATCAGTCCCGAAGAAGCCGCGTTGCGCCCAGACGTATTGGTCATCGAAAGTGGAGAGGTACTCATCCCCGGCGATATTGACTTTGGCTACGATATTGGTTTACCCCCTAAGACCGCCTACGCTTGCCTGGCAGAAACCGCGCTTCTGGCTATGGAAGGCCACTTTGAAGATTACACCTTGGGGCGTAACATCTCCATCGAAAAGGTCAAAGAAATCTATCGCCTGTTCAAAAAGCACCAATTCCAAATTGCCGGATTACGTTCCTTTGGCCGCTACGTGACCGATGACTACGTGGCCGAAAAACGCGCCCTCGCCGATGCCTTGCGCGCCGATCCGGAGCACTTCCGGCAGGTGCAGGCGCAAGCCGCCGCCCAACTGGCGAAATTACCGCCCGCCGCCAAGGGGGTACGCCGTCAGGACGAAGAACGCACTTGGGCCTGGCTAACCGCCGGCTTCGCCTTGCTAAGCGTCTTCCTGCTATTCAGAAAGAAAAAATAACCACACTCATGCCTACCGCCGCCGTCAGCCAGGGCGCACATACAGGTGCACCCACCACTTCAGGAGACTCCCATGCCAAGAACAAAAAACGTGCTTATCACCGGTGTTGCCAATCAATGGGGGGCACGGTTGGCTGCTACGCTGTGTCAACGTAAAAATCTACACGTCATCGGGATAGACACCACCCAACCCGCCATCCCTATCGATGGCCTGGATTTCATCCAGGCCGATATCCGCAATCCATTGCTGCTTGACCTGCTCAATCTGGAAAAAGTAGACACCGTTTACCACCTGGCCTTCCAAGAAAGTTACCGTCACAGCGAAAACACCTTTGACTACAACGTTATCGGTACCATGAAATTCCTGGGCGCCTGCACCGAAGCCGGTGTACGCAAAATCATCTTCAAGAGCAGTACCACGGTGTATGGCGCCACCCATCGCAATCCTGCCTTTATCACAGAAAACCGTCCAATCCACGGCAGCCGTCAATATGGCTACAACCGTGACCTGGTGGAAATCGAATCTTTTCTGAACGGTTATCAGCGGCAATATCCCCAAATTACTCTCACCATTTTACGCTTCGCCCACATTCTCGGCCCCACGGTGAACACCCCCATGGTGCGTTTTCTAAGCGATAAGATGGCGCCCATTCTGCTGGGTTTCGACCCCATGATGCAGATTATCCATGAAAACGATGTTCAAAGCGCTTTTCTGCATGTTTTGGATAAAGATTATCCTGGCCCCTACAACATTGCCGCCGAAGGCATCCTCCCGCTGACCAAAATTTTGGGTATCGTTGGCAAGACGCCACTGCCCATCCTGCACCCGCTGGCCTATTGGAGTGTGTCTGCCGCCCTCCCCCTGAACGAGCACTTCCCCATCGAGCCAAATTACCTGCGCTATCGCTGTGTGGCCGACCTAAAACTCATGCACGAACGCCTAAACTTTACCCCGCAATACACCGCCGAAGAAGCCCTACGAGAATTTGCCGGACAACAACGTATGCGCCCCTACATTTCCGAATCCCCCCACGCCTACGATGAAGAACGTCTGCGCGATACCATCGAGCGCCGTCGCCGGGCACGCACGACAAAAGGAGCCTGACACCATGTTCAATGAAGACGATTTAATGGATTCCGCTGCCCCTGAGGAAACCCCCGAAAGCGCAACCGTAGATTCCCCGGAAGAAACCAACGCCCCCGCAGGTGCTCCCGTACCCGAAGGGACAACCTCCCCCCAAGATTCTCCCGTTAAACCTGCTCCCTCGGAGAAAGGGTAATGTACCTTAACAGTTGAGATAAATTATGGCATCCTCTCAATCTCAAATTTGGTTCACAGGAGTGATGAGACTGTTCGGAACGCTTTTGGTTTTGCTTTTTGCTTTGCAGCCACAACTGGCTTACAGATCTTTGCCGGTACCGGCAACCTGTGATTCCACTTGTATTGGCTTGCCCATACAAGTCCACTCAATAGGAGCGGCAACTTCAGCCAGGGACGGAGCGTGCTGGTCGAGCGAGATAACGTTGTCGGTGCGGCACCGACAACGACGCAACCTGGCCCGCCGTTTAGCGCGGTTATGGCGTTTGGTTAAAGGCCAACGCAAAAACAGACGAAGGCATCGCACCAAGCCGACAAGGCCGACGAACCTCCCAGACCATCAGGCGGGAGTAGGGGAGTTGGCGGTCAACGCTGGCGCGATGGCCGCACCGGATACGGCAGCGGAGGAGGGGCAAAGTCCAAAGCGTGGACGACCGGCCACCATTCACACCGACCATATGTGTTGTGTGGTCAAGGATTGTCGCGGCTATGGCAAGTTTGGGGGACACCCCGACCACCGGATTGTGGGCGCAGGCCGGTATCTCACGCGGCACAATGGTTGGCAACAGATGTACCGCTGCCAATGGTGTGGTCAGCGTTTCTCGGAGACCCAGGGGACGGTCTTCTTCGGTCTCAAAACACCCGCCGAGACCGTCTATCGGGCGCTCACCGCGCTGGCCGAGGGTGTCAGCATCCGCAGCACGGCGCGCATCTTCGGGGAAAGGCCGGAGACCATCTTACTGTGGCTGCGGCGGGCCGGACAGCACAGCCAGCAGGTGTCGGACCACCTGTTGCGCAACCTGAACGTTTCTCAGGCGCAGTTGGACGAGCTGTGGACCTTCGTCCACAAGAAGGAGAAGACCCTCTCGGCCTGGGAACAGTTGCACACCGAGTATGGCGACACCTGGATTTGGGTGGCCTTCGACCCGGTCAACAAGCTGGTGTTGGCGCTGTTGGTCGGTGAGCGGGAAGAAGAACAGGCGGTGAGCGTCTTGAGCCAGTTGAAAGCCCGCTTACTGGCTGGATGCTTGCCCCTCTTTACCAGTGACCAACTGCCGCATTACCTCAAGGCTTTGCTCCAGGTGTTTGCCCGCTGGGTACAACCCGAGCGCCAGGGTTCTCGGGGACGTTTCCCCAACCCCCGCCCGGAAGTGCCCGCAGCATTGCAGTACGCCACCGTCACCAAGCAGAAAGAACGCGGACGGGTGGTGTCGGTCACAACCCAGGTGGTGTTCGGCTCCCTGGCAGCGATCACCCAACGTCTGCAAGCCGCTCTGCCCGGCACGAAGATCAATACTTCGTTTGTCGAGCGAATGAACCTGACCCTGCGCCACCTCGTCAGTCGTTTGCGTCGTAAGGGCCTCACCTTCAGCAAGAAGCGTGAGTACCTGGTTTGGCACTTGCAGCTGGCCACCGCCTATTACCACTTCGTCCGCCCGCATGGCGCGCTGCGGCAACGTCTGCCCGAGCCTGTCCCGACACGCGGCTCGCCCCAACTCTGGCAGCGGCGCACCCCAACCATGGCGGCCAGCCTGACCGACCACCCCTGGAGCATGAAGGAGTTGCTCTCCTTCCGCGTGCCGCCAGCCGCTGCCGCATAGCCGGGTGATGCACCCAGGTTTGCGAGACAGAAATGTCTCGCCGCTTTGCCGTTTATAAGACGGTAGGGAAAACCTTATACAAAACCGTCTGGCGGCACTAACCTGGACAACTACCGGCCAAAAATCACGCCGCACACGCCCCTTGGGGCTGTTTATGCCACCGTTTCAGGATTTATCTCAATTGTCAAGGTACATTACCG
>DAOTZN010000095.1:0-7961 GCA_034434095.1 Anaerolineales bacterium
GGGTGCGCACCCGGTTGTGGGTGCGCCCCCGCGAGGGCACCCATTCCCTCAGCAGCCTGGCGCAATAACGCTTCCAGCGTTGGCGCCCAAATTTCCAAGGCCCAATCGGCGGTATGCTCAATTTCTCGGTAGCCTGCTTCTGTCATGGTACTCCTAACATGCTCAAAATCTCATCCCGTGGGATAACCAGCGAACATGAACGAGTGATGCTCTCATATAATACTTTATTTTGCGGCTTTGTGTAAAAAAATTTTTTCACCCCCAAACGATTCACCCCCGACCGGCGTATGGCGAAACAAACGGATAGCCGAAACTACATTTTATTATCCCCAGATAGATTTTTAAGCCCTTCTCCGGCAAAAACCCATGTAAATCGGCATGGTTCATTTGGTACCCAAAATATGTGGGATAGGCTTTCAGCCTGTCCCCATTGGATGCGGGACATCTGCAACATCCCCCCATCTATGGCGCGGCTTTCAGTCACAACCAAAAGGGGTAGCGGAAGGCAGTGCCTTCCGCTACCCCTTTTGGAATACTAGGATTAGCCCCACTCTGCTTACAAAAATGTCCACAAGTTTCTGAACCATCCCTGTACATCGGCGATCAAATAAAAAACGTCAGCCTCCAGTACCAACTGCAATTGTATCTCTGGGCAAGTAACGTTATAATTACCATGACCAACAACATCTGGGATAAAATAACGTGATGCTCACCGAACGCCTGCGCACCCTGGAAAACCGCCTACAATTTTTATTTGAGGAGCAACTCGCCCATTTGCTCCCCAACGATACTTCGCGCACACGTTTACAAGCGCAGTTAGTTGCCAGCCTCAAGGTTGCCCTGGCCCAATCCGGAGGCAGCATGCCTCGCAAATTACGCGTCAACGTGCCACTCCAGTTAGCGGCCCATTACCGGCAAAATCCATCCCTACATCATGTACTGGTGCAAATATTACATCAGGCCATCCAGGAAAGCGGACTGGCATACCCTACGCTCCCGCAAATTGAAGTGATTGGCGACCCCAATGTACCTGGGGAAGGGATACGCCTGACCATCCCAGAAACCGGACCGCTGGAAGAAACAGAGGCCTACCCAAGCCTGCCCGATGAAATGTCCTCCCCGAGTTTTTCTTTAGGCGAAGCCTTCCTGATTGTCGGCGGCAAACAAACCTACCTGCTCACAAAGACCATCACCAACATCGGGCGGCGACCTGATAACGACCTGATGATCAATGATCCACGCGTCTCACGCGTGCATGCCCAATTGCGAGCAGAACAAGGGAAGTACTACCTCTTCGACCTGCATTCTACCGGCGGAACATTCGTCAACGGACGGCGCATTTTGCAACAACAATTACGTCCCGGAGATGTCATTTCGCTGGCCGGCTACCCGCTGGTTTTCGGCGTAGAAACCGACGACAGCCTCGAGCATACTCAAGAATATCAACCTCCCGTCACATGATTGCGACCACCCTTTTCGGCCTGCGCATTGCGTTAAGCATCCTCCTGTACGCCTTTCTCCTGAGCGCTTTTTGGGCACTATGGAGCGACATACGCATTCACCAAAAACGCATGGTTCAGAATAGCACACCGCCGGTAATCCATCTAAAAGGTGAGGAGCAAACCTATCGTTTCAGCATCCCAGAAATTACCATCGGGCGCGCCAGCACTTGTAACTGCATATTGGACGATAACACCGTTTCGGCACAACACAGTTTACTGGTTTACCGCCAGCGACAATGGTGGCTCAGCGATACTAACTCGACCAATGGCACATTCATCAACGAAATTCCCCTGGAGGAACCCACCGTCCTGCGAAATGGCGATCTCATTCGCTGTGGACAAGTGACCCTGAGGGTTGAAATCGAATCCGAAGCGCAAACGTAAATCCTGACATCTTTTGATTGGGGCACGGATAGGCCTAGAAAAACTTCGTGCCTTTGCCCCTACGACCAGCAAGACACAGAGACGCCAGACAACTATCCGCCCCTATCCAACCTCATCACCTCAAGGAGTCTACATGGAACCCATTCTTGCCATCATCGGAGGCTCTGGGCTGTATGAAATGCCCGGCCTGAAAAACCCCCAAAGCATCCAGGTGGATACCCCTTTTGGGAAACCCAGTGCCCCTATCGTTGTGGGCACACTAGAAGGCCAGCCGGTGGCTTTTCTCGCCCGCCACGGTATTGGGCACCACCTTTCTCCCGGCGAAATCAACTATCGCGCCAACATTTATGCCCTGCGAAAGTTGAGCACCCGCCAAATCGTCAGCGTGAGCGCCTGCGGCTCTCTGCGTGAGGACTACCATCCTGGTGACATTGTCATCCCCGATCAATTATTCGATTTCACCAAAGGACGCCAACGCACCTTTTTTGGGAATGGTCTGGTCGCCCATGTGGGGGTTGCCGACCCCTTCTGTCCGCGTCTATCCGCGTTAACCTATCAGGCGGTACAGCAAACCGGGCACACCGTGCACCAGGGCGGCACATTCATTACCATCGAAGGGCCGCGCTTCTCCACCCGCGGTGAATCCAACGTTTACCGCGCCTGGGGAATGTCCCTGATTGGCATGACCACCTCGCCGGAGGCTTTCCTGGCCCGCGAAGCCGAGATGTGCTACGCGGTGATGGCGCATATCACCGATTACGACGTGTGGCACGTCAGCGAGACACCCGTCAGCGTAGAAATGGTCATCCAAACGCTAAACCAGAACACAGCCGTTGCGCAGCAAGCCATTCGCAACCTGGTAGGCGGATTGCAGCCCTCCGAGTGCACCTGCCAACACGCTCTGGCCGATGCACTCATCACCGCACCCAACCGCATTCCCCCGGAAACTCGCCAGCGTCTGGATTTACTGGTTGGAAAATACTTGAAATCGTAACACGGTATTCATTCCGCAACCAAAGGCGATATCGAGAAGCATATCGCGCTACAAAATCTTCGCGGTCGGCATAGTTTTCTCAAAGCAATACTATTAGGAGCACCTTATGAAACTGGCAATTTTTGGCACTGGCGGCGTGGGCGGCTATTTTGGCGCCCGGCTGGCCGAACACGGTCACGAAGTCCACTTTATCGCTCGCGGTGCGCACTTGAAAGCCATCCGAGAAAAGGGGCTGTATCTCGAAAGCCCCCTGGGCGACGTGCACCTGCCAAAACCCCACGCCACCGACACCCCGGCAGAAATCGGGCCGGTAGATGCGGTGCTGGTGGGCGTCAAAGCCTGGCAAGTACCGGAAGCCGCCCACGCCATGCCTCCACTTGTCGGGGAGCACACCCTGGTGCTTCCACTGCAAAACGGCATTGAAGCCCCGGCACAACTGGCCGAAGTTCTCGGGAAGGAACACGTCCTTGGGGGCATGTGCAAAATCTCGGCCTACATTGCCGCGCCCGGGCGGATTGTCCACGCCGGCATTGAGCCGTACATCGCGCTCGGCTGGCCGGACAACCATCGCAGCCCCGCGCTCGAGGCCCTACACGCCGCCCTGGTAGAAGCCGGCATCAACGCCGAAATTCCGGACGACATTCAGGCCGCCATGTGGGGCAAATTTGTTTTCATTGCCGCCATCAGCGCGGTGGGCGCCGCGGTACGCCTACCCGTAGGCGCCTGGCGAGTCTTGCCGGAAACCCGCGCCTTGCTGGAAGAGAGCATGTATGAAATCGTGCGCTTAGGGCAGGCCCTGGGCGTACACATTGACCGCAGCGCAGCAGAAGGTGCCTTGCGCTTTGTAGATTCCCTACCCGAAAACGTCACCGCCTCCATGCAGCGAGACATCATGGAAGGCCGTCCATCGGAACTGGATTCGCAAACCGGCGCCATCGTGCGCTTAGGAAAGCAAAACGGCATCCCCGTCCCGGTCAACGAATTCTTATACGCCGTGCTTCTCCCCCAAGAGCGCGCCGCACGGTCGCGGCCGTAACCCCTTACGGAGTCGGGCGGAAATTGGCCAATACCCCAATCCACAGCCGGGCGCAGTGGACAGTCCCTTTTTATGTCAGCCTTCCATTTAGAACGCCGCCTGTTTAACCTGGCGGCCGTCTTTCTTTTCCTATACGCCGCGGCTTTGACGCTGGCCCCCCTGGTGCGCGCCCAGACCTGGCAAACGGCCTTCCCCTGGCAGGCCTGGCTGGCTTTCGGCCTGTGGGCGCTGGTCTTCCTGCTTGCCATTCGCGAACGACAGCGCATCCTACCTGCTGGCGACCCCTACCTGTTGCCGGTGGCAGGCCTGCTGAGCGGCTGGGGGTTGCTGACCATCACCCGCTTACTTCCTCACTTTGGGTTACGGCAAGCCTTGTGGATTAGTGCAGCCGGCAGCCTGTTGATGATCACCTTGCGCCTGCCCTCCAACCTGGGTTTCCTACGCCGCTACAAATACCTGTGGCTGCTCAGCGGCCTGATATTGACTGCCCTGACCCTGGCGCTGGGGGCAAATCCGCTGGGTTACGGGCCGCGCCTTTGGCTGGGCTGCTGCGGCGTGTACCTGCAACCCTCCGAGCCGCTCAAGTTGCTGCTGGTCGTTTACCTGGCCGCCTATTTTGCCGACCGCATTCCCGCTTTCTTGCTGGCCGAGCGCGATTCGCCCCCCATGGTGCCGCTGCTGTTGCCTACCATCCTCCTGGGCGGGTTGGCCATTGCCCTGCTGGTGGTGCAACGTGACCTGGGGACAACCTCCATTTTCATCTTCCTGTACACCCTGATGGTCTACCTGGCAACCGGCCGGCGACGCTTCCTTTTACTGCTCGGGGTTGCCATCCCGTTGGTGGGGCTGCTCAGTTACACTTTGTTTGGGGTGGTACGCGTACGCGTAGACGCCTGGATCAACCCCTGGGCGGATGCAAGCGGCAATTCGTATCAGGTGGTGCAATCTCTGCTGGCCATTGCAAACGGCGGATTCGCCGGCCGCGGCCCCGGCATGGGCAACCCGAGCCTGGTGCCGGTGGCACATTCAGATTTCATCTTCGCCGCCATTGCGGAAGAAACCGGCCTGGTTGGCGCGCTGGCGCTCATCCTGTTGCAGGCACTTCTCAGCCTGCGGGCTATCCGCATTGCTATGCGCGCGGCACAACCTTACCACCGTTACCTGGCGGCCGGCATTGGGGCCTACCTGGGGGCACAAAGCATACTCATCATGGGCGGCACACTGCGCTTGCTGCCGCTCACCGGCGTCACCCTGCCGTTTGTTTCGTATGGCGGCTCTTCGCTGCTCACCAGTTTTCTGGCGCTGAGCCTGCTGCTACACATCAGCGCGTACCGTTTGGAAACCCTGTATTCACCCCTGGCGCACCCATCGGCTTACCTTCACTTGAGCCTGTTGCTACTGGGCGGATTTCTGGCAAGCGCGGCGCTGAGCGGCTGGTGGGCGTTATACCGCGCTCCGGCGCTGCTCAACCGTCCCGACAACGTGCGCCGCAGCATTGCCGCCCGTTACATGCCACGCGGCGACATCCTGGCCGCGGATGACACCCCGCTGGCGCTCACCATCGGCGCCCCTGGCTCGTACGTGCGTTGGTATCCCAACACAGATTTGGCCCCTGTCATTGGCTATACGCACCCCATTTTCGGGGAGAGCGGCCTGGAAGCCTCTGCCGATGACATCCTGCGCGGCCTGCAAGGCTATCCGGCGGTCACGCGCTGGCAGTATCACCTGCTTTACGGCACACCACCCCCCGGCCTGGATATCCGCCTCAGTTTACAACCGCGATTGCAAACCCTGGCCGATGACCTGTTGGGGAAGACCGCCGGCGCGCTGGTGTTACTCAACGCTCAAAACGGCGAAATCTACGTGATGGCTTCCCATCCCGGATTTGACCCTAACGTGCTGACGGAAACATGGGATATCCTCCGGGAGGACCCCCACGCCCCGTTAATCAACCGCGCAACCCAAGGGCAGTACCAATCCGGACCCGCCGGTGGCGCGCTGCTCCTGGGGAGTTACCTGTCTCAAAGGGATACCCTGCCCCCGCTCCCCACCCGCAGTGACTACATCATCCAGGGGCAGCACTTGACCTGCGCGGTTGCGCCTTCCGCCAATACCTGGTCAGACTGGTTGCAAGCCGGCTGCCCTGGGGCGCTGGCCGCGTTGGGGAACGGCATTTCCTGGGAGCAGGCAACCACCTGGGGGCACAGCAACCCCCTGAAAGTCCGGTTGCCTGTGGCCATCTCCGGAGGGGAGTTGCCCTCTGGACGTCCGGAAGACCTCCTCGGGTTATCCTCCTTTTGGGTCGTTAATCCCTTGCAAATGGCCTTGCACGCTGCCGCGTTGAGCAACCAGGGGCTAGAACCCCCCCCGCGCTTTGTCATCGCTCGACAAACCCCAGAAGGAACGTGGTTACCCCTGCCGACGACAGGCGAAGCCCGGCAAGTGATCGGTGCGCAGGGTGCGCAGCGTGCCGCCGCGTTGCTGCGCGTACCTGATCAGGCCTGGTGGATGTTGCAAGCGACTGTGCCTTCCGGGAGCAATCAAACCTACACCTGGGTACTGGCCGGCACGTTGACCGAGGAAGGCAGTCCACCGCTGGCGTTGGCGCTGGTGCTGGAAAGCCCGCAGCCCGTGCGCGCGGCAGAAATCGCTACCCGTTTGCTCACGGTAGCCCTGGAACCTTCTGAGTAGATGAGATGAATCCTCTTTTTAAGTCGAAATTTTGGCGTCAATCTTTATTGCCGGCCGGGGTAGCCGCGCTATGCACCTGGGCGCTGACGGTCTGGGCCGGTTTGCGTTTTCAAGAGCAGGTACTGGCCGTATTGAGCACTGCCGGTCTGGTGTATGCCAGCGCCCTATGGCAGGCACACCACTCCTGGCAACCTTTGCTGACTTTATGGCCACGTGTGCAGAGCGTTCTCGGGCGGCAGGAAGATGTGCACCGCACCGATCTGGTGCACGATTTGATGCACCTGTTGCAGCATGTTGAGCATCTGACACAAGCGCATCAAGACGCTGCCGGGCAATTAAATGCCATCCTGGCACAAATCAATGATGGGGTCGTGGTCATCAATGCCCTGAACACGGTGCAAATCTGTAATCCCAGCGCGGCGCGCTTGTTTGGACTGGATACCGGCCAGGCCACAGGGCTTAGTTTGACTGCGCTGGTGCGGGATTACCGCATCGTCAAGTTATGGGAGCAAAGTCAGGCACAGCACACTCGCCAGCAAGCAGAAATTGAATTAGGCCGCGATGGTCGGATTTTACACTGCATCGCTGCGCCCATGTCGCATTCATCTCAAACGGCCGGACTGCTGCTGATTCACGACTTGACCCATGCCCGCCGATTGGAGCGCGCCCGAAAGGACATGATTAGCAACATTTCACACGAATTGCGCACTCCGCTGGCTTCCATCAAGGCACTTTCGGACACTTTGCAAGAAGGCGCGCTGGATGATCCGCCGACCGCACGCCATTTTCTGGGGTTGATGCAAGCCGAAGTGGACGCTCTCACCCAACTGGTAGCCGAACTGGTGGAACTTTCGCGCATTGAATCTGGACGCGAGCCGATTCAAAAGCGCGTCTGCAATCCGGCAACGTTGTTAGAAACGGCACGTTCGCGGATGGAAATCCAGGCGCAGCGCAAAGGGATTGCGCTAACGGTAAGTGCTCGAGGCCACGCACCCCCGGTGTTGGCCGATGCGGAACGCATCGTACAGGTCTTGGTCAATCTAGTGCACAACGCCATCAAGTTCACGCCCTCCGGTGGACAAATTGAAATTTCCGCTGTGCCGGTGGAGGGGCACATGGTGCGCTTTTGTGTCGCAGATACCGGCATAGGCATTCCCGCGGAGGCATTGCCACGTATTTTCGAGCGCTTCTACAAGGCAGATGCTTCTCGCAGTCGAGAGGGCAGCGGCCTGGGATTATCCATTTGCCGTCATCTGGTGAATGCCCATCGTGGTAAAATCTGGGCCGAAAGCGTGGAGGGCCAGGGCAGCCAGTTTTACTTCACTTTGCCACAGGCTTGAGCATGCAAAATGCA
>DAOTZN010000096.1:0-4295 GCA_034434095.1 Anaerolineales bacterium
CGGATGGGCTTGCTCAAGTAGTCGTCCATACCCAGTTCCAGGTATTGTTCCCGATCTCCTGGCAGGGCATGTGCGGTAAGTGCTACGATGCGGGGCTGTTTTTCAACGGGTAATATTTCTCGGATTTTATGCATGGCGGTGACGCCGTCCATTTCGGGCATCTGGACATCCATGAAAATAACGTCGTAATGCTGGCGTTGTATCGCATCAATGACTTCATACCCATTAGCAGCAACATCGGCGTGATATCCCATACGTTCCAGGATGCGTAGGATAACCTTTTGGTTAACGGCGTTGTCCTCGGCCACCAGGATACGCAACGGCAGATGTTTCGATAGATCAGGATCAAAGTGAAACTCTCCTGTTGCGGCGCGTGACAAGGGTTCGTCACTTGGCCCGGTTAAGGTTCGCATGATGACCTCATACAATTGCGCCGGTTTCACCGGCTTAGTCAGGCGAGCGTCGAATAATTTTTGTTCCTCTGGAGAATCGCTTTGCCCGATGGATGTCAGTAATACTAAGGGTTTTTTGGCCACTTCTGGAATTTCTCGTAGCGCCTGTGCCAGTTGCAGCCCGTCCATTTGCGGCATAGCCATATCCAGGACGGCGATATCGTAGGTATTCCCCTTCTCTATCCAATCCAGTGTGGTTTGGGCTGAGGAGAAGGATATGGTCTGCATCCCCCAGGCGCGCATGTGTCGAGTGAGAATATAGCGATTGGTGGCGTTATCATCAACGACCAGCACCCGACGTCCCAACATATAGGTTTGCTTTCCGCTTAGATAGGTGCGACGCTGCCCGGGGACGGTTTTGACCAGAATGGTGAAATGAAAAGTGGAGCCTTTGCCAACCTCGCTTTCTACCCAGATGCGTCCGCCCATCATTTCTACCAAATGCTTGCTGATTGCCAGCCCCAAGCCGGTGCCACCGTATTTGCGCGTTGTGGAAGCATCTACCTGGCTGAAAGATTTGAATAGCCGGTCAATGTGTTCCTCTGCAATCCCGATGCCGGTATCTCGCACCATAAAATGATAGCGGTGTCGTTCTTCATCCATGCGCTCAGCCTGTACCGACACAACCACTTCGCCCTCTTCAGTGAATTTGATGGCATTATTCACCAGATTGACGAATACTTGACGCAAACGAGTGCTATCTCCTATCAAGGTGGCAGGCACCATATCCTGGATGACATAGGCCAGATCGATGCGCTTTTTGCCAACCAGCGGGGCCATAAGATCGAGCGCCCCCTCGATGCAATCCCGCAAATCAAAGGGTACCTCTTCCAGAGTCAACATACCGGCTTCAATTTTAGAGAAGTCCAAGATGTCGTTAATAATAGTGAGTAGTGAATCACTGCTATTGCGGATGGTGCGCACAAAATCCCGTTGTTCATAATTCAGATTGGTATCCAGTAGTAAGCCGGTCATCCCAATGATGGCGTTTAGAGGGGTGCGGATTTCATGGCTCATGTTCGCCAGAAATTGTGATTTTGCGCGTGCTACATCTTCTGCGGCTTCCTTAGCGCGTATGAGCGCAGATTCGGCCATCTTTGCCTTGGAGATGTCCTCCACAATCAATACGGCTACTCCGCCGGTTGGTGTTTCTCGCCAGCCCTGACGTGCAACGAGTGGGCGAACTTGTACCCGTATGTAGCGGTCTAAGATAGGGTCGTGAATTTCTGTGCTTACACTGATTCCCTGTAAAATGGCGGTTTCAGTTTGCTCTAGAAAAGGCTTCCAACTGCAACTGACGTTCTCACAATTGGGATGAAATAGCGCATGAATGGTCATCCCTTTGACCGTTTTGACATTGCCTAATTCCCAGGTTTCAATCGCTCGGTTGGCGCGTAATATGCGCTGCTCGATATCCAGCAAGCAAACTATATTGGGAAGACTATCCAGCATAGTTTCCCACTCACGTTTGATACTTTCAATCTGCCTCAGGGTTCGTTGAATTTTTGCATATGCATCCACCTGTTCCGAAAGTTCGGCTTGCAGTGCCTGGTAGAGCCGTCGATTTTCAATCAATTGACCGGCTGCCGCGGCTACATTTTGGGTCAATTCAATTTCTTGGGGGGTAAACACGCGCTCTTCCAGGCTATCCAGCCCAATGGTGCCGATGACCTCCTGCCGTACGATAATGGGAGCAACAAGCAGCGAGATCGTGCCGCGTAGTTCGTAAATATGGTGTAACGACTTTTGTCGTTTATCTGTCCGCACATCCTTGATGGCAATGGCTTTGCGCGTTTGAATCACCTCCTGGCTAAGCAAATTGCCGGCCAGCGGGATGATTAACCCCAGCGCTGAAGGACGTCCTGGGGCAACATACTCTGCAACGACCTTTAGATGTGTTTCTCGCTCATCTAGCAACGCCACCGCGGCCTGTGGAATATCAAAAATGTATGCCAGTTCTGTGCAGATGGTGTTTAACACGTCATCCGGTTCCAGTGAAGTGGCAATTTCCTGTAGGATGCGGTGCAGAGATTGTAATTCCTGGTAGTGGCGTTCTAATTTTTCGGATAAATGGATATTTTGTACTACCGTATCGCTGCGTGCCAACACCTCCAGAAAGCGTTGCCAGCCTTCTGCGTCTGGAGGCTGTTCTGGAGAGAGATTAGCGCTTTTTAAGTGTTGGCGAATGTTGGCAGGAAGTTTCATCGTTCAAATTTTGTGATTTAAGCGCCGGCGCTCACGTTGTAGGATGCGTTGCAAGATGGTGATGGAAGTCGCATAAGTGGAATCCATCCCAAAATAGGAAAGCGTACCGGCACCCAGGTTTTTCCCTTTGCTTAATGGCGTGTCAGAAGCATAGTGCAAAATACCTACATCTAATGGCAAGCCATATAGGTTAACAATCTCGTTGATTGGGTGCCGTTTGGGACGGTACATCTCATACACCGCTGAGAGATACGGCCCGGCTTCCATTTCAATATCGGTGTACCCCTCGCGATAAAACACATCCATATACCGCGCTGTTTGCAGGAAAGTGCCTAACACGCTGACGGCTTTCTGGTTATCCAGCACGGTACCGTACACCAGGTAAGGGGCAACGTCATCGGCACAGAAGACGTTGGGAAACAGATAAGTATTTGATGAATGCTCATCGTGCACCACATTGGGAATCATCACATCACCGTGGACGCCGTTCAGGGTGGCTGCCTTGCCCATCACGTACACGCCCAACAAGTTGATGGTGTACTCCGCAATTTGGGAGAGGATATTGTAAGCCGCCAATCCCAACGGGTAGTCAATGTTCAAAATCAAGGCGTCGCTCTTGGATAGGAAGGAAAGGTCGTTATTTTGCAAACGTGGGTCTAACCATTCGGGACGCAAACTTCGCAGGGGGATAACCTGCGCGTCGACTTCAAAAAAATGTTCACTGGGGGTGCGGACAATGCCACAGGCCTGCTCATCGGCTTCTTGTGCCTGTACAAGCGTTGCGCCGCCTGGGAGACGATAGGCCTTTTTGAGTGCATAGTACAGAAAATTTTCAGCACTGGAAGGCACGGATTGTTGGCGAATGTCTTCCCACTCTGCGAGCAGGTCCTGGTCACCTATGGTGTGGATGGCATCAATGAGTTCCTGTTGGTGACGCAATGCAAAGCCGGTCAACAGATTTGCCAGACTATGCGTATTGCTAGAAACAAAGTACACCGGATGATCGGCTAATTCTGGAGCGCGTTGCTCGATATTCCGCCACCAGGCATACGTTGCCCGGCGATATTCGCTTAAAGAACCACTTAACAGACGCACACCCATCGCGCAGTGTTGTTGTGAAATGCGCCGCAGGTAAGGCACGAAATCTGCGCCCCATAAGGCTTGTAATCGCCCCAAATCCTCCAGACTGATTTTCAATACATTTGCGAGTTTTTCCAATACCGGTGGCTCATCCAAGCGTTCCCAGAGAATTCGCTCGCCATTCTGACGCAGCAGTAAGTGCATTTTATTCCACTCGATTTGATAGGCCACCAGTACCGGAATGAGATCGTCAATATCCGAACGGCTGGCGATAAAACAGGCCAACGTTCCCTCACCATCAAAGAAGGAGCGCCGGCGGCGCGCCGGTGCAGAGACCAATTGCCATTGCTCTACATCTGGATACCCATATCGCACAAACAGGCGAGCAGTTTGCCCCATCACCACCGAATGCACATCTGGCATACACGGCGGCAAGCGCAAAAAACTGTAAATGAAAGCCGACATATCGGGATGGGGTTGACGTGCATCCGCGTGTAATAGAGACCCCATGCCGGTATGCACTTCTTCTAAGGTGCGCAGTTGCACCTCACTGGTAGT
>DAOTZN010000097.1:0-2909 GCA_034434095.1 Anaerolineales bacterium
GTTGTTGAGATCCGATAGCATTGGGAAGTGCTTGCTATCCAGCGACACAAGACGTATGTTGTGGATTTGCACTGTTGCGGCAATCAATGCATCGGCTAATCCCGTGCCGTGCGTCTTTCCATAGTCCCGCCATAATAGACCACCGGCCACTGCAATTGACTGGTCAACAGGGAGTACCGTACATGCCACCATGAAGCGATCCAGTTTCGCCCGTTCCGCCCCATCATGCACAGCGGCATACAGTTCTGCCACATTGATCGACGAGAGCACCAGCGGATTGGTCAGGCCACGACAAATGCCACCGCGCAGCGCAGCGCTGCGCAACGACGTCAGGCGCTTCTGGCGCAAACCAATCTCTCAACACCATAAATCGATAACACTATCGCTACGACGACAAACAACAATAAACTGGTAAAACCGATTATAACGGCATCAACCTGCAAACTTGGTAGTAGCACCCATATTGACCAATTCATTGATGTATGAAAAAGTAGAGCCGCCAGTACACTGCCTCCTGTGTTGTTGTAGATCCAGGTAAACAGGATGCTCATTAGAATGATCTCGATCATCAACATCCCAAATAGTAATACATTATTCACCATAAATCTACCAGGGATGAACACCAGGGGAAAATGCCATAGCCACCAAACGATTCCTAAGATAATGCTGGACATAAGTGCATTAAAGCGCCGTTGCAACCGAGGTAGTGCATAGCCACGCCAGCCAAACTCTTCTTGTAGTGGGCCTGCGGTAAGGAGAATGATAATCGGTGCAACGATGGCGAGCGGAGGGTTTGCCAGGACCGAAAGGTCTAATGCGATTTTGCCAATGATTGCCGATAGGAGTGTTGCCCCTGCGAAAATCAACAGCGGCAGAAAAAAGATTGGCAGGAGCCAGATTTTGTTAAAGTGTATGTTGATTCCCTGCTTGAGCAATCTGCCAACACCGCTCCATCCTTGCTCTTTGAGCGTAAGCAGTATGCCGGCCAGTGAGGGACCAAAAGCCGCAGGGTTAAACGGGCTATTGAGAAACTCAGTCAGTTCTTGTGGTAAAGCCGCACCATACGCTGCCAAAGCGCCAGGGATCCAAAACAGCCAGGAGAAAGCGAAAGCCAGAAGGATAAATTGCCAGGGAAAGCGTTCGGTTTTTTGCTCCATTTTTGATCCATTTGATTCTTTCCGCCCAACGCTCAGCATCAGCGGCAGCGCGCAGCGCCGTCCGCTGCAACTCTTCCTGGCCGGCGCGGCCAGCCTTCCCACAGGATGGACGTGCAAAAGACACACGTTCTTAGCATGCTGTTGTTAGACGCCCCTTTCACGCCACCGCCCATTCTGCCGACAGCAGCGCAGCCTGCTCCAGCACCGTTACCGTCGCCTTCTCCTGCTTATCCGGCGGGTAGCCGTGCTTGCGCAGGATGCGCTTGACGAGCACGCGCAACTGGGCGCGCACGTTCTCGCGCAGCGTCCAGTCGATCGTGACGTTCTTGCGCACCGTCTCGACCAACTCGCGGGCGATCGCCCGCAAGGTCTCGTCACCCAGAACCTTGACCGCGCTATCGTTCGTCTCGAGCGCGTCGTAGAAAGCCAGCTCGTCGTCGGAGAGGCCGAGCTTCTCGCCGCGAGCGCTGGCTTCGCGCATCTCCTTGGCCAGGCCGATTAGCTCCTCAATCACCTGGGCCGCCTCGATGGCGCGGCTCTGGTAGCGGCGGATCGTCTGCTCCAGCATCTCGGCGAACGAGCGCGCCTGCACGACGTTCTTGCGCCGGCGCGTCGCCAGCTCGCCCTTGAGCAGCTTCTGCAGCAGTTCGACCGCCAGGTTGCGTTGCGGCATGCCGCGCACCTCGGCGAGGAACTCGTCCGACAGGATCGAGATGTCCGGCTTCTCAAGCCCGGCCGCGGCGAAGATGTCCACGACGCCTTCGGGGGCCACCGCGCGCGAGATGATCTGGCGCACGGCCTGATCGAGCTCCTCCTCCGGCCGCGCTTCGCCCGGCGCGCGCTTGGCGAGCACCGCCTGCACGGCCTGGAAGAAGGCCACGTCGTCGCGGATGCGCAACGCCTCCTCGTGCGGCACCGCCAGGGCAAAGGCCTGCGAGAGCTCGCGCACCACGCGCACGCAGCGATCCTTGCCGTTCTCCTGGGCGAGGATGTGCTCCTGCGCGCGAGGGAGCAGGCCGAGCCGCTCCTGCGGCGTCCCCGACGTCCACCTGGACCGGTCGAAACCGTGGAAGAGCCCGCAGCAGACCTCGTACTTCTCCAGCATGAGCGCGACCGCTTCGTCCTGATCGAGCGCCGTGCGGCCGGTGCCGCCGCTCTCGGTGTAGGTGGCCAGCGCCTCTTTCAGCTCATGGGCGAGGCCCAGATAGTCCACGACTAGCCCGCCGGGCTTGTCGCGGAACACCCGGTTGACGCGCGCGATCGCCTGCATGAGGCCGTGGCCGCGCATCGGCTTGTCGATGTACATGGTGTGCAGGCTCGGCGCGTCGAAGCCCGTGAGCCACATGTCCCGCACGAGCACGATGCGCAGCGGGTCGGCGGCGTCGCGGAAGCGCCTGGCGAGCGCCTCGCGGCGCGGCTTGTTGCGGATGTGCGCCTGCCAGTCCGGCGGATCGGCAGCCGAGCCCGTCATCACTACCTTGATCGCGCCGCGGGCGTCGTCCTTGTCCGCCCACGCGGGACGGAGCTTCACCAGCTCGCGGTAGAGCTCGACGCAGATGCGGCGGCTCATGCACACGACCATCGCCTTGCCGTCCATCGCCTCCAGCCGCTTCTCGAAGTGCTCGACGATGTCGCTTGCTACCAACCCCAACCGCTTCTGCGCGCCGACCACGGCTTCGAGTTGAGCCCACCTGGTCTTGAGCTTCTCCTTGCGCTCGACCTCCTCGCCCTCGGTGGCCTCCTCGAAGTCCA
>DAOTZN010000098.1:0-2593 GCA_034434095.1 Anaerolineales bacterium
GAGCACTATGGACGATTACGATCGTCAAGGTGTGACGGCGTGCCTTTTGGAGAATGAGCCAGCGAGTTACTTCTCAGTGGCGAGGTTAAGGCAGTTACAGCCGGAGCCGTAGCGAAAGCGAGTCTGAATAGGGCGTTCAGTCGCTGGGAGTAGACCCGAAACCGGGTGAGCTATCCATGGCCAGGCTGAAGCGTGAGTAATGTCACGTGGAGGGCCGAACTCACCAATGTTGCAAAATTGGGAGATGAGCTGTGGATAGAGGTGAAATGCCAATCGAACTCGGATATAGCTGGTTCTCCCCGAAATAGCTTTAGGGCTAGCCTCGGGCGTTCAATCACGGGGGTAGAGCACTGGATGGGCTAGGGGGCTTATTGCTTACCAAACCCAACCAAACTCCGAATGCCGGTACTCAAGAGATTGGGAGTCGGACGGCGGGAGATGAGTTTCGTCGTCGAGAGGGAAACAACCCAGATCACCAGCTAAGGTCCCCAAGTATAAGCTAAGTGGGAAAGGAAGTGGGGTTACTGAGACAGCCAGGAGGTTGGCTTAGAAGCAGCCATCCTTTAAAGAGTGCGTAATAGCTCACTGGTCTAGTGACTCTGCGCCGAAAATTTAACGGGGCTCAAGCTTATCACCGAAGCTGTGGGTTTCTGACGCCCTACGGGGTGTCGGGAGCAGTAGGGGAGCGTTCTGTTCAGCTGCGAAGGTCGACCGTGAGGACGGCTGGAGCGGACAGAAGTGCGAATGCTGGCATGAGTAGCGTAAAATACGTGAGAAACGTATTCCCCGTAAGTCTAAGGTTTCCGACGGAAGGTTAATCCGCGTCGGGTTAGTCGGGCCTAAGGTGAGGCCGAAAGGCGTAGCCGATGGACATCCGGTTAATATTCCGGAACCACGTCGAGTTGTTTGAGCGAAGGGGGGACGCAGAAGGGTAGTCCAGCCTGTTATTGGATTCAGGTTCCAAGCCTTTAGGCGTTGACGCTGGGGTTAAAAGACCAGCCGAGCTGAGGGGTGATGGCGGGCGCTTGCGCCAGAAGTGGATGAGCCCATGCTGCCGAGAAAAGCCTCTAGCAAGACTCACGTGCCCGTACCGCAAACCGACACTGGTAGACGGGTAGAAAATACCAAGGGGATCGGGAGAACCCTCGTTAAGGAACTAGGCAAAATCGGTCCGTAACTTCGGGAGAAGGACCGCCACGGTAGGGTGAAGCGACATGCTCAGCTGAGCCCGAGGTGGCCGCAGTGAAATGGCTCTGCCGACTGTTTATCAAAATCACAGGTCTCTGCAAAACCGTAAGGTGATGTATAGGGGCTGACGCCTGCCCAGTGCCGGAAGGTTAAGGGGAGGGGTAAGCGCAAGCGGAGCTCTGAACCGAAGCCCCGGTGAACGGCGGCCGTAACTATAACGGTCCTAAGGTAGCGAAATTCCTTGTCGGGTAAGTTCCGACCCGCACGAACGGCGTAACGACCAGGACACTGTCTCAACGAGGGACCCGGTGAAATTGAAATACGAGTGAAGATGCTCGTTCCCCGCAGCAGGACAAAAAGACCCCGTGGAGCTTTACTGTAGCTTGGCATTGAGTTTGGGTGTAGTCTGTGTAGGATAGGTGGGAGGCAGAGAAGCTGGGGCGCTAGCCTCGGTGGAGCCGCCGGTGAAATACCACCCTGAGTACATCTAGACCCTAACCCCACACCGTAAACCGGGTGGGGGACCGTGTCAGGTAGGCAGTTTGACTGGGGCGGTCGCCTCCTAAAGGGTAACGGAGGCGCCCAAAGGTTCCCTCAGGCTGAATGGAAACCAGCCGAAGAGTGCAAAGGCATAAGGGAGCTTGACTGTGAGGCCAACAAGCCGAGCAGAGACGAAAGTCGGGCTTAGTGATCCCACGGTACCGAGTGGAAGGGCCGTGGCTCAACGGATAAAAGCTACCCCGGGGATAACAGGCTAGTCTCCCCCAAGAGTTCACATCGACGGGGAGGCTCGGCACCTCGATGTCGGCTCATCGCATCCTGGGGCTGGACAAGGTCCCAAGGGTCGGGCTGTTCGCCCGTTAAAGCGGTACGCGAGCTGGGTTCAGACCGTCGTGAGACAGGTCGGTCTCTACCCGCTGTGGGCGTAAGGGACTTGAGAAGAGCTGCCCCTAGTACGAGAGGACCGGGGTGGACAGACCTCTGGTGTGCCAGTTGTTCCGCCAGGAGCATCGCTGGGTAGCCACGTCTGGCAGGGATAACCGCTGAAAGCATCTAAGCGGGAAGCTCGCTTCAAGATGAGGTCCCTCATCCTGTCAAAGGAGTAAGACCGCAGGTAGACCACCTGCAGATAGGCAGTGCGTGTAAGCGCAGCAATGCGTTGAGCGAAACTGTACTAATGGTCGAGGGCTTACCATGTCTAGGGAACCTATTTCATTTCTGAGTAAGGGAGCTATTGTTTTATTCACGCTAACAACTTTGTTGATTAGTCTTTTGGTGATTTGAGCGACAGAGGTACACCCGGTAACATCCCGAACCCGGTCGTTAAGCCTGTCAGCGCCAATGGTACTCGGAGGGCAGCCTCCCGGGAGAGTAGGTCATCGCCAAAAGACTTTTCTTTTTTAAT
>DAOTZN010000099.1:0-1966 GCA_034434095.1 Anaerolineales bacterium
ACGGTGAAGAGCGCTAACCAAAATTTGTGTTGAGAAGTTTTATTGTCCATGATAATTTGGGCAGGGTTTTGTAATTGCTTTTGAAATGAAATTGTGTATAATCAAAGTACTATACAATCAATGTCCTTGATGTTCTTTTTTAAGGAGGTTATCTTTATGAGGCGCTGGCAATTTGTTTGGGGTTTATTGGTGTTGCTAATGGTTGTGGCGTTAGCGATGCCGTATCGGGCGCAGGCGGCTAAGAAAGTCACCGACCCACGTGAGTTATGCAAGACGTGGCATACCGTGATGCGGGGAGAAGACCTGACCCAGATTTCCGTGAAGTATAACACGAACGTTTTGTTCCTGGTGTACCTTAATCAAATCCCTGATCCTAATCTCATCTACCCGGGGCAGGAACTTTGTGTGGCGCTGAAAGTGCGGGCCGGGAAGTTGTATATGGTTTCTGCCGGTCAGACGCTGCATCAGATTGCCCAGGAAACCGGGGCGGATGAGGCCTATTTGATTGAGGTCAACCATCTTCAGGATGCGAATTATCTGTACACCGGTCAGGTGCTTTATATCCCTAAAGGGCATATTTTCCAACCGAAGTAGATTATTGGCAAAGTCTGCGGTCGTTTGGCAGATTATACTCTTTGAAAGAGTTTTCAAACTGGAGGAAATAGCATGGAAGACACGCAAAAACGTAATGGCATTATTGCCACTGTGGCCACCACGCTCGTGTGTGGCTGCCCGGGGTTGTTATCGGCATGTTTTGGGTTAACTTCGGCGGCGGTATCCTTTGTGCCGGGTGCTGAGATTGACATCTTCGGCAGCAACGACCCGAACGCTGCCTTTGCGATGGGGTTGGGAACGCTGTGCCTGGGTGTGATTTTCATCGCTATCCCAATTGTGGTTGGGGTGAAGACGTTGCGCTCGCGATAACCGCGCAATTGGCACTGAAACAAAAGGACGTACGCGGAGGCGTGCAGCCGGCTTCCAGCCGGCCACACACTGCCCGCTGACCACCTGACCCCTGCCCGCTGACTACCTGTCCACCTGGAGTGTAAACACACCTTTGCAATCGTTTGAACCATACCCTGTACCGGCACGCGAGACGCGTCATGAAATTACCGTCGTTAACTCGCGCTTTATCGCTACCTTGGCGCCGGTTTTTGATGTTGAAACAGCCAAAGACTTCATCCAACGTATACGTGCCGAGTTTCCCGATGCCACCCACAACGTTCCGGCGTATCTGGTAGGGTATGGCGATTCTGTAATTGCACACAGCAGTGATGACGGTGAACCGTCTGGCACAGCAGGCCGCCCGGCATTGACCGTGTTGCGTGGTAGTGGGCTGGGGGATGTGGCCGTGGTGGTGACGCGTTACTTCGGTGGTACGAAATTAGGCACAGGTGGTCTGGTGCGCGCCTACACTCAAGCCGTACAAGATGTGCTGGCACGTACGCCACGCGCCTGGAAAACCCTGGCGCATACCCTGATGCTGGCGGTGCCTTATCCCCTGTTTGAACGGGTGCGCGATTTGTTGCCCGCTTATGGCGGCGAGGTGCTTTCTGCCGATTTTGGCGTAGATGTAACCCTTGGAGCGCGCCTGCCGGTGGCACGCCTGGACGATTTTCAGGCGGCCTTGCAAGAACTTTCAGCCGGCAAATTGCAAGCCGAAGTCATCGAGACGGGGGTTGCGCTTGTCTCGTCCGCATGAGTGATGATTTGACTCCGAAACTGGAGTCTGGCATAGACTTAATCATTATGAAATTGGCGCGAGAATTGGGGGGTAAGGAGCCCCGAAATGCCTGGCAAGGGAGGTCCTAGGGTTCGTCCATGAAATACCGGTTTGTTGGCTCTTCAGCGTTGAAGAGTTAACGCAAAGACGCGGTGTTGCAAAGCAAAACACGTTTTAGTGCCACAACCGGTTTGGCCGACCTGGAGGTCGGCGCTCCCATCCTGGTAGGTTGCAGGCGTCCCC
>DAOTZN010000100.1:0-6020 GCA_034434095.1 Anaerolineales bacterium
CCAGTTACTAAACGACCTCTGTGTTAGCCGAGTGCTCAGGTTATAGCACATTTTCATGCTTGGTGGTGAACAGAGTTCATGGCGACTTCTCAATCATTCAGGGGGCAAAGAAGCGGCGTCGCAAGAAATCACGTTTTGGTGCCACAATCGAGCAGGTTTTCATCCAGAAACACCTTCGCGTCCTGGCGACTTTGCGTTAGACTTTGCGTTAAAGTTTTTGGGGGAATCTAAAGGCCTCAAGGAGCAGAAAACAGGCGGACAGGCATCC
Organism: Anaerolineales bacterium; assembly: GCA_034434095.1. Classification (GTDB taxonomy): domain Bacteria; phylum Chloroflexota; class Anaerolineae; order Anaerolineales; family DRKV01; genus DRKV01. The sequence continues at coordinate 269 of DAOTZN010000100.1, forward strand.
GCTGATTGCTGATGCCTGTCCGGTAACTGCTGTGCCTAGCAAGAGGCGATGGGAAATCAGCCGGCAATCACACCCAGGCTGCGCCCCACTTTCTCAAAGGCTGCCAACCCTTGATCTAAATCATCGCGACTGTGAGCGGCAGAAATCATCACCCGGATGCGTGCGGCACCGCGCGGCACGGTGGGGTACCCAATGGCCATAGCGAAAATACCGGCCTCAAATAGAGCACGGCTAAAAGCCTGGGCGGTTTGCGCTTCCCCTAACATTACCGGCGTAATGGGGGTGGTACTCTTTCCGGTATCAAAGCCCAAACGCTGCATCTCTTCTTTGAAGTAGCGTGCGTTGTCCCACAGACGATCTACCAACTCGGTAGATTCTTCCAGCAAGTCAACCGCGGCCAGACAGGCAGCCGTATCCGGTACCGTCATGGCCGAAGAGAACAAGAACGGCCGTCCTCGCTGGCGCAGCCATTCCACAATGCGTGCGTGACCGGCTACCACACCGCCAACCACACCAAACGCCTTCGAGAGCGTACCGACTTCAACATCCACTTTGCCATGCAAGTTGAAATGATCCACAATTCCGCGGCCGCCACGCCCCAGTACACCTTCACCGTGGGCGTCATCCACCATCAAAATGGCCTCGTAATTTTGAGTGACCTCGTAAATTTTATCCAGCGGGGCTACGTCGCCATCCATGCTGAAAACGCCATCGGTGACAACCAGCGCCCGGCGGTATGCTGAGCGATGCGCCTGCAATTGCTTTTCCAGGTCGGCAGCGTCACAATGGGCATAACGGATGATTTTCGCACCAGACAAACGGCAGCCATCAATAATGCTGGCGTGATTGAGTTCATCCGAGAAAATGGCGTCTTCCTTCCCAACCAACGCCGGGATGGTGCCCAGGTTGGCATTGAACCCCGACTGGTAGGTAATGGCAGCCTCCACACCTTTGAAAGCCGCCAAACGTTCTTCCAATTGGACATGCAGCGACATCGTACCGGCAATGGTACGCACCGCACCGGGGCCAACGCCATATTTGTCAATGGCCTGTTTAGCAGCCTGCACCAAACGAGGGTGGTTGGCCAATCCCAGGTAGTTGTTGGAGCAGAAATTCAACACCCGGCGTCCGTCCACATCCAGCCAGGCACCTTGCGGCGACCCCAATGTGCGGATGTGATTATACAAACCGGCATCGTGTAACTGCTGAATTTCATCTTCTAGCCATTGTAGTTTGGAAGGAACTGTTTTTACAGACATAGCATTTCACCTCATCATTATTTTAAAAGGTCTGCCGTCTGTTGTATACCATCTGCAATCAGTGCCTGTTTGCGATGACGCGGCAGACTTTTGATTTCCCGCTCGCGGCGTAAGGCCACAGAGCGACTCGGAACCGATTCCACGTACACTAAACGAACAGGGCGGCGGGTACGCGTGTAACGCGCCCCCCGCCCACGGTTGTGTTCACGTTCCCGCCGTCGCGGGTCAGTACTCCAGCCGGTATAGTACGTGCCATCGGCGCACACCACGATATAACAAAAGTAACTCGACACTTCACTCGTCCGACCTATTCTTGCGTTCAATACCCAAAAAACGGCTGAAAATTTGCGAGGCAGAAGGCAACTTTACTTCTGGCAAGTCGGCGTTGGCCCAATCAGATTCCAGACGCTGCTTCCACCAACGTTCTCTTTCCTGCTGTGCGCGCTCCAAACGCTTGCCTAAGGCCGCCTGGTCGCCGTGCTCGATATCGTTACGCAAATAGGTTAGTGCTGACATAAAGGTATCTATTGTCCGCAGGATATTCTCGCGATTCAGTAAAGCGGCCTCTCCCAATGCCTGTGCCGATAACATGCGCAGCGGTGCCGTTACTTCCGTATAGGCGCTTCCGGCCAATTTACGTGCTTCCAGCCAGCCGGGTTGACCCGCGGTGGCATTCACTAATGAGGCAGCCAACAACTGCGGCAAAATGTGCGTGGCGGCCATCATGCTATCCACTTCCACCAATTCGGCAAACAAAGCAGTGGCACCCAATAAACGCGTCAGGTCGGCCGCCAATTTTACAGCCTGCGAAGCCGTTCCTACCGGCGCGGTAATCAACATGGGGGCATTACGAAACAAATCGGCGTGCGCGGCTTTTTCCTCAAACGCCGAGGTATACAAATAAGCCGGTTGCAAGACCGGTGTCAACCCGACATAGTATCGCTCCGGCGGTAACAATTCCTGTGCCCAGGCTGCCACAGCACTTTTGACAGGCGAGGTATCGATAACCACCGCCCCTTCTTTCAAATCCGGAGCGATGATTTCCAACGTGCGACGAATTTCATTGATGGGCAGTGCAAACAACACAATATCAGCATTTGAAACCGCGTTCGGTAAGTTGATGTACACCTTATCGCACGCACCGCGTTTTTGTGCGCTGCGTGCGATGCCCAGTTCTTTATCGTAGCCACGCCGGTGAATCAAATCGGTGTGTTCTTGCAATGCCAGGCCAATGGAGGCACCGATTTGTCCAAGACCAATAATCGTTAGTTCTACTGTCATTTCTTTACTCCTAACTGGCATCGTCTGCTGCCTGTAAAGCCGCCAGAAAGCGTGTCACAGGCGCTTGAGGCGGCAGGGAAGAAATCTCGTCTTGGTGATAACGGATGAGGGCCACCACTTCAGAGGATGCGCCAGCCCTTTGGGCTGCTCGCGCCCCCCAAAGAGGGTGCTGTAACGCGACCACAAAGGGGCGCCGCCAACCCCGAGGTTCCCCTTGTCCCCAACGAGAGACGGCGTGCGGGAATAGTGCCTTGCACAGCACAATCCATACCCGTTCCCAGGAACGAAGTGGGGCGTACTGTGCCTTGCCAACATCGTGCAGCAATGCGGCCTGTAGCAGGACTGATTCGGTATGCCCTTCAGCAAGCAATCGCCGGCACACCCGCACGGCGTGGGCTTGCTCATCGGTGGTCATGCGCAAAAAAAGCGCCTGTAAAGGCGGCGATAGTATGGAGCGCACCAGCGCTAAATCAGTTTCATTGGGCGCAGAAAAAAACGCCCACCAATATTGACGGATTCGATAAGTAACGCGCACCGACATCTCTACACAAGGATTTGAAACAAGCCAACCGCCGGCCGAAAAACAAGCCACTCCAACACATCCAGGCCAATCATCGGCCCCAAGAAAAGCAGCCCCAACAAGATAGGCATGCTATAAGGGCGTAATGACTCCAGTTTCCAGGCCCATTGTGATGGCAAAAAATAACCAATAATTTTCTCGCCATCCAGCGGCGCTAGGGGGAGCAAGTTGAAGAGCAACAAAATCAGATTAATGAAGATGAACTGCGTGAGAATCTGGGACAGGCTGGGAAACAAGCCACTTGGGCTTGCCGGGAACAGCAAACCCAAACGAAATGGAATCGCTGCTAGAATAGCCAGCGCCAGGTTAGAAAGCGGCCCGGCTAATGAAACCCACATCACCGCAGCCGGTGAACGACGCCGCAGTACTGTCGGATTGATGGGCACCGGCTTCGCCCAGCCAAACCCGGCTACCAGCAGCAGTAACGAACCTAGCGGGTCGAGGTGCGCCATCGGATTGAGTGTCAAGCGACCATGAGCACGCGGAGTAGGGTCTCCAAACCAGTCGGCGGTGACGGCGTGCGCCAATTCGTGCACGGTAAAGGCCACCAGCAATACGAAAACGTTAGCAATGAGTTCTGCAGGACTTAAGTTGAGCATATTTATCTCCGCCAAAATTATACTCTATCGTCAAGCCTTGCCGCGCACAATTGACGGCAAATGGTAGGGCCTGTCCACTTCCGAACCTGGCCATCCGATTAATTCGCCGCGTGGACAAATATAAAAATGCCGCGCGAATACCTTCCAAGCGCGGCATTATCTTTGGGTTGGATAACCTGATGGTTTGTGCCCCCTGAAAAGGCTTCAGCCGATAGCGTCAGCGTCCTGATCCAGACCTTCTACCTTACGAGATTCAACAGCAAAGCGAATGGCTGTCCGCACCTTGTCTTCAATGGTAATGTCCACGAACTCCAGGCGCATAAAAATCTCCAGATTGTCTCGTTTGAGGTAGCGCTGTGCCAATGCCAATGCCTTGACGGCCTGGTTGACAGCCTGTGCGCCAATTGCCTGGACATTGGTCTGTCCATGTTCCCGAATAACTCCGGCTATGGCGCCGGCCACCGCTGATGTGCGAGAGTTGCCGGATACTTTGACGAGTTCCATGCTGGCTTTCTCCTTTGAAAGGTTTTTTAACTGCCCGGTGATCCTTGTGCCGGGAACGGCTTACTTGATGTGATTGTACAAAATTTTTTCAGTGTAGGCAATAGGAAAAAGAGCAAATTATCTCGAGTTTTGTGCTTTTGTGCTAAAATCTGACGAAAATACAAGGTTATTTCTCTGCAAATGTCTGCACGGCACACGGATTCTGCTCATCGTAATGCCAGGCGGAAGCGGGACTTTTTGAGTCTCGCAGAGGCCGCTCCCACACCGCGGGAGAGTTGGGCAGTCACTCCTCATAGTTTTTCAACAGAGAACCAGGCGTTGCCAGAGTCAATAAACAACTGGACTCTGGCGTTTTTTTATTTGACCGCAGATTTACATGGGGTTTCGTCGCAGAATAGTTTAAAAATCTGCGTAATCTGTGGCTATTTGTGGATTGGCTATCCGCCGGTTTCGCCAATCCCCAGTACCCCATCAAAATGCTACCGGCCTTTTCCCCTTGTCCGCCTTCACATACGGTACAATCCCCCCAAATTTGCACTGGCACAAAACTTCGCCCCCGACCAGCCCTGGCAGGTCACCCCTAACGCCATGGTACAGCCCACCTACGAGACCTCCGCCGGGACAATCACCGCCGCCCAATTGCTCTACGGTATGGCACTGGTCTACGCCGCCGATTATGCCGGGACGCCGGTCAACGCGGTCACCTTACCTGCTACCCGGGCTATGCCTGTGACCTACGACCTGCTCAAAGACATCGGCTGCCTGGCGACCTGCTCTGGCACGGCCTGGTCCTTCAAACCGGCCCGGCTGGTCGCCCCGTGAAAGGAGTAAATTGCATTGCTCTCTTGGCTTTTTGTGTGTTACACCCTTGGCCCAACGTTGCTAACTTACAGCCTGGCCTATGCCTTCCGTCATCCAGAATCGCTACCGCAACTTGCCCTCGCCATCCCGCTGAGCGCTCTCCTGACGGTACTCGGATTTTGGTTGGCTAATCGTTCCCTGCGGCTGCCTCGCGCCCGGCATCTGGCGCCTTACCGCCGCTTTCTCATCACCGCCGGGCTATTGACCGCCCTGGTTTTTGCCTTGTTTTTCCTTTTCTCGCTATGAAACACTTTTGGCTTATCCTCACCCTATTGTTGTTCGCGGCCTTCAGTCTGACGTCATGCGCCCCATCTACCTCATCAACGGGGCAAGCCCCTCTGATTATGAAGACCCCTCCGCCTGGAGGCATACCGATAACACGGTTGCCAAATCCCACCATGGAGACGCCTTTCCCAACAGCCAAATCTGCACCAGAAGGGACATCCCCAACTACAGCCGACGCTTACGTCCTTTTTTCGATTAACGTGCAGGATTTCAGTTACCCGGATCTCTCCGCAGCGATGCTGGACAGGCTCATCAATTTGCACGAAGAGACCGGTATCCCCGTGGACATCTACCTGACCGACCAGATGGCGACCATCTTTGCCGCCGATTACCCAGCCTTGTGGGAACGCCTGAAGACCTCGCCGGTCGTAGCCATTTCATAC
>DAOTZN010000101.1:0-7126 GCA_034434095.1 Anaerolineales bacterium
GTGTATCCGTTGGGGCCGGGGTAACGGTAGGCACGTTGGGGTTAGGGGGAATAGCGAGGACGCGTGCCACCCGGAAATTTTCTAGATAGCCGGTGCGTTCAGCGTGCAATGTAATCACTGGCATGATGTTCGAGATGAGTGGTGCGATCACAGGATGTAAAAACGTGACCGCTACCATCAGACGCGTCGGCCCTTCCTCTGGATTGCCAGGGTCGTCTGCAATGCTGCCATCGGGTTGCACACACTGATCCACCGGCCAGGGATTGTAGGTATTGTTTTGCGGCCCGTTGACGAAACTACACACCGTGGTATGGATATATCTTGGTTGCCCTTTGGCCGCGCTGGGATCGGCGAGGATGCCCAGCTCGACGGCGTTTACGGCGTCGTAGATACTGTGCAGGCGGGCATAGTCTTCCTCTGCGGTTTTATCGGCCTTGTTATCTTCCTGGTCACAGGCCAGACCATCGCCATCCAAATCGGCCTCGGCTGGGCTGCCGGTACAATAAGTACTTTTATTGTAGTCACCGGTAACGCCGTAACGTACGCCCGTGCGGGCGGCATTACTCACCACCAGCCAGGCTTGGAAGGCGCGTGCCAGTTCGATAATGCCTAGCAGGAGGAGCAACAAGATGGGTAATACCAGCGCAAATTCCAACATGCCCTGACCATTTCGTTTGTGGGAGGGCGTGCGCTGGAAGAAGGGAGAGAACCGGAAGCGTTTCATCATAATGACCACCTCAAATGCGAGCAGGTTGCGGATTATTTGCGCAGCCGCGTGAAAATCCGGGAAGCAATATCTTCGAATACGCGGTTGAGTTGCGCACCGGAAGGCGAATAGTAATAGTTGCCACACCAGGCTGTGTAATCACTGCTATAGGATGCACATGGATCGGTGACCGGATCGCCATCGTAGCCTACCGCCGCAATATAGCGCAGCAGACTTGCGCCGTAGGGGATACCGTTTACTTCTGCCAGTCCAGTGCCGTTGTAGTTGTTCGTTACTTCAGGCCCCAGGCCAATTGTAAAAACAACAGCGCCCTGTCCTGGGTTGGCACATCCGCTGGCCGGGTTGGTGGGGAAACAGCCAACAAAATCGGCCATGTCGCGGGCATAATCGTCGGCATCGTACTGCCCATTGCCGGATGCATGACGTGTTGTGGTGTCATTATCCTGACACAAATTTACCCAGTCGGGGCAGAAACCAATCGGCCAGGTGGCCGGGTCGGTGTAAATATCGGTGTTTTCCAGATCGGTGGCATTGGCTAATCCGTCAGTGAGCAGCACCACAATCCACAAGGCGCTCTCCCGAGTTTGATAAGCGAACATGTTCCCTGCTCGTTTCAATCCACCGCCGATGTTGGTAGTCATGTAGGCAGACCAATCTCCGTTGGCATCGCAGGCCGTACAGTACAGGCCGGTGTAGTTCCCACTGCTATCGTAGTTGCGGCATGGCCCCCAGTAGGTGGTGCCGGCCGAGCCTGTATAAGGATCCGTGACGCCTTGACACGTCCCTGGTTCATAAACGGTCAGTTGTTTGATCGCATTGACCGCTGTAGTGCGATCACTAATCCATACCGGCGTGGTGTTGTTCGTGTTGGTGGGGTGGGCTGGGTCAACGTACCATGAATGGATACCATCAGAAAAGGCCACAATGGCAACCCGATCCTGTTCAAAGGTGGCGCTATTATCCAAAATCTTTTGAATAAAGTTGATGGCCGATTCCTTAACCTTCTCGAATGGCTGGCATTCGCCGGGATATCCATCTGCTCCGCCGGGGTCTTGGTGGTTACAGTAATAGGGATCGCGTAACGGGGTTCCAGAGGTGGCCTCAAAGGTCATGGATTCGGAAACGTCAATCACCAGGACAACATCCATGGAAGCCGCTTCGCTGGTGGCGCTGGTCTTGGTGTCTATCTTGCCAAAGCCAATCACGCGAAAGAAAATGGTTTCAATCTCAGCGCTAACGGTGACACGTACCAATTTGCTGGGAGGGTTGGTGCATAATACGGGGTCTGGTGGTGTTGCTGTGGGATCGCAAATTTCGACAGTGATGCCGGTAGGATCAAAACCATTAAGGTTGACCGCTTCTCTGGCAGCGGATTGCATTTCAGCAAAGGTGCGTCCTTCGCGAAATTGGGCTGCTGCAGCCAACGCGCCGGCATCTGTGGCGCGTTGCAGATTGCCGCGCATGATGAAGTAATAGCCCAGGTCAATTGCCAGGCCGATGATGGCCATTAAACCAATAAAGGCCACTGCCACCAGGATAAGTACTTGCCCGCGTTGTCTAGAGGATGAGGAAATTTGGATAGAAGGTCTCATATAATTTCTACCTCCGCATTAGGGAATTGGAGTTGGCGTTGGCTCTGCAGACACCAGCGGCATAATGGCATATACGTGCAAGAGTACAGGATCGCTTACAAAAGCCGTAATCCAGGGAAGTTTGAGTTTTTGATCGTAGTTGTAAAATAATTCTACCAACAAAAAGCCGGTGCTGGGGGCAGTGGTGTCTAAGCGGTTAACGATATCAGTGCTAGAAAAAGTTGAGTTTTGGTTGCGTGTATTGTACCCGTGATAGGCCAGGGCATAGGACCACCCGGCTTCTCCGCCATTGCCGCTTGTTGAAGGGGGAAAACGGCGCACAATGGGAGGGTTCCCTTGTTCTACGCTAAAAACCGAGAGCAGAATATCGTTCTTTTTACCGGGCAATCCCTGGTTAGGGTCAATCACGCTATACAAACACTCGCTGCCACTGGTTTGCAAGCATAAAGTGTGTACTTCGGGCGCCAGGAGCGATAGTTCTTGATTAACCAGGCAAGACGTTTGCCGGTAAAAATCAGTCGTTCGGTTACAACATAACTGCTGTGGAAAAACATCGTTGCCCGGTGTGCCGTCACAGGGAACATCCCCGCTACTGTCTGCCGTTTCTGCAGCGGTGTAATCACTATCGCTGGCAAAGCGTGCCGCATTCCGCACCGCATCCTGCAAGGTCAGGTACTCATTGAATAAAAAACCAAATTCTATTAGACCGGAAAGAAGAATAAGTAATACAGGCAGCAGGATAGCGATTTCAACCAGCGATTGGCCTTTTGGAATCTTTTTTTGCCACTTTATCATGCACTTCTCCTTCGCTTGTGGATATACTTGTATTATAGCCCGAAAAATTTTTGCAGAAAACCCCCCAAAAGTAATGTTTTGTGCATAGACAGGGGGCCAACAAAGCCTTTTGTGCTTCATTGCGCGTTAGGGTGTTTTGGACAAGGCATAGATTTTTCTCATTTTATCATCAAATGCTATTTTTTATCCTTTCAGGTTCGTTGCTTTTGGGATACCTATTCGTCCAGATAACCTTTCCCGCCAGGTTCGGTCAAAGAGTAAGCCCCCTCACCCGCTCGCCAGGCCATGTTGTTGCGAAGATATTTTTTACCCGGAGCAATCTTCAAAAGGGCAAAATACTGTTTGAACGAGCATTTTCCACCTGGGAGCGCCGACCCCCAGGTCGGCAGGTTAGACAGGGTAGTAGCGGGGAGCATACTGTTCTTTTGCTTCACCCAATTTTTGGGATAGCCCCAAAACCTTAACGCAGAGTCGCTAAGGCGCAAAGGTTTTTCGGGAGAAAAATCTACCTGCGCAATTTTTGTCCGTCGTTGCAGCAAAGCGGTTTCCCATGGCTCATGTCCACCCTAAAAAAAAAGAGTCGGCATTTGATACAAATGCCGACTCCTTGATGCAAATAAGGCAATTTCAGGCCGTTGCTTCTGCATTGCGTCTGAACCAGTGACGCCACTCTTTGTTTTCCCAAACGACCAAAATGGGAGCAGCATTGAAAATCGAAGAGTAGGTACCGCTAAACACACCAACCAGCAACGTGACAACGAAATGCCGGATGGTTTCCCCGCCGAATAGCGCCAGCGCCAGCAAGGTGAACATCACGGTCAACTGGGTGTTGATGGAGCGGTCCAGCGTTTGTACGATGGAGTGATTGATTAGCGTTTCATAGGGTAAGCGACGGTAAACGGTACTATTCTCGCGCACACGGTCAAACACCACGATGCTGTCATGTACCGAAAAACCGATGACCGTAAGCAAGGCCGTCAGAAAAAGCGAATCTATCTCCCAGCCTAAAAACTTTCCAAAGATTGAAGAAAGACCGATCACAACGGCCACATCGTGCAACATGGCGATGATTGCGCTGACACCATAACGGAGAGCGTGAGGCACCCCACGAAAAGCCCATGTGATGTACAACATAATGGCCAGGGAAGCCAATGCCACGGCGCCCGCTGCGCGGGTGGTGACCTCTTTCCCAACAGTTGGCCCTACGCTGTCAAAGCGCAATACGGTCAGGTCGCCGAATTGCGCTTTCATCTGCTCCAACAGGGCGCTGCGAGTGTCGTTGTCAATGAATTTTGAACGAATAATCACCACCTGGTTGTTGGACGACTGGATGCGTGGTTCCGCGATGTCCTGCTGGGTGTACAGCGCGATGATTTCCTCATTAGATGGTTGCTGGCCATTAAATTGCACTTCTAACAGACTGCCGCCGGTGAAATCAATGGAAAGGGGCAGACCCCACAAAAAGTAGCCGATTAAGCCCGGCACAATGACCAACAGGGAAATAGCAAAGTAGAGATAACGTCTTTTGACAATATTCATGTTTTTCCTCCGCACCGTTGAATTAGATGCCGAACCACTCCGGCTTTTCGCTTCCTTTAACGTTGTCCAATACGACGTGCAAGTAGGTGCGAGTTGCAGTAATGGCCGTGAACATGCTGACGATGACGCCCAGCGCCAGAGTGACTGCAAAGCCCTTCACAATGCTGGCACCAAAGGCGCTGCCAAACCAGAATAGAATGGCGCAGGTGATTAACGTAGATAGGTTTGAATCACGAATGGACGGCCAGGCGCGGTTCCAACCCAAATTGATGGCGTTTTGCAATGTTTTTCCAGCACGCAATTCTTCCTTTAGACGCTCGAAAATAAGCACGTTGGCATCTACAGCCATCCCGATACTCAACACAAACCCGGCAATGCCCGGCAGCGTCAGCGTAACGGGAATAAGTTTGAAGAGCGCAAACGAAATCAACGCGTAAGTGACCAATGCCAGATCGGCCAGAATCCCCGGCACCCGGTAATAAAGTGCCATAAAGAGCACCACGATACTCAACCCAATCAGACCGGCCAGTAAACTCTTGCGCAGCGATTCTTGCCCCAGGGTAGGGCCAACAGCGCGGGTCTCCACCACCTTCAACGGAATAGGCAGCGAACCGTAGCGCAATTGTACGGCTAATTGATTGGCTTCTTCGCTGGTAAATTGCCCCTGAATCACGCCTTGTCCCTGGGTGATGGGGGAATTAATCACCGGTGCGGAAATGATGCGCTTATCCAGCACGATTGCCAGGTATTTGCCAACATTGTTGCTCGTATGCTCCGCAAAAATTTTTGATCCATCACCCGTCAGTTCAAAGGCGACTTGTGGCTGTCCAACCTGGTCAACCGTTACCTGTACGTCTTTGAGCGCCGATCCGGTCATCACCGTATGCCAGATGCGCTCGGTAGGGGTGACAGCGTTTGTCTCTGTGAGCGTGGACGTGCTTTCCAACCCAAAATCGGTTTTGATGATTGTGCCGGGTGGCAAGGGTGTACTACCCATGTCGACAAATTCCAACAAGCCGGTTTCTTTTAACGTGTTAAGTGCCGCTTCTGGATTTTGTTCGCCAGGCAATTCCACCAAAATACGCCGATCGCCTGCCTGTTGAACGGTGGCCTCTCCCACGCCCAATAACCCGTTGACACGGTTCTCCACAATTTGACGGGCAGTGGACATGGCATCACTGCTGACTGGCGTGTCAGCAGGTAAATCTGCTTCAAGCAGTGCCTGAACGCCACCCTCCAGGTCTAACCCTAGATGGGTGCGAATTTCACGTCCTAGCAGTGTTTTGCCTTCCGTGAATGTCACTACGGCGGCTCCGGCAACCAGGATGAGAATCAGAATGAATAGTTGGTAGTAGCGTTGTTTCATTAAGTGTAAGCCTCCGAATTTGTACAAATACCAGCCTTTGGACTGGGCGCGGGGGCGATTATACCGCCCTTCAAAGAGATTGTCCAACAAACCAATTTCCCCCTTTCCCCTGGATGTGCAAAATTCCTCAGGTGGGTAGTCGAAGGCATTACCCTCGACTACCCTACCTATCTATCGAAAAAGCTCAACCGCCTGCCGGTGAACTGAAGACTGCTTAGGTGACAAGAGTGACCAGAATCACCCGAACCTTCGCGAGCGCGGCGCGGTAGGCGGGTCGGCTGCAGCGAGTGTTAGCCGCCTCGGCCTTTCTCATTCTCCAGCAGCCATGCGCGGCAGTAGCCGATCCAGAGTCTCTCGTGCTCATGCGGGTCCACGATCCGACTCTTGAGGTCGGCGATGCTCCGGACCCCCTGACCGGGGCCCGCTCTGTGGATGTGTTCGTACAGCGCAGTCGATCCCTCAATCTCGTGCAGATCTCGGATACGCCGTTCTCATATGCCGCGTACGTTCTCGCATGACCATCGATGAGGCTCAACTCACCGTCGATCATGGTCACAAGTACTGGCGGAAGGGATGCTTGTTCGCCACGACTCCACGCCGAGCGGACCCTATCCAGCTTTGCCCTGTTGATATACCAGTTGTTGGGTCTCAAAGCATCTATCGGCACGAGTTTCGTCTCACCCATAGACGGTTCCATTCACTAGCTGGCAGTGGCGGCTAACTTGCGCAACAAGCGCTCTTGACGGTGCTCAAAAGCCGATTCCCACGTCAATCGTTCTGCGGCTGAGGCCTGCGTCAACCCATCCAGTGCCAGGTGCGTCCACCTCAACGCCTGAGATAGATCGCATGCCCGATGCTCGTAGTATTTTGCCAATTCTTCACAGGCGTACCACTCGCCTTCCTGGGCGGCCGCTTTCCACAAGGTCAGCGCATCTGACCAATTTCCGGCGCGTTTGTGTAAAAATGACAAACGATGACGGGTGGTACGGCGCGTCTCGTGGGGCAGATCATCCTCTAGCGCGGCGCTATACAGGGCCACGGCTTCCTTTGCGTTTCCCAACTTCTCGTGCACCTTGCCAATGCCGACCAAATCAAGTGCTAGGGTTT
>DAOTZN010000102.1:0-1615 GCA_034434095.1 Anaerolineales bacterium
GCCCGTCAGATGGCTGCTTTGGCGGATTTGTACGTCAACGATGCCTTTGGCTCTGCTCATCGGGCGCACGCTTCCACCGAGGGCGTTGCCCACTACTTGCCGGCCGTGGCCGGTTTCCTGATGGAAAAAGAAATCCGCTACCTGGGGCAAGCGATTGCTAACCCCGAAAGGCCGTTTGTCGCCATTTTGGGTGGGGCAAAAATTGGCGATAAAATCGGCGTCATCCGTAACCTTTTGGACAAGGCCGACAGCCTTTTGATTGGCGGCGGCATGGCGAATACCTTCTTCAAGGCAGAAGGCTACGATGTGGCCGATTCGTTGGTGGAAGACGACGCGTTGGAGACGGCGCGTGAGTTATTGGCTGCCGCCGGAAACAAGTTGCGCCTGCCGGTGGATGTGGTCATTGCCGATGCCTTTGACAATCAGGCCACCCGCCAGACTGTAGCAGTCAAGCCCTTGCCGCAGGGGTGGCGCATTTTAGATATTGGCCCGCAGACGGTAGCCGCTTATGGCAAAGTGATTGCGGGTGCCAAAACCGTAGTGTGGAATGGTCCCATGGGCGTTTTTGAGATGCCGAACTTCGCACGCGGTACTTTTGGCATTGCCGAGGCCGTAGCCGCCAGCCAGGCGGTGAGCATCATTGGCGGCGGCGATTCGGTGGCGGCTATCAAACAATCCGGCCTGGCGGATAAGGTAACGCACATCTCCACCGGTGGCGGCGCCTCATTGGAAATGTTGGAAGGCACGACCTTGCCTGGTCTGGCGGCTTTGCAAGACGCCTGATAGCCTTGGTTGGTAGTGCTACAAGAAGAGTCCAGGAGTAAGGATAGTGATCAATGAATGAATCAACTCCTCGTGTTCCCGTTGTGGCGGGCAACTGGAAGATGAATAAAACGGTAGCCGAGGCGCGTGAACTGATCTCCGCTTTGTTGCCGGGTTTACAGGCCGTGCAGGGCGTAGAGAAAATTATCATCCCGCCCTTCACGGCCTTAATGGCTGCAAAGGCTTTATTGGAAGGCACGACCATCGGTCTGGGTGCACAAAACATGTACTGGGAAACGAGGGGCGCCTTTACCGGTGAAGTCTCGCTGGCGATGGTGGCCGAATGGTGCCGTTACGTGGTGATTGGGCACTCCGAACGCCGGGCCTACTTTGGCGAGACGGACAAAACCGTCAACAAGAAGGTACGCGCCGCGTTAGCGCATGGTTTGGTTCCCATCGTGTGCGTTGGAGAGACGCTGGACGAAAATCAGGCCGGGCAGACCGTTGAGGTTGTTGTCCGGCAGGTGCGTCAGGGTTTGAAAGACATCGCCCTCCATGTTCCAGATGCTTTGATGATTGCCTACGAACCGGTGTGGGCGATTGGCACCGGTCTGGCTTGTGACCCTGACGATGCGCAACACGTAATTGGCGAGGTCATCCGCCCGGCGCTGGCCAATTTGTGGGGGGCGGAGATTGCTGCCGGCGTGCGCATTCTGTATGGCGGTTCGGTCAAACCAAACAACGCTGCACCCTTCTTCGCCCGCCCTGACATTGACGGTGCCCTGGTTGGCGGCGCCAGCCTGAAGGCCGACTCCTTTGTAGAAATTGCGCGCCTGGCGGCTTGAACTGTGCC
>DAOTZN010000103.1:0-5921 GCA_034434095.1 Anaerolineales bacterium
CGTTTCCGGGAGCAAGACCACCCCCCCAGGGGGTTCCGTTTCCCGCCCCTGCCCCAGGGCGTTGACCGTATCCCATAACGCCTGCGGGCAGGTGCTCTCAGGCCCGCAGGCTGCCCAGCGGGCACGCGGCAACCCCGCACGGGATTCAAAGCGCACGCCGAAAGGCGGTTGCAAATCTACCCTTTCTACCATCCCCACGCTCATCCGGTTCAGCATCCACGCCTGCACCGCGGGTGGAGACTGCGCCAGAACATCCATCCAGGCGGCGTAGTTCCCTGGCAGCAGCGGATCGAAGTTGTTGGCGCTGGGAATGCCCTCCGGCAAAAACAGGTTGGGCAGCAGCGTGTCGCGCATGGCGTGCCAATCTTCGCCGGGCAGGAAGGAATCGAACCGCAAAAAGCGCTCAAATTTGAGCCGGTACTCATCCTGGGCGGGCAAATACAGCCGTTGACCCGCCTGCGCCGTGGCACGCACCGGCGCAGGGACGTTTGCCGCCTGCCGGTAGAAATCCAGCCCCGTGGCAGGCGCCAGGCCCCAGGCGGCATGCAGCAGGTCGAGCGCCAGCCAGCCGAGCGCCAGGTACGCGAACCGGCGCCGCCTGCCGGCGTGGAAAAGCGTCAGCAACCCACCGCCCAGCCCCCACAGCCCCATCCAGGCGAAGGCGCGCACCATCGTGGACAGGCGTTCCAGGTCGGCGTTGTTGCGCAACAGAAACCAGCCGATGCCGGCCCCCAGCGTGATGGCGAACGCGCCGGCCGTCCCCAGCCGTGACCAGTACAGCGCCCGCCCCTCGGGACGCCGCCATCGTTCCACGCCCAGGGCGGCCAAAAAGGCCAGCGCGAATTCCAACCACAGGTTCCAGCGGGTGGGGGCCTGAAACATGTCGAAGGTCGGCACGTGCCAGTACAGCCACGGGAACAGCGCGGTGTTATCCCCCAGCGCCAGGAGGCAGGCCGTCAGCGCGATGAGCAGCACGGGCAGAATGGGGCGCGTTTCCCTGACCGCGTGTTGACGTCGCCCCGTCCGGCGCAACAGCAGATTGCGCCCCGCAGCCCCCAGGAAGAGCAGCGCCAGCATCAGCGGCAGCCAACCCAGGTACAGGGCGTCTTCCCAGTAGGCCGCGTAACCCCAGTACGTGCCGTCCACGGGGGAGCCGAACACCCCGGGGGCAAACAAATCCAGCAGCCGCCAGGGCCAAAAAGAGTACGTCATGGCGGCTTCGTAGGCGTAGGCGGC
This sequence comes from Anaerolineales bacterium, assembly GCA_034434095.1. Taxonomy (GTDB): domain Bacteria; phylum Chloroflexota; class Anaerolineae; order Anaerolineales; family DRKV01; genus DRKV01. Next base: position 1,237 of record DAOTZN010000103.1, read on the forward strand.
CGCGCGCTGAGAAGTCAGCAGATATTCGGCGGTGGCCAGCAATTGCGGCGCGGCCAGCAACCCGGCCAACGTAAAGCCCAGCAGCGCGTGGGGCAAGCGGCGCAGCGCCTGTTTTTTAGCGTAGATCAGGTACCACACGCCCGCCAGCACGAAGGTGTACCATGTGGTTTGGGCGTGGCCGCTCAACAGTTGCAGGCCGGCCGTCAAGGTTAGCAAACGTACTTCGGGGGTCAGCCCTCCCTTTTGTGGGCGGGTCGCCAGCCGTTGGACGGCCAGCAACACCCACGGCAGGTAGGCCGCGGCGAAAATCATGCCCGGGAACAGGCCGGCGCGCGCCGTCAGGTAGCCGCACATCCCAAAGGCCAGCCCGCCGATGCCTTGAGCCAAGTCGCTCAGGCCGTTTTCCGCCAGCAAGCGCATCATCCCCCAGGCCGCCCCGGCCAGGTGCGCCGCCACGACCAGCGTCGCGGCCCAGGCCATCAACGGCAGGCCGCCCAGCGCATCCAGGAGGAGCAGCAACCACACCGGCGGGTACAGCAGGGCGCTCTGGTAATTGGCGAACAACGGCGCGCCCATCCCGGCCAGCGGATTCCACAGCGGCAAATGACCGGCCAACAGCGTTTGGGCGGCCTGGTGCCACCACACGTAAAATTGCAGCGCCGGCGTACCCCAAAACAGCGCTTTCCCGCCCAGGTAAACCGGCGCCAGCCACACGAAAGGAATGAGCAGCGCCAGATATTTTGGCAACCAAAAGCGCCTCATAGCGTCCACCGTCCACCGTCTATTGTCCATCCACCACCTCAAACAAGTCATACTCCCCGCGCACATCTCGCAGGCGCAAGAAGGGCATTTGCGCCAGGTTGGCATTGCCCAGGGCGCGCTCGGCCGGTCCCCACAGCACCCAGCGCACGTGGAAGGTCTCCAACAGGGCGTGGCGCGCCTGGGGGGAAGTCTCCGCGGCGTAAAAAGCCACCACGCGCGGGCGCAATTCGTCCAGGTGCACGCTTTCAGGGCCGTGCCCGATGACCACGTACACCGGCGCCCAGGCGGGCAGGACGTTGCCGCTCTCGAAAGCCCCCAGCGCCACATCGCGCGGGCCGGCCTGTGCGGCCAGGTTTTCGTACAGCGCGGCCTGCTCGGCGGGGACAAACAGCGGTGGGGCGGGGTGCAGCACGCTCAACAGCCCGCCGAGCAGCAAGAGCAGGCTGGAGGGCAGCGTCAGGGGCATCAGGAAATCGAACACGCGCCGGAAGAGTCCACTTTGCGCCCCCAGCACGGCCGCACTCACGATGGCCACCCAAATGCCTTCCGGCAGACGGCGTTGTAAATTGTAGGGCGCGTAGGCCAGCCAGGGGAACAAGAGCAGCCAGCCGAAGAGCAACGCATCTTGCGGGCGGCGCGCCTGCCAGGGCTTGTTCCTCACCAACCAGTGCAGGACGAAGGGCAGCGGCAGGGCATAGGCCAGCAGGTATTGCACCGGCGGCGGCGAAGCGATGAGGTTTTGCGCGCTCCAGGTGCGCAAGACGGGGTCGCGGCCGAAGGTCAGGGCGGTGTACAACACCAGGGGCGAGGAAATTCCTACGGGAAGGGCAGCCCCCTGCAGGGTCGCGCGTGTCTCCCTCCAGGGGAACGGGGTCCCTCGCGGGCGCAGCAGTCTCCCGACAATCTGCATTCCCGTGAAAGCCGCCGTAATCGCCCAGGCGGTCACGATGGCCAGCGGTTGGAAGAGTCCCATCAGCAGCCACAGCAGGCCGGCGCGCCAGGGACGTTTCTCCAGCAGGACGCGCAATCCCCACAGCAGCAGGGCGCGCGCCATCGCCAGGTGGGGCAGGCCGTAGAGCGCCAGAAAGCCGAAACTCTCCGGGGAGTAGAATTCCAGCGGCAGGTTGTACCAGCCCGGCGCCGGGCCGCCCAGCAGGGTAATCAGCCAGCCCAGCCCGCCGCCCAGCGTGACCAGCACCAGCGCCCAACGCTGCCCGCGGCGGTCGGGCAGCAGAAAATCCAGGAAATCACGCGTCGCCAGGATGGCAAGCACACCGGCCACCAAACGGAACAGGTGGAAGAGCGCCACCAGTTGCTCATGTTGGGCGGGCGGCGCGCTCAGTTTGCCGAGGAGCAGGTAGGGCAGGTAGGCCAGCGCGCCGCGCTGTGCGTAGGCGGTATACGGGGTGCGGAACAGGAAATCGCCGGCCGCGCCGCGCAGCATCTTCGCCAGGTAGGAGTTGCCGTCTTCCACCCCGAAGACGAAACCGCTAAAGCGCCAGGCGTCTCCCTGCGCGGCAAAGCCCACCAGGTAGGGCAGCGTGGTGAGCAGCATCACCAGCAGGGCGAAGGACAGGGTGAATTTGCGGTCGGGACTGCGCATAGTCGCACGGCGGGCGTTTGGCCTCATGGGGCGCGCCAGGGGCGATAGGTGAACACGGCTTCATGCGCTCCGGCGGGGAGCAGGACGGCGCGCAACACGCCCTCCAGTGTGCGCATTTCGGCGGGTTGCCCGTCTACGCTCACCTGCCAGTTCGGATAAGCCACTTCCGAAAGCACCAGCAGTCCCGGCCCATTGGCCTGCACCGTGACGCGGTTCGGCTGCCATTGCACGGCCTCATCGGGGAGCGGCCGCGCCTGTGTGCCCGCGGGGGCTTCCGGTGGCTGCACCCAGGCCGGGCCGAGCGCACATTGATTGCGGTACAGGCGCGTTTCGCCAAACTGCGCTACCGGCGTCAGGGCAGGCGCTTGCAGGTCGAACTCGGCGGCCACAAAGCGCACGTTCAGCAACCCCAGGCGGCAGGCATCCGGCGTGTAGGCGGCGTTATCCCGCGCCGGGTTGCCGGTGGCGAAGGGGGGCAACGTCACGCTGTAGCCGTGCGGGGGTACACCCGTTGCGGCCTGCATAAACTGCGCATAGCCAGCAATCTGGAGCGGATTGACCCCGTCGGCCAGTTCCAGGCCGTAAAACGCCGCGCTTTGTTGCGGGATGCTGTAGGAGGGGGAATACACCCGAAAGCGCCCCTCCTGCCCGGCCAGGTAGGTAATGACCTCGGCTTTTTCGTTCAAGATGACATTTTTAGGAAGGAAGACCACATGCCGAAAGGCGAATCCGCCCCCGTCGAGCACGGTCAGCCCCAGGAACAGGACAAACGCGGCCCGCGGGGGATACCGTTTCCGCAGGCTGAGCAACCCCCCGAAGAATGTCCCGGCCCACAGGAGCGTAATCCAGAGCAATCCCGCGTCCCATGAGTTGCTCAGCACCCCCAGGCCGAGGGTCAGCGCCCAGACCGTCCCGGCCAGTGCGGTCAGGCTCAGCGATACGTTGCGGATGGTGCTTTGCGGGGCCTCGTGCTTGAGGAGGGCGTCCAACGCGTGTGCCGCCAGCATGATGAGCGCCATCCCGAACAAGAAGAGGGCGCGCGCCGGTACGCGCAACAGGTTGAAGCCCGGCAAGCGCAGAATCAACGGGGCGAAAAAGGGGAGGCTTGGCCCCAGGGCAAAGGCCAGCGAGCAGAGGGCCATGCCCTGCCAAAAACGCGTTTTTCCCCGCACCTGCGGCCACACCAGCGCCAGCACGAGCAGGGCCAGCACGGCGGCGCCAACGTACAGCACGCTTTCCGCCGAAGTGGCGGTGGGTAGCAGCAGCCCCAAAAAATTGAGCGGTGAAAGGGAAAAGGTGAGCGCTTCCGAAATCGTCAGCGCGGCGCGGGTGGACAGGCGGGCGAACTGCCACAGCAGCCACACGTAGGGGAGCGCCAGTACAAGCAAAGCGATGCTCAAGGCTAGCGACTTCCGGTGGCCGGGGAGTCGCCAGGATTTTCCCTTGCGCATCAGCCGGAGGGCCTGCGCTGCGAACAGCAGCCCGACGAACGGTCCCCAGCGTGGGTCGGCCAGAAAAGCGAGCAGCACCGCGGGGAATCCGCCCAGCGCGGCCAGCCAACCCTTGGGTTTTTGGGGTGTACGGAGGGTGGGTATCCAGGCCGCCCACGGCGTCCAGGCCAGCGCGTACCACAGCGTCAAGTGCCCGGCAGCGTAGTGTGCCCAGGCTTTGGGCAGGAGTTGAAAGGCCAGCGCGCCCCACAGGGCGGCCTTGGATTCCAATTTCTCGGCGCGCAACAGAAAATACATCCCCAACCCGCCAATCCACAGGTGCAGCGCGGCCACCCAATGCAACCCAAAAGGCAGCGGAAAGAGCAACCCCAGGTAGTGCAGGGGATACCATGCGCTGCTGAGCGGGTCACTGGCAAAGGGCGCGCCGCTCAAAATCAGCGGCGACCACCACGGAAAGGTGTGCTCATGCCATAAACTGCGCTGCAAATACAGGGCGTTGGGGTAATGCGAAATGGCGAAATCGGAATAAATCCCCCCCGCCAGGTAAGGAAAACCGTTCCCGGCATACAGCAAAAACAGCAGTGGAATGAGCAGCAGAGAGATTTCATGCCACCTCTCTCGTGTTGCCGTGTTCTCGTTTTTGTGTACCAAAGATTTGTCAGTCGGTATCATCTCAATAACCTGGGGCCTCTTGGCGTTTTTTTACCACAAAACCACCAAGACACAAAGTCTTTATCCTTTTCGGGATGGTTCAGAAACTTGTGGACACTGTTGTAAACAGAGTGGGGCTAATCCTGGTATTCCGAAGGGGTAGCGGAAGGCTTCCGCTACCCCTCATCTCGGTGACATTTGGTTGTGACTGAAAGCCG
>DAOTZN010000104.1:0-3402 GCA_034434095.1 Anaerolineales bacterium
ACGCGGGCGCTGAAGAAACTCACACCGCCGCCGGTCTTCGCACAAATCCACCACTACGAACCGTTAGGTGAAGGTTCACGCGCCGAATTCACCCTGTGGTTTGGGCCGTTGCCCCTGCGCTGGGTCGCGGTGCACAGCGATGTGAGCGAACATGGCTTCACCGATACCCAGGTGCAAGGCCCGCTGGCCCATTGGCAGCACACCCACCGCTTCATCCCCATTGACGCCAACCACACCCGCATCAACGAGCATATCGAATATCGGCACAAAGCCGGCCTGTGGGGTTGGTTCACTCGCATCCTGTTCGGCAAGCCCGGTTTATGGGCCTTGTTTACCGCCCGCAAAATCCTCACCCGCTGGCATGTAGCCAGATTGGATACAGCATAGCGCCATCACAACCATCGTGCCATGAGCATGCACACGCGAGAACGCAGCCTCATTCCTCTAGAACCTCGGCTGGCAGCCAGCCCAACCCTTTGGCCAGTGCCCCGACCAATTTCAGCACGCAATCTGCCAGGTAAATTAGGATGAAACCACTACAACCCTCAGGTTGGTCAAGCCCCTGGGTATTTTTTGCCCTGACACTCGGCCTTTCCTGGATATTTACCGTCCGCATGGCCCTGGCGGGGCTTAATCTGCAGTCGTCGCCTTTCGCCATGATTTTGTATGCCCTGGCCGGGCTGGGACCGGCTGCGGCCGCCGTCCTGCTGACCTACTTAACAGAAGACGCTGACGGTCGCAAGGCATATTGGCGGCGCATCGTTGATGCGCGGCGAATTTCTCCAGGCTGGTATGCGGTCATTTTCCTGACCGTGCCGGCCCTCACGCTCCTGGCCGCGGGGGGTGATCGGATGCTGGGGGGAACTGGCCTGCGGCTGGAAGCGGCGGCTCGCTTTCTCGAGCAGCCCCTGTCGCTGCTCCCCTTCACGCTTTTCATCCTTTTTTTTGGCCCGCTGCCAGAAGAAATGGGGTGGCGCGGCTATGCGCTGGAACGTCTTCAGGCTCGTTGGAGCGCGCTCAACGCAAGCCTCATCCTGGGCGTGGTGTGGGCCATCTGGCATCTGCCGCTCTTCTTCATCCCGGGCACCTACCAACACCGTCTGGGGTTCGGCATGCCGCCGTCCTGGTGGAGTTTCGCATTCAACATCGTGATACAAACCATCATTTTCACCTGGATTTTTAACAACACCCGGCACAGCACCCTCTCCGCCATCTTGTTCCACTTCATGACCAACTATGTTGGGGAGTTGTTCCAACTCTCGGTCAGGGCGGAGTGGATGCTCAGCGCCCTGTGGGTCTTGATGGCTCTGCTGGTCGTGCGCTTCTGGGGGGCGCAGACGCTTACCGGCTCGACATCTCACTCGACATTTCAATGGAAGAACGCATGAACGACAAGCCCAACGAACGCGCTCGCACAACGCTGGCCTTCAATCCCTTCACCGGGCCAGAGCACCAGAGCTTCACGTTGAACGGCGGCCAACCGGGTGTGCTGCTCATCCATGGCTTTCCCGGCACCCCCAACGAGATGCGCCCGCTGGCGGAAGCCTTTCACGCCTGGGGCTGGACGGCGCAGGCGCTCCTGTTGCCGGGGTTCGGCCCCGACCTGGAACGCTTGCCCGACATGCGCGCGAATGACTGGCGCCAGGCGATTGACGAGGCCGTCCGGGGATTGAAAGGCACGCATCGCCCACTGGTGATGCTGGGCTTTTCCATGGGCGCCGCGCTGGCCTTAAGCACAGCGGCAAGCCTGCAGCCCGATGCCCTCATCCTGCTCAGCCCCTTCACCGGCTTGCAGAGTCGCTTGTGGCAATGGGTGCCCCGGCTTGGCCGCCTGATACCCCGCCTGCGGCCCTTCCGTCTGTTCAAGCCCGATTTCAGCGACCCGCGATTTCGCAAGGGCATGGAGGGCTTCTTGCCAGATGTGGATTGGGATGATCCCGAAGTGCAGGCCGCACTGCGCGATTTCAGCGTGCCCCTGGCAATGGTCAATGAAGTGCGCAAGGCAGGCAATGCTGCAAAGCACGCCGCAGCGCACGCCACCATGCCGGTTTTGATTCTGCAAGGGAAAGATGACCCTATCGTGCGGCCAGCAGAAACCCGTCAACTACTCAGCCGCTACGCCGGGCCGCATTGCTATACCGAACTGGATGGCGCCCACGACCTGCCTGACCCCGAAGGCGCCGCCTGGCCCCAGGTCATAAGCGCCATCCGGCGTTTCTTGCAAGGACAACTGGGGGTTGTCCCTGCACACATGGAGATGGATAACGATGATTGAAAAGGACGTGATCATTGTCGGCGGCGGCATGTCCGGCCTGACCGCAGCCGCCTATTTGGCCCGCGACGGGCGAGATGTGCTCTTGCTGGAGAAAAACGATCACTGCGGCGGGCTGGTCAACTCGTTTACACACCAGGACTTTCTGTTTGAAGGCGGCGTGCGTGCCCTGCTAAGCGCCGGCATCATCCTGCCCATGCTGCGTGATTTGGGCATCTCACTGGAAATGGTGCCCAGCCGCGTGTCGGTGGGCATTGAAGATAAAATCGTGCACGTGGAACGCCAGGAAGATGTTGAGCAGTACATCGCCATGCTCAAGGCGCTGTACCCCGCCGATGAAGCCGATATCGAGCGGCTCAAGGCCGTCATCCAAAGCGTGATGCGGGACATGGGCGTGCTGTACCAGGTAGAAAATCCGGCCTTTCACGACTTTCGGCAGGAACCGGCCTATTTTCTGCGTCACTATGTCCCCTGGCTGTTCAAATTCCCGGCCACGTTGTACCGCATGTTTCGCATGGGCGGTGCGGTGGAAGCCTACCTGACCGACCTGCTGCCCAACCGCGCCCTGCGCGACATCATCGATCAGCATTTTTTCCGCGGCACGCCGGCCTTTTTCGCCCTGAGTTATTTCTATCTCTACACCGATTATCTCTACCCCAAAGGCGGGGTGGGTCAACTGGCGCAGAAAGTCACCGCCCGGGTGCAGGAATTGGGCGGGGAGATTCGCACCCAAACGCGGGTCACCGGCGTGGACGTGGCGCAGCGGCTCTTGGAAGACGAGCACGGCAACCAGTACCGCTATCAAAACCTGATTTGGGCCGCAGACCTGAAAACGCTCTATCGCCTGGCGCGCACCGATGGCCTGCCTGAGCCCGCGCAGCGCCGCAGCGCCCAGGAACGCCAAAAAATCTTGCGTGGCCGGGGCGCCGATTCGGTGTACACGGTCTACCTGGGCGTGGACGAACCTCCGGAAACCTTCGCCAACATCTCCCACGGTCACTTCTTCTACACCCCTTCACGCCAGGGATTGGGCGAAATTCACCGCGCCGAGTTGAAAGCCATGCTGGCCAATTGGACGCAGGTTTCGCGCCAGGAGGTGCTCGATTGGCTGGATCGCTTCTGCCAACTGA
>DAOTZN010000105.1:0-7276 GCA_034434095.1 Anaerolineales bacterium
TGCCACTGGTTGCCACAAAGTATTTGCCGCAGACTTTGCATTGGAATCGTTGCACGCCTTTACGCGTTTTGCCTGCTTTGATAATATGGGGTTTGGCCTGAGACGTTTGCACTTTCCGGTGCATCGGACAAGCCGGATTTGGACAGAATTCTCCAGGTTTAGCAAAGTGTTCCATACTCTCTCCTTTCAGTTGGCCCTAAGTGTACCCCTTTTTGTGCCTGCTCTCAAGAGGGAGACTACCGATACTTGGGACGCGCTAACAAATGATAGAACATATCGTAAGGCATGGACACGAGCGCAGGCAATTGAGTATATAAAAAATCGAGCAGGAACGGATTTTGACCCGCAAGTTGTAGAGAAGTTTTTGGAAATTGTCCGCACACTATGAATCTTTTTTACCAACCAGCGAGTCTTCAAGTTCAACCGCATCTAACACAGCGTGCCAAGAAACAGAAAAGGGCTAAAAAGAGGCTTTAAGACGTTAAAACTTACAATCGTCCATCGGCTCTTGTATTGCACAGATTAGCCGTGGCCGTCGCTAATACCAAATGCGGAAGGATGTGCGCGTGGAACCGGTGATATTCTGTAGTACCGTTACATTTACTTCCACTTCTACTAACCCCCTCTGATTGGCATTTATTGGTGCAACAATTACCATAAAGCCGTAACGATTGGTGTTATTCTCGGCCACAAAATTGGATGTCGTACCATCAGGATAGTAGATTTTCATGGAGACAGTGGCATTCTCCACCGGTTGATGGTATTGATCACGCACAATGACATAAATTTTCTGTTCGTCGTGTTGGGAAACTGAAGTGCGCGTTACAAAGGCCTTAACATCCAGAGAACGCGTGGCCGGCAAATCATCTAATCGCACTGGTGCTGCCCGTAGTAGTTGTGTGTTTTCCCCTGCCAGGGTGAAATAAATCTCTCCTAGTGGCGCGACCACAATCTGCTGCCCTGGCGTGGCTTCGGGGCGCCATTCCAGACGGGCGTATTCTAAATATTGGACAAAACGATTGCCCTCTTTTTCAATCGGAGCAATGGGCATCCCCAGATATTTTTCACCTTGATGGTTCTCCCAAAAAGTTAGAAAGTCATAACACAACTGTTCCCCATTCGGGAAGTTACGGCAGGCTGTTGGATTGGTACGGACGTAGGCCGGCTGTATTTCGTCTGGATACAGGTTTTTCTGACGTTCCCGCATCAGTTGCCCTAACGGCGTTAAGGTAACCGAGGACCCTAAAGGTGTAGCCTGCCGCTCAAAACGCGCCCGCTGAAAATACTGTACTTCTCGTCCCTCACCATCGGTAAAGGCATCCGTGATGGGGTAACCGAACAACAACAAAGCATCCGGATTCGCGTTGTAAAAATCCAAAAAGGCGCCGCTTACGGAATGGCCGGTTTCAGGGAAATAGCGCACCTCACCGGTCTGTGCACGAACCTGCCAGGGAATTAAGCCACCTGCAAAGAGCAAAACCATCAAGAAGGCGATTTTTTTCATTTCGGTATTCCACATCAACCAAGGGGTTGTCCATCAAGTTGTTTTAATTATACACGCGTTTTCGTTGTTTCTTTCAACAACCTGGGACGTCTAACGCTTTCACCACCAAGGCCCGAAACCGATGACCTTCTCCGGCACAGTGCAGGACAGGCCGGAAAGCCTATCCCACATATTTTGAGCGCCACAGGAACCATACCAGCGGCTATCCGGCGGCGTGGGAGCCGCCTCCGCTGTCCCCGGCCTCACCATGCATCGCTATCCTGTATTCCCAGTACGGAAGACACCTCGGCAGTTTGTGCCAAAATCAAATTTGCTTCAGCCCGCTCCAGTTCTTCACGTTCGCCAAAGCCACAGAGCACCCCGATGGTTTGTGCGCCAGCAGCCTGCCCGGTCCGAATATCCACCACGGTATCGCCAATCATCACACAGGCCTGGGGTGGCACCCTCAAACGTTCTGCTGCCCATAACAGTGGTTCTGCAGCGGGTTTCGTTCGCTTACAGGTATGCGCCGTAACAACAACCTGAAAGTATTGGCGTAGACCGCATTTTTCCAGGAATTGTAGGGTGCTGTACTCTCCACGGGCACTAACTACCGCCAGCGGGTAGTGTTCCGCCAGTTGCGCCAACATGGCAGGCACACCGGGCACCGGGCGAAAATCGTCATATTCCCTTTGTGGGGCACGGTGAGAGAACAAGCGGTACAAGCGGTCATCCAACCCCAGGCGGTCAGCCAGGATGTAGAGCGCGTTGCCAGGGGATTCCGCTTTCATGACCAGCCAGCGAGCAAGGGTATGTGCACGCTGCAATGGGAGAACCTTTCTCAACCAGCCGCTCAACCGCGCTACGTACAAATCATCGGTATCGCCCAGGGTCCCATCCACATCAAAACACAAGGCGCGAATGCGCCTGGTATCCAATGTCGTGCTCATGGAGTCGAAAGCACTTGCCACAGGGCATCAGCCAGCGTCTGACTGGGGGCAACAAGCCACACCGTGCGAGTATCGTCCTGATGCAAACTGCTAAACAAAGTATCGGTTTGCCAGGTCCACAAACCACCGTCTACATTTTGGGTGGCAACGTCAAAACGCCTGCTGACGTAACGCAGCAACGCACGGCGGAACTCACTGGCCTCTGAGGCATTGTCCCAACGCATATCTAACACCAAAACGTAAGCGGTTTCGTCAGGCGCATAGAAAACAGCATAGGCATCGCCCCCCCAGCCATCTGCAGCCTTCAAGCCGACATCTTCCGGCAGGCGGAAAACATTTTCCCAGCCTTGAGAAAGCATCAGATAGGTGTACCACTCGCCCAGGGTACCACTATCCACCTGCTGCCAGCCTTGCGGAAGGAGAGGCAGCAAGTCTGGCAGGTCAACTTTGAGCGGTACATCTTCCGGATAGCGTTCAGGATGCATGATTTGCTCGGTAGATTGAGGCAAGTTAGTGTAGGCGGCATTCACAGATTCCCATTCCCCTTGATCGTAAAGATACTGCACGAAATCTTTGCCTTGCTGGTAGGGGAATAGAAAATCGGCCTGCATGAAAACAGGCGCGGAATCGTAGATTGGCGTATCAAAATTGCCATAAAAATCGAACAAGTCGGTAAAATCCTGGTCGGTGGCATAAGTATGTAGCCACATTTCTTCGGTTAGAGAAGCATCTCCTTCAACCAGCGCCTGCACCGCGGCGCAGTGTTCACTATCGGCCTGACATTGCTCATCGCTGATTCCCAGGGCCTCGCCCAAACCAAAATTCTGATCTTGCAAGGCATGCACAAACTCATGGGCATAAGTCATACGTTGCGGGCCGCGGAAGTCCGTATCTTGCACCACATACATGACTTTGACTTCGTCATCGTAAAAACCGGCGATCTGCTCACTGTACAGGTTTTCCAAAAAGGGCAGCATTTCAAAATCAGGCTGGAGCAGTCCGAAAGCACTCAGGGAGAGCACATCCTCATGGGCTTCTTCGGGCGTGTAATCGGACAGGAAATCTTCAACGACACGGCGGCGCAAGGCTTCGGAGGAGTACAACTGCCGTTCGACGGGGTGGTCGCTCTGCAGGCCGCGCAAGGTCTGCACTTGGGATTCAATCTCGTCCATCTGGCCGGCAATCTCCGGGGGGATGTTTCCCTGCGGGGTGGCCTCACCCGCTGCGGGCGGGGTAGGACTGTTTCCCTCGGGGGGGAGGTTAATCTCCGAGGTGGGTACCCCTTCGGTGCCGGATGTACGTCCCGGCCATAACAGGTATCCGGCTGCGCCCAGGCCCACAACGCTCAGGCACAAGCAGGTTGCAACGGTCAACGTCAAACAAGTCAGGATGAATTTGGTACTGTTTTGTTGGTTCATAGGGGCCACCACAGGCTGGTAAAAATAGACAGAATGAAAGCAGAGAGACCGCAAAGGCCATACAGCGCAGTAATGCGCCACCCTGTTTTGGCCGATTCCTCTTGGGCATGCACCAGGTCGGCCATTTTTTCCCCTTTAGACAGGCGATATACCGTGCGAAAATTCCCGCCTACTTCTGAGAAAACGGGTACCACAGACAGGATAAACAGCACAACGCTGCTGAGAAAATACAGGTTGCTGACTTGTGGCAAGTCTCCCAACAACAACGCCAACGCGAAGACGATGGCAGAATCAATGCCCAGGATACGCAGGTAGGCTTGCCAAAAAGGAAGAGGGGGGTTGGGTTTCATAAAACAATATCTCCAAAGGAATTGTACCCGGCTTTGCACCTTCAGGCAATAGGGAGAAAAAACGTACCTGCCTACCTTCCTGCAGGGGGAGGCGCAAGCGCGTAGGGCAGCTTTGCAGAGTTACCCTTGCCTGTCATTGCGAGCCGAAGGCGAAGCAATCTCCCCCCCGCGAATTGGAGATTGCTTCGGTCGTTGCGCTCCCTCGCAATGACGTAGGCAGTTACGAAAAAACAGGGCATCACCCCTCGTCTGGCCTGCTGTGCCCCATCCCACCAACTTTTGCCGGGACTAAAATGGGGGGCTACTATGAGCAGCGCTTGCGCCTAGGGCGACACATGCGTTGCATCTAGGACGATACATGTGTCACCCCTACAGCACAGACGGATACAAATTTTTATTCTGCGGCGAAAACTCATAGCAATTAGACAAAAACGTCAGTTGCATGTTTGTAGGCTTTAGGGTAGGATTATGACATGCAAGTTCCTACATCGTATGCAATGCTTATAGGAGACGCCCTGGCGTTGATGATCGTGACTCTGGTCGGCTTTGCATCACACGGCGAGGGCATTTCCTGGCGGATGGCCAGCACGTACATTCCCCTGCTGGCTGCCTGGGGATTGGCCGGTGGAGCGTTGGGGTTGCTACGTGCCTCTAAACAGCCCCCCTCTCTACCGCGAATGCTGTGGGCTGCCCTCTTGATGGCTCCGCTGGCGGCCTGGTTACGGGCGCTCTGGTTATGGACACCTGTGCTCCCCATTTTCGTGCTGGTATTAGGTGGCAATACAGCCCTGGCACTAATTCTTTGGCGTTACGCCTACTGGCTGTTTCAGAGGAGACATTCATAAAAATATGGATGAAGCATTGCTCATTGAACGCGCTTTGCAAGGTGACCTGGAGGCCTTTAACGATTTGGTCCTGGCTTATCAGGACATGGTGTACCATCAGGCCTATCGCATTTTAGGCGAGAGCGATGCCGCCGAAGATGCCACCCAGGAAGCCTTTATCTCGGCCTTCCGGAAATTAGATTCTTTTCGGGGCGGCTCATTTCGCGCCTGGTTGCTGCGCATTGTCACTAACCGTTGCTACGATGACTTGCGCTATAACAAACGTCGTCCGGTAACCACCTTACAACCAGAAGACCGCTACGGTGAAGAAGTCGAATCGCCGCGCTGGTTGGCCGACCCTGCCGAAGGCCCTGAAGACCGCCTACTTCGCAGCCAGTTGAACCAAGCCATTCAACATTGCCTACAAGACCTGCCGCCAATTTTCCGCGCAGTGGCTGTGTTGGTAGACGTTCAAGGATTGGATTACATTGAGGCCGCCGAGGCCATTGGGAAGCCGGTTGGCACGGTCAAGAGCCGTCTCTCACGGGCACGGGCTCGTTTGCGAGATTGTTTGCAAGGATTTTGGGAACTCTTGCCGGATGCCTTTCGTTTGAAGGCAGAGCGCACACCATGAATAAACCCTTACCTTCACGAGATTTGAATATTTTATCGGCTTACCTGGATGACGAGATCCCCCCCCAGGAACGGGCGCGCCTGGAAGAGCGCCTGCAACAAAACCCGGATTTGCGAGGTGAACTGGAAGCCCTACGGCGTACCCGCTTGATTTTGCGCGCCGCCCCCAAGGTGCGTGCCCCCCGTAATTTCACCCTAACCCCGGAAATGGTCACACCGCGCCCTTCTTTTTGGGATTGGTTCCGTCCTACCATGCAATGGAGCGCGGCAGTGGCTTTTGTGTTATTGCTGGTAACCATTGCTGGCCAGCGTTGGTTGATGTCTCCCACCTTCTCCAGCGCAGAACCACCGGCCATGATGATGGTCGAGACTGCCCCCGTTGAAGCGCCTGTTGCGGAAGCCGTGGTAGAAGAGACTCCCGTAGCTGCGATAGAAAAAGGCATCGCGGCGGCACCTGCTACCGAGACATTCACATCCACGGAGATGACCCTGCCCTTGCAGTCTATGGTACAAACCGAGGGCGATACCATCATCACCCCGACGGTAACGGCCACAGCGACACCTTCCCCATCCCCTACCGGCAGTATTCCCACAGAAAGGTCAATGGAAAGCAACTTGCCCGCCCCCGCGTCAGCGGCTTTCCCATGGCGTACCCTGCAAATTGCCTTGGGCATCACAGCCATACTCTCCGCGCTGGCTGCTTTTCTGGCAAAAAAACGACCATGAGCGAAAACCTATCCTCAGATGAAATCCGATTTTGTGTGCGTTGCGGCTCGCCTCTGGTGAGCCGCTTACACGCCGGAAAAATTCGTCCCACCTGCTTATCTTGTGGCTGGATATATTTTCCCGACCCCAAGGTAGCCGTAACCGTGATGATCGTCTCTCAGGGGCGAGTACTACTTGTCCAACGTACCAATCCGCCGCAAGAAGGGCGCTGGGCTTTTCCAGGCGGTTTTCTGGATGCCGGCGAAGACCCGCAGGAAGCCGCTGTGCGGGAGTGTCTGGAGGAAACCGGGCTACAAGTGCGCATTACCGGACTGCTGGGAGCCATCGGACGGCCACAAACGCCTATCGGCGCGCACCTGGTGTTGACTTATCGAGCGGAAGTCACCGGCGGCGTGCTCCAAGCGAGCGATGACGCCGGCCAGGCAGCCTTTTTCGCACCGGAGGCCTTGCCCGAACTGGCCTTTGAATCCCCAGAAACGATACAGGCCTATTTGGTACAGGTGGCTTCTACGCACTGAGCGGGTAGCTTCGCCCAGCACCCCAAAAAGTAATTTTAGACAGTCCCTTTGCTCGGGACAAGCGCTCCGCTCGAAATGCCATCAGAGAGCACCGCGTAGGATAGGCTTTCCAGCCTGTCTCCTTCGGGCGCGGGCGCCTACAAATTCCTGAAACATCACACAAATAGCGAAAAAAACTGTATAATATTCACATTACCCAATCTACGGCGAGGGGTTACTATGCGTCAAGCGCCCTTCGCAGCAAATCATTTTTCACCAAAGGAGAATTCTGATGATCTTTCGTACCCTTCGTCCGCTTTTCTTGTTGGTTGCTTTCATTTTGACCGTAGGCATGGCGTGCAGTTTTGGCAGTACACCAGCGCCAACCCCCACAC
>DAOTZN010000106.1:0-28727 GCA_034434095.1 Anaerolineales bacterium
GAGCAAAGCGTAGGGGAAGCAGTCTTCCCCTGGTAAGCAAGGAGACTGCTTTGTCGCCGCAAAGCGGCTCCTCGCAGTGACATTTGGTTATGGCTGGAATCTACGCATGGATGGGGGGGGGAACGTTGCAGGCGTCCTACATCCAATGGGAACATGTCCCACATATTTGGGGCGCCAAATAAACCATCCCAATAGTTTGAAAGCATGAACAACGAGCACTTTTTTATGAAGCATCCTGAGAATGCGTTGCGCCATTCATCCACCGGCGTAGACTGTCCAGATCTATCCTGGATGTCATATCCAAACTTAAAGGGGTAACAGAGACCGTGCGACGAACCGTTAAAGCAAACACATCTGTACCTGCCTCGTAAACCCCGTTTTTCTTACGGCGATAACCAACCGAACCGGGTTGGTTCCATTGCGTGCGCTTCGGTGGCACAGGTTCGTAGTAGGAATCGCGGGAAAGACGCGTCCATTCCCAGGGGGTATCAGGACGGGCATCCGCGGGGACATCCACTTTGATGACATTTACATCCGGCGGAAAGGTGTTCCCAATCAAAAAACGAGCAAACAATGTCGTAAAGTGAGCCGCAACACTGAAATCCACCTCGCGTGAGTAGGAAAGGTGGTGTTTGGCGTCCGTCTCCAGCGAAACAGCCAAAGCAGGAATGCCCAACGAGGCGGCCTCTAGTGCGGCGCCAACTGTCCCCGAAATCGTGATTCCCAAGCCAACGTTTTCCCCATAATTAATTCCAGAAACCACCAAATCGGGGCGGCGCGGTGTGATTTCCAGTACGCCATGTAACACAGCCTGAGCAGGCGAGCCGCCTACCGAGTAAACTGTCCACTGTTGACCATGAACATTCAGTTGACGCTCTTGGATAATCCCATCCGAAATGCTCGGCAGGCTACGCCCAGCCCCAGAATACTGATCACGCGGTGCGACAACATGCACATACCCCAGAGAAGACAAGGCTTCTGCGGCCGCCCATAAACCAGGGGAATCGATACCATCATCATTGGTTAGTAAAATTTGTCGTTCTTCCATAATCGTCTGTAATTCTTTCAAAGGGGTGTGCCCCACAACTTTGCTTTGATGGAAACAGGTACACACAGGTTAGCGTACATCCCAGTCAACGCAACAAAAGGCGCTCGTGAGAGACCATTTTTCCGCTATTAGCCCACATTCCATCCATCGTCGTATGAGCAATCACAATATCCTACCAGGCAAAGTTGAAATTCCCGGTCAAAATAAAAAAACAGGAGCGTCAAATTTGACCGCTCCTGTGTGTGGCGCCCTCGGCGTGACTCGAACACGCGACCCCTTGCTCCGCAAGCAAGTGCTCTATCCACTGAGCTACGAGGGCATATCCTTCCTTGCGTACGCCCGCCTATTCTACACGATATATTTTTTATGGTCAAGGGAAACGCGCAAGAAAAACACATGGATTTCGGGTCAATTTTCCAATATCGAATGTCCTTCTGGGGCGTTTTCGTCTACTCCTGAAAGGGCATAGCGTTCATCCACCGGCTTGATAGGCAATTGCACATAAAAGGTGCTGCCGGGTAAATTTTCCTCATCGTGCCCCGGACTTTCAACCCAGATGCGCCCATTATGGGCCCGGACAATACCACTGGCTATTGCCAAGCCCAAACCAGGGCCGCCACCTTTGAATTTTGTGCGCCCGGAAGAATGCACCGAAACTTTACCGGTTTGATAGAATTTTTCGAAGATCAATTCGTGATGTGCCGGGTCAATACCAATGCCGGTATCATGGACACTAATTTGGACTGATGGGATGTTATCTTTTCCGAGCACCTTGCTGCCGCGGATGGTGATGTGCCCGCCATCGGGGGTATATTTGATGGCATTGACCACCAGGTGGTAAAAGACCTTGTACAACAATTCAGAATCTGCCTGTACCCAGGGTAATTCCTGTAAATCTTCAACCGTCAAGGTCAGGTTGCGTTCCTGCAATGCCTTCTTTAGTTCCCCGGCTACGCGTCGAATAACCATGTGTAGCCAGGTCGGTTCAATGTGCATGCTAAGCGTCTGGTTATCGATTTTGCTCACATCCAACATGCTGTTGATAATCTCGTGCAGCCGATTGACGCCATCCATCACGCTTTTTAGCAATATCTGGCTATCGGAGTCATCAACCACGCCGGGACGGCCCGCTAACACCTGGGTATAGCCTTTGATGACCGTCAACGGAGTGCGCAACTCGTGTGCAGCCACCTCAATGAAATCGGCTTTCGCCTGGTCGAGACGTGCCAGATTGTGATAGGCTTTTTCCAATTCGGCATTAAAACGCGTAATCTCATCATACAAACTGGCGTTCTCCAAGGCAATGGCTGCTTGACCGGCAAAGGTCAACACCAAAGCCGCATCTTCTTCACTAAAAGCAGCCGCCTCCTTACGCGTCAACGAAATCATGCCAATGACGCGATTTTTGGTAATCAGTGGCACGCCCATCCACGAGCGGTTGAGCGGTAACCAATCCAATTGCTGCCAACCACTGGCCTGGGTGACATCGTCCACCCAAATTGGGCGATTGGCCTGCACCATCTGCTGAAAAACATCGCCATCGCGAATTGCGACGCGCAAATTCAGGGCACGGTGATCATCGGGGAACCCACGTTGAGCGATAATTTCGAGTTCATGATCGCGCTGCAACATCACAGAACCCCGCTCATAGGGCACAACAACGGCCAATTGCTCCAAAATTTGTTGCGGCACCTGACGCATATCCAGGCTGCTTGCCAATTCCGCACCGATTTTTTGTAGCGACTCAGCCAACTTACGTCGCTGTTGCTCGGCTTCGTACAATTGCGCGTTACGAATGGCAACGGCTACCTGGTCGGCTAACCCTTGCAACAGCGTGATCTCTACCGGTGTGAAGACGTGATGCGTATCGTGCTGGATATCCAGCACGCCGATGACCTCATCCCCCATACGAAGTGGCAAGAAGAGCGCCGAAAGGGTTTGCGATAACTCTGGGAGACGCGGATACCCCTTTGCGCTGCGGACATCCTCCAGAGGAAAACAAACCCCTCGGGTGCAAACTTGCCCTAAAACCGAACCGGATTCAAAGGTGTACCGCGTACCCTCAGGGGGGGGCACCACCCCAGGGGGACAACTGCCCACCTGTAACGTCAGCGCCTGTTGTCCTTCCTCCGCCTCATCCACCAACCAAACGCCCACAAAATAAAAACCGAAGCGTTGCTGGATGAGGTGAACTACATGTGGCAAGAGTTCTTGCAACATGAGAACCGTGCTAACCTGACGGGCAATCTCGCTGCCCAATTGCAAATGTTGTAAGGTGATGTTGTTTTCGGCACGTGGGCGCGAGCGTACTCGTCGCAGCCCCAACAGGTAGGCTGCGCTAGCGACGACCACAAGTAGGAATAACCACCAAAAAGTATTCACGCTATCCGGCAACAGTGCAAAAAAACAGGGCGATTCTCTGGATTGTATCACCCAAAAAGCAAATTTTTCAAGATTATTTGTATTTTATCTGCCAGGATAAAATCTGTACGTGGCAAAGACGAGTTAAAACGATGGCAATTCAAAAAAGAAGGGTATAATGCCCTTTACTCGTTAGACAAATACCTCATTCAATTTTCATCCCAAGAGAAAAACTCCATGACTGTTGACTCATCAAATACGCAATCCGATTTCCAATCGCAAGAAGTGCTCAGTATTTCCTGGGGGCACTTTACCCACGATACTTTTTCGGCCTTTGTAGCACCGCTATTGCCTCGACTGATTGAAAAATTATCGCTCACTTTCACCCAGGTTGGCACGCTGACCAGCCTGGTGCAACTGCCAGCCGTGTTAAACCCATTCATCGGCTATCTGGCAGATGGCCCCAGCATGCGCTGGTTGGTTATTTTGGCACCCGCGACGACGGCTACACTTGCCAGCCTACTGGGGACAATGCCATCATACAGCACGGCTTTGGTGTTATTGCTTACGATGGGGGTGAGTATTGCCATGTTCCATGCCCCAGCACCAGCAATTGTGGCCCGCCTTTCCGGACGACAAACCGGCAAAGGGATGGGCTGGTTCATGGCCGCAGGCGAATTGGGGCGCACGCTAGGCCCATTGCTGGCTGTATGGGCAGTTGCAACCCTATCATTAGAAGGGATGTGGCCGGTCATGCTGCTGGGTTGGACCGCCACACTTCTGCTAGCGTGGCGATTGCGCAACGCGCAAGCCCATGTCTCTCCACGGCGTAGCGTTAGGGAAATTCTGCCGCACCTGGGGCGCGTTTTTATGCCATTGGTAATTATCATACTGCTGCGTAACACCTTGATGGTAGAATTGACCACCTACCTGCCCACATTTCTCGAAAGAGAGGGAGCAACGCCGCTTGCCGCAGGTGCCGCACTCTCGCTACTAGAAGCAGCCGGGATCGTTGGTGCATTAATTGGGGGGCCGCTGAGCGATCAATTAGGTCGCAAAGTGATTTTAAGCGGCGCCATCGCTGTAACCGCGGGCCTAACAACGCTTTTCCTGCTGGCTCAGGGCTGGCTGCGCATTCCGCTGTTAATCAGCATAGGGTTCACCAGCCTGGCGCCACAACCAATTTTTCTGGCCATCGTGCAGGATCACTTTCCACAGCATCGTGGCGTAGCAAACGGGCTATACATGTCAACGGCATTTTTGCTACAAAGCGCAGCACTCTTCAGTGTGGGAGCACTGGGAGATGTTGTCGGGTTACGCACCACCTTTTGGTTGGGTGTCGGCCTGAGTTTGCTGGCTATTCCTGCTATCTGGATACTGCCATCCCCCGCAAACACAGCATTGGAGGATTCCGCATGACAAATATCCTGCTTGCCGGCACCATTGCGCTGGCTATTTTTACTCAAAGTTTTTCCGGCTTTGGTTTTGCGCTGGTTTCCATGCCCATTATCACCCCCATGTTAGGGCTAAAGGTCAGTGCGCCGCTGGTGGCATTGTTAGGCGGCACAGCAGAAATTATGCTGATCGCCTATTTCCGGGAATCGTTGACGTTTCAAGAGATAGGGCGCTTAATTATTGCTTCCCTGGTAGGCGTCATGGTTGGGGTAAGTGCGCTGCGCTTCGTGCCAGAGCGGGTTCTACTGCCCGTGTTAGGGATAATCCTGGTGGGGTACGTGCTTTACAACTGGTTGCACTTCAAACTTTCTGAGATGCGCTCCCCCTGGTGGGCATATCTCCTGGGCGGGCTTTCCGGAGCACTAGGCGGGGCGTATAACACTTCCGGGCCGCCGGTAATTATCTATGGGCATGCTCGTCGCTGGTCTCCCAACCAATTTAAGGGCAACCTTCAGAGTTTCTTTTTCATTAACAATATCTTTGTGCTGGTGGGCCACGCCATCAACGGCAATTTTTCCCCTCAAGTGTGGCAGTCCTATTTCTATTCTTTGCCGGCGCTTATCCTGGGAATTGCAGGTGGGCTACTGCTTGGGAAGAAGGTCAGCAGCGAACGTTTTCGCCAGGTCATTCTGGGGATGCTTTTCCTGCTGGGCTTACGGCTACTTTGGATCGTCTAACAGAAGGTAAGACAAAATGTTTCTTGAGAATACGCCTCTTCAATGGTTAATCGCTATCTTATTCGCAGCAGGGTTGTGGCTGGCAATGATCGCTATCAAGGAGATATTGCTACGCGCCCTGCGTAATAACGCCCAACGCACGGCGGCAACGTGGTATGAAGTTACAGCACTCATCCTGGCACGCGTTTCACGCTGGGTATTGTTAGTGGGCGCCATCTCAGCAGGGGCAGAACTATTGACCTTGCCCTCTGCACTCACCCTCTGGTCAGGGGTCATTCTGCGTATCGCTTTATGGGTACAAGTTGGCCTGTGGGGCAGTTTGTTGATTGAACAATGGGTTCAGAAACGGGTACAGGTTGAACTCAATCAGAATAATGGCACAAGTGCCACGGCATTGGATGCGTTTGGTAACCTGGGAAAAATTCTGGCATGGGCACTCATCATCCTGCTGATATTGGATAGCCTTCCAGGCGTGGAAATGACCTCACTCCTGGCTGGGCTGGGCATTGGTGGATTGGCTATTGGCCTGGCGTTACAAAGCATCCTGGGAGATTTGTTTGCCTCACTTGCTATTGTGCTCGACAAGCCTTTCGTGCTGGGTGATTTCATCACCATCGGGGAATATGCCGGTACGGTAGAGAGTATCGGCCTAAAAAGCACCCGCCTGCGCAGCCTGTCGGGAGAGCAAATGATATTTTCCAATACAGATTTGCTCAACAGCCGCATCCGCAATTACAAGCGCATGTCTCGCCGCCGGGTAGCATTCCAGATAGGTGTGTGCTACGAAACGCCGTACGAAAAACTGACTGCCATCCCGAAACTGCTACAAGAAATTATCGATACTCAGTCACAAGTCACATTTGAGCGTGCCCATCTCCAAAGTTTCGGGGATTTTTCCATCAACTACGAGGTCGTCTATCACGTAGAGAGTTCAAACTATCTAACGTTTATGGACGTACAGCAGGCCATCAACCTGGAGATTTTCCGCCAATTTGCAGCACAAGGGATAGGGATGGCATATCCCACGCAGACATTGTGGCTCAAAAAAGCGGTTTCTGAAGGAGCTAGTTAGTTGGGTAGTTGGTTGGTTGAACGGGCAAACGGCGGTCCTGGGGCAGGTCTGGAGCATGGATATTCCTCCGTCCTGCCCCAAACCCACACCTGCGTCCGGCTATGCGCAATATCAAAACGCGTTCTAACCGGCAAACGCTCTCGCTAGCCGGTCAAAAAGCGGTTCTCCAAAAAATCCAACACCGGGGGGTCAATCCATCCAGCCTGGACATCACAACGTTCCTCAAAGTTCTCGCTGCCAATAAAGGCATTCAATGAGGCCCGCGTCTCAGCATCCAAAACACCATGCAATGGGCCCGCGTACGCTCCGGCCACCTGCATAATGCGCTGTAAACGGCGCAGCGGTTCTCCTTCTAAGCGCAAGCGTTCCTCCGGCGGGCTTTCACCAAAATACAGATCATGCATCTCCAGCAATTCTCCCAACCGCACCACCGGATCGGGATGATCATCCACGCGGTAATCTATCCAACGATCCAGATAACCGCCATATCCCCCCTGCGGTTTGACCACGTAGATAGCAGCGCTTTGCCGCCCTCGACGGTCGCCACCGGCCCGGTCACCGGCCAGCAACGCATGCCACAAGCGCTGCGGTAATGCACCAGTGGTCTGTAAAAAGGCCTGTTCCATAGCCGCCACCACTTCGGCACCGGCCAGGATGTTCCCCTGAATGGCAAACCCTGGGCCAGTTTGCCCGCCAGCCCAAGGGTGACATTCCGCCCCCGTAAAGGTTGCCGCCCGGCCCTGGGCGTCCACCAACCCCACCTGGCGCGTCTCACGCTGTGGATCATCAGCCAACAAGCGCTGCAGGGCTTCCGAGGCGCTCAAACCCTCAGCCATCATCTCCAGGCCACGTGGCCCGTAGGATAGATTGGCATACGATTGGGTGGCCAATGCACCGGCGCCAATTTTGGCCCAAGGCACCATCGCCCCAACGGCGGGAAATTTGGATGCTACCGCCACCCCCCAGGCTTGCTGCTCCAGGTCACAGGCTACAATGGAAAACGTCATAATGTGCCTCCTCGAAGAATGAAAGGAACCCAAACGCATTATAATGCTTGACTGGTAATTTTGAAAATAACAAACCTGCGTTTATAATTGACTCATGGGAAAAAACACTTTTGACCCTTTGACAGGGGCCTATACGCGTGCGTTACTCCAACAACGGCTGGAGGAGGAAATTAGCCGCACCGAACGCGAAAAAACAGCGTTCAGCCTGATCCTGCTCGACCTGGACTATTTCAAAAGCGTCAACGATGCTTTCGGGCACGATGTCGGAGACGCGGTACTGAAAGCCTGCGTGGTACGGATACGCCAGGTGATACGCCGCTCAGATAGCATCTTCCGCTATGGGGGCGATGAATTTTTGCTGCTTCTGCCACATACAAATACCATGCAGGTTCACGTACTCTCAACACGCCTACAACATGTCTTTCGCGATCAACCACTTCCCACCAATCCCCCTATTTCTCTAACCATCAGTGGTGGTACAGCGACTTATCCTATAGATGGGAATACTATTGAGACCCTTTTCCGCGTGGCCGATCAGCGACATTACACAGCCAAACACCAGGGGCGCGCACGTATTATCTCAAAGAGTGAAAGCCCTCCAACCCACTTCTCGCTCAAAGACCCAGAGCGTATCATTGGGCAAGAACAAGCCATAGCCGCATCTCAGCAATTCACCAAACAACTAAAAAAGCAACAACGCGCGGTTTTATATGTGCAGGCCGAGCGCGGCACAGGAGTCCCCATTTTTTTCCGGCACCTCGCGCGCCTGGCTCGTCTACAAGGCTATCTGGTACTGCACATCCAGGGCGATGCGGCACACAACAAACGCGTTTTAGGTGCACTTCACGAAGCAAAAGTTGAAGGGATATCTAGATTCATCGAACAATGGGAGGAAATTGAGTTACCTCAAACCTGGAGCAATCTGGTCAAGGAAAAGCAAGCCGCCGGCTGGCTAGTGTTGGTAGAAAACTGGGATACGTTGGACGATGTTTCTCAAGCATTGCTGAGACGTTTGTTTTTTTCTGCGGATATTCCTTCCTTTGGGTTAGTATATCACCTTTCGGCGCCCCCTCTCTGGAAACAAGATTTCCCTTTTGATATTACCTCCAGGCTGGATACATCGTTATCTCCTTTTACGCGCGGTCAAACGCAAGTATGGGTACAGCAAATCCTCAAGTGGAATCCCCCAGATCCATTGGTAGATTGGCTACAAAAACAAACCGGGGGGCACATGGAATATATCTTGCCGGTTTTACAGGCTTTGCAAAATGCCGGTTTATTAACGGCATTGGAATCGCACCAATGGCAAATAAACGAGGCCTATAAAACTTTTGATGTCTCCCCCTATACGCATCCACCAAAACCTAAGGGAAATATTTACCCCCTGGAAGGCAATCTCATTGGGCGGGGGCAAGACTTGCGCTTTCTCAAGGAAGCCGTTGTCGAACACCGTTTGGTCTCCATCATCGGGCCTGGGGGCACCGGCAAGACCCGCCTGGCACGCCAGGTCGCTGCGGAGAGCATGACAAATTTTCCAGATGGCGTCTTTTTTATTCCCCTGGAGGATATCCGACGGTCACACCAAATTCCACAACGCGTGGCCGAAACTTTACAGTTGACATTGACAACCCAGCATCCCACCGATATGGCTGTGTGTGAGGCTCTGAAAGATCGGCGCATGTTGCTGGTGTTGGATAATTTTGAGCAATTGGCCGCAAACGATGATTTTATCTCCAATTTCTTACAGCAAACTCGTGGGCCTCACCTGCTGGTCACCACGCGCACTCCGCTGGAATTATACGAGGAAAGTCATCACCTGTTGCGTGGCCTTAAAGTGCCAGAACACCATCATGAGGAAACAGCCGATTTCTTTGAGCACATCCCAGCCGTACGCCTTTTTCTGGACTCGGCGCGCCGTTATGGGGCCAATATATCATTAACCGCTCAAAATCGAGCATATATCGCCGAAATCTGCCGCATGACGGACGGACTGCCGTTAGGATTAAATCTGGCTGCCTCGTGGACCCATCTCTTTTCTCTTCAAGAATTGGTTGAACGCATACATCAGGGAAGTGGTATGCTTTCCGAGGGGCCTTACACCCAACTACCTAAACGACAGCGTTCGATTAGCGTTATTTTTGATACCTTTTGGGATAGCCTGGTAACCTCGGAACAAGAAATGTTGATGGGTTTGTCCATCTTTCCACAGGCTTTCAGTGCCAAGATGGCGCGCGAGATTTGCCAAGTCTCAACGCTCTTTTTAGATGCGCTGATGCAACGTGCCATCCTAAGCCGAGACAGCCATGCTTTCTATCGTTTTCATCCTTTGCTGCGTCAATACTTGGACAATCATTTGTCAAGCCATCCTGACATCAAGCAAAGGGTACAGCATCAATTTATAAAGACACTTTCCACATGGTGCGCTGAACGTATCCCCGTATGGGAATATATTTCTTCCCCAGACGTCCACCTGGAAATCCAGAATGAACTACCAAACTTGCATCTAGCCTGGGACTTAGGAATAAAACGCGGCCAATACCAGTATCTACAGCCCATTCTAAACAGCCTGCATCACTATTACCAACACTATGGTTGGTTCCACGCCGGCATACGCCTGGCAGAAACATTGCTAGATGCATTGGAAGCCACTTCTACATCTTGCCCCGTCTTATTTGGATATGCCCAATTGACGTTAAGCACCTACGCTTATCATCTGGGTGATTATCCTCGCGGCCTATATCTGGCACGACAAGCCTTCCGGAAAATTCGCAAACACGGCAACCTGTTAGATCAGTTCTATGCCTCTCACACCCTGTCACAACAGTACAGTGCCATCGGGCAGCTCAACAAGAGCCGCCTCCTGAGGTCTTGGCAAGCGCAACACGTCTCAAAAATTCAGCAGCCAGCCTTGTTAGCCAAAACTTATTCAGCCATTGCCTTAGATGCTTACCAAGAAGGAGACCTGAACACAGCCGAAGAATACTGGCAGCAGACACTGAATATTGACAAAAAACAGCAGCATACTGGACGAATAGCGGCGACGCTCAACAATTTGGGAAATGTGGCCTACGAACGGGGGAACTACGAAGGTGCGAGAGAATACCTGGAACAAGCCCTAACGCTGGCCAAACATCTGGAAGGGCAAACGCTCCTGGCAAGCATATACGATTCCCTGGGAAAAGTGTCAATAGCCCAAGGAGAGGTTCAACAGGCAAGCAAAATGTTACTATGCGGCCTACGCATTTGCCGACGCGTGGATGCGATTCCCCTGGGGCTAGAAATCTTATGCAACATGGGCCATCTGCAAGCCGCTAACGGGCGCTTGAATCTGGCCGCCCGCATCTGGCACGCAGTATTAGCCAATCCTCGGGCGGTGCATAGCGTCAAACAAATGGCGAAAAGTGCCCTCGAATCATATAATCTGCCCTATCCATCCGAACAACCATACCCTAACCTGGATTTTTCAGCCTGCCTGGAGATCCTTCAGAAAGAAGGGATTATTTCGGATGCTGACCTCAATAAGGTGTCATTCCAGTCTACAGATTGATGCTTTCTCTTCCAGACGCAACGCCTGACGATTTTGAACCATCCCAATTAATGGGCTGTTATTTCGGCTATCCACCGGTTTCGCCAGACGCCGGTGCTCTGTTTTCGGAATAAACCATCACGTCTCACGATCGGGCTCGCTCTCCAAAATGCGCAAAAACACATCTACTACGGTAGGATCAAATTGAATGCCGGCTTGTTCCTTCAAGTAAGCGCGCACCTTCTCCTGCGACCAGGCACGACGGTAAGGGCGATCTTTACTCAGCGCATCCCATACATCAACTACAGCAAAGATACGCGCTGCCAGGGGGATTTGTTTGCCCTTTAAGCCACGCGGATAGCCCTGCCCCTGCCAACGCTCATGGTGGCAGTAAGGAATATTCAGCGCCTCTCGCAAGTAAGGAATAGGGGAAAGCAACCGATAAGCATACACCGGATGCTGGCGCATGATTTCCCATTCTTCATCTGTCAACGGGCCAGGTTTATACAAAATGGCGTCTGGAACACCCATTTTGCCAATATCGTGCAACAAGGCACCATGACGGATATGCGTCAAGGCATCCCCTGTAATGCCCATCTCCTGCGCTAAACGTATGGTCATCTTAGTAACACGCTCGGAGTGCCCCTCGGTTTCGGCGTCTCGTAATTCCAACGCCCGCGACCACCCTTCCAGGGTGGTATTGTAAGCCATAAGTAAATCAAAATTGGAACGCTCCAGGCGTCGAAACAGATCGGCATTATCCATGGCAATGGCGGCTTGTGCGGCAACAGCATTGAGGAATTCCACCCACTGAGTCTTGGGGAACAACTGTTGTCGATGATAAATTTCCAGCACACCTTTAACCTGGCCTTTAGCAATTAACGGTACACCGTAGTAAGTTATAAATTTTTCCTCTTTTACTAAATTGTCGGCATACCCTCCTCTCGTTGCTGATTTCTCCAAGTCACCAATGTACAATGCTTCGCGGTTCAGCGCGACCCGACCGGTGCGTCCCTGCCCCAATCGCCAGTGGACTTCGCCCAAATTTGCAGTTCTAAACCCTTCACCAGCACTAAAAATCAACAAATTGGTATGTGGTTCCAGGGTATAAATCGCCACAGCATCCACCTCCAACTGCTGAGAAATCTGGTGAACCAGGACGTTTAAGGTAACATCCAGGTCCAAACTGGCGTTAATGGTCATATCAATGGCATGTAAGGCTTGCACGTATTCCAAATGGCGCTGCGTGTCCGCAAACAAACGAATATTTTCCAGCGCTACGGCTACCTGATTGACAAATGCCTGTAGAAAGCGGATTTGGCCTTCAGAAAAAGCCTGTGCACCACCGCCAAACAACATGACACCCAGTACTCGGCCGGCATGTCGCAGTGAGAATGCTGCCGCGTGATTGCCACACAGGTCTTGCAACAACTGGCGTTCCTCCGACGTTTCAGCGGCGTGGTTAACCTGCGCGTTGAAGAACACCGGCGTACCGGAATGCAGCGCACTCCGAATCAGTACGCTGTCAACCAACCGCCGGCTATCGGATAACAACTTCGGGTAGGCTAAAGCAGCCTCAGAAATCAATGCATGTACAAAGCCCACCGAAAACAAGTGTTGTTCTTCTGAACGGAACAGACCTATCCAGGCAAAGTGCAATCCCAACTTGTTTACTGCCAGATCGCAGGCACGTTTGGCTACAACCTCTGCATCGGTCTGGCGCACTGATTGTTGTGACAGTTCATAAAGCACAGAAAGTTGACGAGCGCGTCTTTCCATTTGCTGGAAAAGATGTGCCTGAGCAATCGCTGTAGAGGCTTGAGATGCCACTGTGTTGGCCAGTTCGATTTCATCCTCTCGATAGGGTTTATTTTCGTATCTATCAAAGGTGATATAACCTATGACCTCGCCATGTTCCTCAAGCGGCACCCCCATCCAGCACATTACCCCTAAAGTTCCCCCCCAGCCCTGAAAATTGGGGTGATTATTGGCTTCACGCAATACCAAAGGACGGCCCGAGCGCCGGATTTCGTTGAACAAAGAATTACCATCGACGGGGAAATTTTTTCCTATCACAGTAGGGTCTCGCAGACCAATCGCCTGGCGCAAATACAAACTATTATCTTCAACCAAAAAGACCGAGGCGCTATCAAAGCCTAAAACTTTTTGCAAACGACGCAACATGCGTTCCAGGTTTTCAGACAGATCCAAATTAGGATTGTTAATATCAGTCGCGACGTCCCGCAGTATCTCTGCGCGTGCTCGTAAACGCTGCTCTTTTTGAAAGAGCAACGCGTTTTGTATCTCTATACCCATTTGACGGGCCACCGAATCGGCTAAAGAAGCCTCCTGCAACGAAAAAGGAGACTTGCCAGGGGTACGAAAAAGCCCTACCGCGCCAAGACACTGGTCACGTGCCATCAGTGGCACCCCTAAAAAGGCCTGGATATTCAAATTCTGCCAGTCGGGATGAGCATATTCAGAAGCACGGTAATCATCCAGCAAGATGTATTTACGGGTTTCCACAATTTTCCATGCTAATCCTCCCCCTTCGCGTGGCGTAGGCTTCTCGGAAAGAGAGGCCGGCAAATTTCCTACCAGATAGGGGTAAGTGATGAAATGGTTATCTTCAGAGAGTAACGCCAATGCTCCCGCATCGGCTGCCACCATGTCAACCAACAGAGATAAAACGCGCTGTAACGTCGTTTCCACATCCAGATTAGCAGAGAAGGTCTGTGCCAGGGCATTTAATTGTTGTTCGCGCTGCAACTCGTGCAACGTGCGCTGATACAACTGGGCTTTGTCTATTGCCAGGGAAATTTGTGCCCCAACCTGCTTTGCCCAGTCCAGGCCCTCTTCCGACAAAACGAGCGGGGGCTGGTGGAAGGCTACCAACACCCCACCCAGCCAGCGCGAACCACTAATCAGCGGAATGCCCAACAGCGCCCGTGCCGGAAACGTCTCTGCAATACGCCGGCTGATGTATGGTGAGTCAAAGACATCCGGCACAAAAATCGGCTCTCCAGCACGCAACACCGCCTCGGTCAGCGTTGGTTCACCAGGTTCCACTTTCATTTGGCGATAAGTATCTCGAAAAGGACCATAGGCCGCGCCCGGTAACACACTCTGGCTACGTTCATCCCACAGGGTAACGTGACACCCATCTGCATCCCAAAATTCACCTAACTGGTCGGCCAGTATTTGCAATAAGGTGTATTCATCGGAAGCCATGAGCGCTGCATGGGTAATCCCATCCAGCGCTGCCAAACGGCGGTTGTGGCGAGCAAGTTCATCTATTTGCTGTTGCAAATTTTGTGTCACCAACAAACGCTGTGATATGCCGCAATACGTCACCGTTGTTATCAGCAGAAGAACCGCAAACCATCCTTGAAAAAACAACACGCTCCCAAATGGGTCTGGAGCGCGTACAGCATATGCCATGCCCACGAAGCCTATATACGCCAACCACGAAAAGACCATCCGATCGGTATAACGAAATGGCAAGATAAAAAACAACGCCAGTAATATAAAGTCATTCAGGTGATACAACGAGAATGCGGGCCAACTTGTCTCTCCCCAAAACACAAGCCACATCAAAGCCAAAACCATGGCACTGATACCGGCAACTTCCCACACAGGCCGAGATTCACGTACTTCGGGTGGGCGTTGGGGAGAAAGCCAGACTAACAGGAATAAAAACCCCTCTAACGATACAAATATATCCATGCCAAAGGTAATTATGATGCTATCAAGAGGCAAGACATGCCAAATCGTGAGGAACAACCATAGCACAAGTGTGTTCCCCCCTGGTAGCAACAACCCATCGAGCACTAGCACCCAGGCACCGTGTTTCAAATCCCACAACGGGTAACCAGAGAGCCCCAACCGACGGGTAGCCCACCAGCCCATCCAGACCAAGGCGGTATACGCGGACGCTTCTACCGCAATCAATCCCCATACTTGAGACAGTGGGATATCTTGCAGGATGGCGAGCAGCACCAACCCAAGAGCGCTGGAGAGCAACACTGAGGGCCACATTTTTTCCCCCCACAGCCAGAATACTGCCAGCCCCAGACCAGACACTATGGAAATTGGGGAAAAAACACCCCTATGAGCAATCCACCGCAAGATGGCATCTCCTAAATAGATGCCGAGAACCAGTGCACTAACTTTCCAGGAGAAGCGTTTAAATTGCATATCAAATCTCTCGCCCATCGCCAGAAGGCTTATCTAGTAGCACTCGGCACACTCGATTGCGCCCGTTATTTTTTGCTTTGTAAAGAGCCTGATCGGCACGGCGAAACAGAGCATTCAGGGAATCATCAGGTAACAAGAAAGCCGTCATTCCCACGCTAATGGTCACCTGCACAGGGCCAGCATCCGTGTTCACAGGGTGGGCGCTCAATGCAGCCCGCAATCTTTCGGCCACAAAGCCCGTAGTTTCCACATCTGTTTGTGGTAAAAGCACCGTAAACTCTTCCCCACCGTAACGCCCTAAAATGTCTGTTTTACGCAGCATCCGTTGACAGGTATGCGCGATGATTTGCAAAACCTGATCGCCAACGCCATGCCCATACGTGTCATTGATATGCTTGAAGTGGTCTATATCAATCATAATGACCCCCAAAGGATGCCCATAACGTTGCGCACGCGCCAGTTCATAGGCCGCCCGCCGGAACAGATAACGCCGATTGTACATCCCGGTCAATTCATCCCGAATAGCCATATTTCGTATACTGGTAAACAGCCGTGTATTTTCAAGCACCACCGCGGTATATCCCGCCAGGATACTGAGCAAGGTAGCGTCATCTTCGCTGTATGCATAAGGCACACAACTCTGGGTGCTTAAAACGCCGATAATCTCACCTTTCAGACACATGGGCACGGCCAACACCGACTGTACCCGGCTGGCAAAGCCAAAGTGTGGAACTTTCTTTTTTTCCTCCAGCGTGTGCACATTATGGATGCGCATCGCCTGACCAGTACGCAATACTTCGCCACTCAGCCCTTCATCACTAGGGAAAGGCGGCGGCTGAAAACGCTCCCCTTGATCCATAACATACACCGGAATAAAGTAATCACGCTTACGATTTAGTAGGACAATCATAAACGCCTCAGCCGGTATCACCTGACGCACGGCATCGTGAACGGCAGCGTACACTTTTTCGGGTACCAATGCGGCCACAATGCTTTGGCTAGCCAAGTGCAATGCATGTTGTTTTTCTGCCGCTTGCACTGCTTTCTGATACAAGCGCACATTCTCTACCGCTAACGCCGCCTGTTGTGCAAAACGCTCCAACAAATCCGTATCGCTTTCTTTCAGACCGTTCTCTACACCATAATGTACTATTCCGATGCTGCCAATGAACTTCCCCGAAGCCATCAACGGCACTGCTAACACCTGGGTATGCCTGGGAAGTTTTTTATACCGCCGAGAACGATTATGCCAGGTCATATAATCCTGCACAAATAACGGCTTATGATTTTTCGCTACCCAGCCCATGACCCCTTCATCAGGGTGCAAGCGTTCGCCTTTTACTTGATCCTGTAAACCAATAGATGCCACAATAAGCGTCTCACCGGTTAGGTCATCGTACAATCCCAGGTCACCGCCATCGGCATGCAATAGGCGAACGGCACGCTGCAGAATGGCGTCTAACAAAACCGGCAATTCGCGTTTGCTCATAATATCGGTCATGGTTTCTTGCAGGCTGGTCAATTCGGCAGTGAACCGTTCTTGCTCTCGATACTCTTTCAAACGTAGCAAGGCGTTCCCCAATAACTGCGCCACCATTCCCAGAAGTTCCAAGTCGGCATCCGAATAAGCATCTACTTCGGGGCGAGCGGAGAGCAAAAAACCGGCAATCTGCCTTCGAATACGCAGAGGAAGGAATACCTCACTGCCGCTTGTCAGCCAAAGGTAGGTAGATGTTTGAGAAGAAATATCCTTGCTATAGCGCCAATGCGCCATAGGAAAGTGCTGGAAGTAGCCACGATCACCGGGCCGCATGAGATACTGTTCATCTAACGGTGGGTGCCCCACAAAAGCGCGTAGATGTTGATGGTGGTTATCATCTACGGTGTACAGACGCACTTCATCGAATCCCAACGCCTTGTGTAAATGGGTAACGACCTGCTGACATACCCTCGTCTCGTCACTCTCCGTAGCCAGTGCCTGCCCCAGGCGAGAAAGGGCTTGCAAACGGTCTGCATACACACGAGTATCCACCAGACGTCTAACGGTTTTGTTGTAGAGATAAGTTGCCCCCCATAGGGCAACTTCGATCATGATGATAAACGATAAGAAATCTAATCCAACATCTATCAGGTCGAAATCTCCTGGCGCATGCAGCACAAAAGCCTTCAAATAGTGCTCAGTCACCACTAAACCGAGTGCCCCCCCATACAACAGGGGGCGCACTCGGCGCCACAACAGCAGATTGGTACGGATGCTCATACGCTCAGGTACCCAATAACCTCAAAATTTACCCATCCAGCAATTTTTGCAAAAGTTCTCGCGTTGCCTTGGGGTCAGCCTTACCACGGGTGGCTTGCATCACCTGCCCCATAAACCACCCGATCAGGCCGATTTTACCATCTCGATAACGGGCAACTTGCTCCGGGTTTTCTGCCAAAATTTTCTCACAAATCTGACGAATCGCCGCTGTATCGCTAACCTGTGCCAGTCCCTCAGAGGCCACAATTTCGCGCGGGGACTTTCCGGTGGATTCCGTTTTCTCAAGTAAAGCCTTGCCCGTAGGGGTGTTAACCGTCCCCTCGTCCACCAAGCGGATGACCTCGGCCAGGTACTGCGGGGTAAGATTCAAAGCCCCTGCGGTTTTGCCGCGCTCATTGAGCAGGCGCATCACATCGTTGAGCAGCCAATTCGCAACCCGTTTCGGATCACCTTGATAAGCCTGTACGGCTTGCTCAAAATAATCAGAAAGCGAACGCTCACCGGTCAATAAATCTGCATCGTATTCCGACAAGGCATATTGCTCCATAAAGCGCGCCTTCCGGGTCAGAGGCAATTCGGGCAGTTCCGCCAGGATGGACTGCCGCCAGGCATCATCCAAACGAATGGGCAGCAAGTCGGGTTCTCGGAAGTAGCGGTAATCGGCTTCCGTTTCCTTGGAGCGCATTTTACTCAATCGGCCACTGTCTTCATCCCAACTCAGGGTCCAGGGCCTTACCTTCCCGCCGCTTTCCACTTCTCGAATCTGACGTTTGACTTCGGCCTCAATGGCTGTACGCACGGCGTCAATCGAATTAACGTTCTTAATTTCAGTCTTGGGGTTGAGATAATCCGCTCCTAACGGTCGAATGGAAACATTGGCGTCGCAACGCAGGTGGCCCTTTTCCATATCTGCCTCAGAAATTCCCAGCCAGCGCAGCAATTGTCGCAAGCGGATGAGGTACTGTGCGGCCTCGTCCGCGGTGCGGATATCCGGCTCTGTGACCATTTCAATCAGCGGCACACCACAACGATTGAAATCTATCAACCGGCGGCCATTTTCATTTTTCGTCTTCCCGGCGTCCTCTTCAATATGCAGTTTGTGAATCCTCACCCGGCGCACGTGCCCATCCGGCATGGGCACCTCCAAATATCCGCCATAGGCCAGCGACTGGTCATATTGGGAAATCTGGTAACCCTTGGGCAAATCCGGATAGAAATAGTTCTTGCGATCAAAATAGGAAAGCGGACGAATTTCAGCCTGCATAGCCGCCGCCAGGAGAACGGCTTTCTCTACTGCCGAGCGGTTTAAAACCGGCAGCACGCCGGGCAAACCAACGCATACCGGGCAGATATTGGTATTTGGGGCATCTCCCCATGAATCGGCCTTGCAGGAGCAGAAAATTTTAGTAGTGGTATTCAGTTGGATGTGGGTTTCCAAACCAATGATGATTTCGTATTCCATGGTGGTCAGTCACTCCTCAGGTTGGATGGGCAAATCAGCGCACAACAACCGGTCGGGTAGCGCGCCAGGCTTCATCGGCGGTGGCCTGTTCATAGGCATACCCGATGCGGAACAGGGTACTTTCAGAGAAATCGGGGCCAAGTAATTGGATACCGAGCGGCAGTCCTTCGCCATTCAAGCCCCCGGGCAGAGAAATACCGGGGACACCGGCATGGTTGGCTGCCACCGTCAACTGGTCAGCGTACTGCATCAAGACCGAATCGCCATAGACCCCACCAATGGGGAAGGCTGGCGTAGGCGTTGTGGGTGTGAGCAACGCGTCCAGACGGTAAGCGCCTTGTGGGTCAAAAACAGCCTCAAAATCCCGTCGGATCAGGGTGCGAATTTTGAGGGCGCGGTTGTAATACTGCTCACTGTACTGCGCTGCGCTGACGTACATGCCCATCAGAATGCGCAGTTTGGGTTGCAGGCCAAAACCTTCGCCGCGGCTCTTGCGGTACATTTCATGCAAATCTCGCACCTTTTGCGGCGTGCGGTAACCGTACTTGACACCATCAAAGCGGTGCAGGTTAGAGGCTGCCTCCACGCGCGAGATAACGAAATAAGCCGGAATGCCGTAACGAGTATGCGGCATGGGCACATCTTCCACAATTTCTGCCCCTTGAGCGGCCAATACTTCCGCGGCGTGCATCACCACGGCGCGAATTTCATCCGGCAGAGGTTCTTCACGTAATTCACCGCTCTGCGGGTCGGGATACGTAATGCGGAAGTAATCGGGAGAAAGGCCAATGCGCAGCCCTTTCACGCCACGCGGCAATGCAGTCAGGTAATCGGGCACCGGTAGCGTAACCGCGGTGCCGTCGTGGGGGTCAGCCCCTGCCATCACTTGCAGCATGAGTGCTGCATCGCTTACATTGCGCGCCACCGGGCCGGGACAATCCAGGGAAGAGCCAAAGGCGATTAACCCGTAGCGGGACACGCGCCCATAGGTGGGCTTCAGCCCAACCACACCGCAGAAAGCCGCCGGTTGTCGGATGGAACCGGCCGTATCCGTCCCCAAGGAGAGCGGCCCCTCCCAGGCGGCTACCGCCGCCGCACTGCCCCCGGAGGATCCCCCAGGTACCCGCGCGGGATCCCAGGGGTTCCGCGGCGAAGGCTGATAAGCACTCGACTCATTGGAAGAACCAAAGGTAAATTCATCCAGATTGACCTTGCCAAGCATCACCCCGCCGGCGGCTTCCAAACGTGCCACCGGCGTGGCCGTGTAGGGGGCGGTGAAGTTCTTCAGAATGCGCGAAGCCGCACTGGAAAGCGTCCCCTTGACCGTGAAAATATCCTTGACGGTAAAAGGCACGCCGGCCAATGGGCCGGGGTCTTCACCGGCCGCAATTTTTGCATCCACCGCATCGGCTTGCGCCAGGGCGCGGTCGGCAGTCAAGGTAATGAAGGCATGCACCCGGTCGGGTTCGGCATGGGGGTCACCATCCAGTTGACCGGGACGCCCATCCACGCGCGCAATGTGCGCCAAAACGGCTTCG
Organism: Anaerolineales bacterium; assembly: GCA_034434095.1. Lineage (GTDB taxonomy): Bacteria > Chloroflexota > Anaerolineae > Anaerolineales > DRKV01 > DRKV01. The sequence goes on from DAOTZN010000106.1 coordinate 20,604, forward strand.
GTCACCTGTCGAGCGGTGTATTCACCACTGCGTACTTTGCGGGCAATTTCCTGAGCAGAGAGAGCGGGAATGTAATCGGTCATCAAAGTTACTCCAGTTCTTCGTGAGGGATATCTGGCACCACAATATAGCCGTCTTCAACGGCCGGCATCTGGGCGATGATGTCCTCTCGATTGGGGTCGGGATGCCACTCGTCGGCACGCGGTGCCGGGCTAATTTCGGGGGTGTAGGACACCCCATGCGAAGCGATGGGGGTATCCTCATCCAGCGGAATGGCCTGCAGGGCGTGTACCGCCTGTAATTGCTTATTCAGTTGGGCGCGCAGATACGCCGCCTCTTCGGGCGTGAGTTCCAACGCGGCCAGTTCAACCATGTGATTGAAAATTTCAGGGGAAATTTCCTCTTGCATCGAAACACCTCAGGAAAATAGAAAGTAATGTGGCTCAATGGGAATCACCGTGAAAGACCGCCAGGCGTAGGGCGGAATTAATTCCGCCCTACGACGCACCGCCAGATATTGGGGCGCATAAAAGGAAATCCCAAAGAGCCGGTAATGTAATGTGGCCCTTGTGGCCAACCCTCGAAAAATACCTACGAAAAGATATTTTATCATCTTTCCCGCCCTGGGCTTTTTGACATTCTAGCCAATGGTGCTTCAATATCTCACGCTGCCGGATAGTTGACCGTTCCCCCTCCTACTAAGAAATTTGGCAGAAGCCAATGTTCAGCACCTGAGAATTTGTCTTGTAGCGCAGGTTTTCCAGGCTGCTGTCCTACAGGACGGCTTCCAATATCTTGCCCAAAAACCTTAACGCAGAGTCGCCAAGATGCAAAGGGAAACAAGAAAAATCTTTGGCGGCTTTGTGTCTTTGCGTTAAAAAATATCTTTGTGCAATGAAGTCGGTCAATTTAATGTCCCTATTGGGTTGCATCCCAAATCGGTTCTACCCGACTTTCACGAACTGGGGTAGGACTTCAGTCCGACGATCTTGGGCTCCGTTTCTTTCGTTTTGAGCAGCGCCAGCAACGCTGTGGAGTCACTCACAATGTCGGCAAATTCCTGCCAGAGAGATGTATCCACGCGCCAAACAACATGCTATAATGAAACCCGTTTCAACCTCAAAAAATCCTTGTTCCATATTTTTGCATCGGGAGGAAAGTATGACCCCTGAATTCCCCTTCTTGACTGAAGAACACAAAATGATTCAGCAAGCCGCGCGAGACTTTGCTCAAAAAGAAATCGCCCCTATTGCTGCCGAATACGACGAAACGGGCGATTTTCCATCTGAAACCATCAAAAAGATGGGGGAGATGGGCTTTATGGGCATTGAAGTGCCGGAAGAGTACGGCGGTGCCGGTATGGACACGCTGTCCTACGTCCTGGCGCTAGAGGAAATTAGCAAGGTGGATGCCTCACATGGCACCATTATGTCGGTAAACAATTCGCTCTTCAATTATGGCCTGCTGCACTTTGGCACCGAAGAACAGAAGCAAAAATTCCTGGTACCGGTGGCCAGCGGCGAGAAAATCGGAGCGTATTCGCTCACCGAACCCATGTCCGGCTCGGATGCCGGGACGATGCGTAGCCGCGCTGTGCGTGATGGCGATGTCTACATCTTAAACGGCCGCAAATCGTGGGTGACCAGCGGCCCCGTGGCCGACTTTGTGGTCGTTTTCATGATGACCCAACCGGAGAAAAAACACAAAGGCGTAACCGCCTTCTTGATTGAAACCGATAAGCCGGGCTTCATCCGCGGCAAAAAAGAACCCAAGATGGGCATTCGCGCCTCGGCCACCAGCGAACTGGTTTTTGAGGAGTATCGCTGCCCGGTGGAAAACCGTCTGGGTGAAGAAGGAGAGGGCTTCAAGATTGCCATGACCGTGTTGGACGCCGGACGCATTGGCATTGCTTCGCAGGCCCTAGGCATTGCCGAAGCCGCCTACGAAGCAGCGCGCACATACGTCACCGAGCGCGAGGCCTTTGGCAAAAAGATCGGCCAGTTCCAGGGTACGGGCTTCAAAATTGCCGATATGAAGACCCGCATTGAAGCCGCTCGTCTGCTCACCTACCACGCTGCGCTGGCCAAAGAACGCAGCAAAACCACCGGAGAACGCTTTACGCTGCAAGCCTCAATGGCAAAACTATTCGCTTCGGAAACGGCGATGTTCTGCGCCCACGCGGCCGTACAAATCCACGGCGGGATGGGTTATTCGAAGGAACTTCCGGTCGAGCGCTACTTCCGAGATGCTAAAATCACCGAGATTTACGAAGGCACCAGCGAAATTCAGCGTCTGGTCATCTCGCGCCTGGAAACCGGACTGCGGTAAACTGCTGTGGGGACGGGTTGCAAATCCGCTCCCGTGGAATTATCTTGGGAACAACTATCAATGAAAGCCATACTTTTCTACCAACACGGCGGGCTAGAAGTCCTGGAATACGGGGATTACCCTACCCCAGAGCCTGCCCCTGGTGAAGTACTCATCCGCCTGAAAGCCGCGGCCCTCAATCGCCTGGATTTGTGGGTGCGCGAGGGTTGGCCGGGCATCCGGCTGAATTACCCGCATATCCCCGGCGCAGACGGCGCAGGAGATATTGCCGCCCTGGGTGAAGGCGTCAGTGGATTGAACGTTGGCACACCGGTCGTCATCAACAGCAATATCGGCTGCGGCACGTGCGAGGCCTGTCAGGCTGGGTTGGACAATCGTTGTGAACGCTGGCACTTGCTGGGAGAGACGCGCCGCGGCACCTACGCCGAATACATCGCCGTACCGGCCCGGCAAGTGTTGCCACTACCGGAGGGCTTCGATTACCATGCTGCGGCCGCCGCGGCGCTGGTATATCACACCGCCTGGCACTCGCTGATTACGCGCGGCAACCTGCGCCCGGGCGAAAGCGTACTCATCGTGGGCGCATCCGGCGGCGTGAACACCGCCAGCATTCAAATTGCGCGTTACGCCGGAGCAACCGTGTACGTGGTCGGCTCAAATGACGAAAAACTGGCCATGGCCGAATCGTTGGGCGCCCACTACTTAATCAATCGCTCCAAAGAAGAGAATTGGGCCAAAAGCATCTACAAGATGACCAACCGCCGCGGGGTGGATGTGGTCGTGGACAACGTGGGGAGCACCTTCCCCTTGAGTTTCCGCGCTGCCCGTAAGGGGGGACGTATCTTGACCGTGGGGAACACCGCCGGACCCAAATTTGAAATCGACAACCGCTTTATTTTCGGCAAACATTTGAGCGTCATCGGCTCCACCATGGGCACACTAACCGACTTCCGCACCGTCATGTCCCTGGTGTTTGCCGGTCACCTGCGCGTACCGCTAGACAAAACCTTCCCCCTGGTAGAAGCCCGTGCCGCCCAGGAACGCCTGCAAAGCGGGCAACAAATGGGTAAAATTACCCTGGCTTGCACATAAACGGCAGGGGCGGCAGAACTCGCCCCTGCCGCCGCGGACCTCCAGGCACAAGAAAGCAATGTCTATCCCCAACACAAATGCGCATCAGCGTCCGCTCAGCGTAACTCTCTTCACCTGGGGCGTGTTAATCCTTGCGGCGTTGTATCTCACCCGCATTTTCGTAACCCTGCGGGAATGGGTCTTCCTACAGGAGTACGCTTTACCCGGCACAGGCTGGTACCTGCTAGGGAGCGGCCTGCTGTGGAGTGCGTTGCTGTTCTCCTGGGTTATCGGGCTATGGCGCGGCATACCGACCGCTTACCGTTGGCTGGTACCGCTGAGCGCCGCGTACACCCTGTGGATGTGGACCGAACGCCTGTATTTACACTGGAAAAGCGCCCCAGCCTACAATCACCCTTTCTGGCTGGGCATCACCTTGCTCTTTTGGGGCTGGCTGCTCTGGTGGCGTAGCCGTCCCCCTATCAAGGCATTCTTTGGAGTACTTCATGAGTGAAAACCCATCCATCCAACATCTCAAAAAATTACGAGAACAAGCCGCCCTGGGAGGCGGCCCGGCACGTATCGAGGCCCAACACAAGCGCGGCCGCCTGACGGCTCGCGAACGGCTTGCCCTGCTCTTAGACCGAGGCTCGTTCAGAGAAATAGATGCCTTTATAACCCACACCAGCACAAATTTCGGCATGGAAAACAAAAAATATCTGGGGGATGGCGTTGTAACCGGCTGGGGCACCATCGATGGGCGTCTGGTATACGTCTTTTCACAAGATTTCACGGTGATGGGCGGCAGTTTAGGTGAAGCCCACGCGCGCAAAATCGTCAAAATTATGGAGATGGCGCTCAAGAACGGCGCACCGGTCATCGGGCTAAACGATTCCGGAGGGGCGCGCATCCAGGAAGGCGTGGCATCCCTGGGGGGCTATGCCGAGATCTTCTTGCAGAACACTCTGGCATCGGGGGTGATTCCGCAAATCAGCGTCATCATGGGACCATGCGCGGGCGGTGCGGTGTATTCTCCCGCCCTGACCGACTTCATCTTCATGGTGCGCAATTCTTCGTACATGTTTGTAACCGGGCCGGAAGTGGTCAAAACGGTGACCCATGAAGACGTCACCTTTGAAGACCTGGGCGGCGCCAGCGTGCACTCAGAAACATCCGGCGTCTGCCACGTGGCCGCCGATAGCGAAGCCGATACGCTTTACCTGGTGCGCAAACTGCTCTCCTACCTGCCACAAAACAACCTGGAAGACCCACCCTTCACACCGCCCACCGACGACCCGCTGCGCGCCGATGATATCCTGGACGAAATCATCCCTGATGACCCCAGCAAACCCTACGACATAAAGGAAGTCATCCGGCACATCGTGGATGACGGGCAATTCTTTGAAATCCACGAGGCCTACGCCCCCAACATCGTGGTCGGCTTTGCGCGTTTGGGCGGGCACAGCGTGGGCATCGTCGCCAATCAACCCGCCGTACTGGCCGGGGTATTGGATATCGCAGCCTCCGAAAAGGCGGGACGTTTTGTGCGTTTCTGTGACGCCTTCAACATCCCCATTGTGACCTTCGAGGACGTACCCGGCTTCCTCCCCGGCACGCACCAGGAACACGGCGGCATCATCCGTTCCGGCGCCAAGTTGCTATACGCCTACTGCGAAGCCACCGTCCCCAAATTGACGGTCATCACCCGCAAGGCCTACGGCGGCGCGTATGACGTGATGAGCAGCAAGCACATCCGCGGTGACTTCAACGTCGCCTGGCCGAGCGCCGAAATTGCCGTCATGGGGCCGGACGGGGCGGTGAACATCATCTTCCGTAAGGAATTGGCCGAGGCCGAAGACCCGGTCAAGCGCAAGGCAGAACTGGTGGCCGAGTACCGCGAAAAATTCGCCAACCCATACGTTGCCGCCAGCCGCGGCTACCTGGATGATGTCATCCGGCCGCGCGAAACGCGTTCTCGTCTCATCAACGCCCTGGAAATGCTCGCCAACAAGCGCGACAGCAACCCGCCCAAAAAACACGGGAACATTCCCCTGTAAGCCGGAGTACACTTTATGTTCACGAAAGTTCTAATCGCCAACCGCGGCGAAATCGCCGTCCGCATTTTACGCGCCTGTCGAGAACTCGGCCTGCAAACCGTGGCCGTCTACTCCGAACCCGACCGGCAGGCGCTACACGTCCGCTATGCCGACGAAGCCTATTGCATTGGACCGGGCGCCTCGCGCGATTCCTACTTGCGCATGGATAAAATTTTAGAGGTAGCGCGCAAGAGTGGCGCGCAAGCCATTCACCCGGGTTATGGCTTTTTGGCCGAGCGCGCCGACTTCGCACAGGCCTGTTTGGATGAAGGCCTGGCCTTTATCGGCCCCAAGCCCTCGGCCATTGCCGCCATGGGCGACAAAATCGTGGCCCGCGAAACCGTCCGCAAGGCGGGGGTGCCGGTGGTACCCGGCACCGAAGGCGAAGGCGGGCTGAACGACGATGAATTGCTGGCCATCGCCCCCCAAATCGGCTTCCCCTTGCTCATCAAGGCCACTGCCGGCGGCGGCGGCAAGGGCATGCGTGAGGTACGCTCATTGGAGGAGATGCCCGCCTTATTGCGCGCCGCCCGCCGCGAGGCCGAAGCCGCCTTTGGCGATGGAAACGTCTACCTGGAGAAACTCATCGAGGGCGCGCGCCACATTGAAATCCAGATTTTGGCCGATTCCTTCGGGAACACCATCCACCTGGGGGAACGCGAATGCTCCATCCAACGGCGGCACCAAAAATTACTGGAAGAATCCCCCTCCCCCTTTATCGCCGGAGATGAGGCCCTACGCCAGAAAATGGGTCAGGTCGCCGTGCGGGCAGCGGAAGCAGTAGGATACGTCAACGCCGGAACAATTGAGTTTTTGGTAGATGCCAATAAGAATTTTTACTTCCTGGAGATGAACACCCGCCTGCAAGTGGAGCACCCCATCACCGAACTGGTCACCGGCGTGGACATCGTGCACGAGCAAATCCGCATAGCCCGCGGGCGGCAATTGCGCTGGAAACAGGAAGATATCCAAATGCGCGGCTGGGCGATTGAAGCACGCGTCAATGCCGAAGACCCCTACAACAACTTCATGCCATCCACCGGCAAACTCAATCACATTTTGATGCCCTCCGGGCCGGGCGTGCGCGTGGATACCGGCGTATTTTCCGGCTTTGAAATCACCCCCTACTACGACTCACTGATTGCCAAACTCATTGTGTGGGGAGAAACGCGCGCCGAGGCCATCCTGCGGCTGCGCCGGGCACTGGAAGAATACCGCATCATGGGCGTGCGCACCAACATTCCCTTCCATCAAAAATTGATTGATTCGCACCGCTTCATGGCCGGGCAATACGATACCCGCTTTGTAGAGGAGCGCTTCTCGCCACAATACACCGCCGATCAACGCGCGGAAGGCGAAATTGCCGCCATTCTGGCTACCCTGGTCGCCCATGCCGAAAACTTACAAGCCTCCAACATCGTGCGCCGCGGCATACGGGATACCAGCAACTGGAAGTGGATTTCCCGTTGGGAGCGTGTCCACCGCTAACGCCTAACCCAAGGCGCGGCCCTACCTCAGGTGAATTGCCATGAAATACATCACTACGATTGACAACCAGGAATACACAGTAGAAATTCTGGATGACGGCATGGTTACCGTCAACGGGAAGACCTACCGAGTAGATTTTGAATCCATCAATGGGCAACCGCTCTACTCTCTGCTGGTGAATGGGACTTCTTACGAGAGCATGGTGTACGCCACCGAAGAAGGCTGGGAGGTCTTGCTGCGCGGCTACCTGTACAAAGCCACCGTAGAAGATGAGCGTGAGAAACGGCTGCGCGTTGCGGCCGGCGGCAGCAAGGCACAAAACGCCCATTTTCATCTCAAAGCCCCTATGCCCGGACTGGTCGTGGCTGTACCCGTCAGCGAGGGGCAGGAAGTCAAAAGCGGCGACGTGCTGGTCATTCTCGAATCCATGAAAATGCAAAACGAACTCAAATCGCCGCAAGACGGCATCGTGAAACGCGTGCGCGTTCAGGCCGGCCAAAGTGTGGAGCGCAACCAGGTCATGCTCTCGGTACACACCCCGGAAGCATAACCTTCAAAAAGCGAAAACATGTCCGATTATCAAGAACTGGAAGTCAAGTTTTACATCCGCCAACCGGAAAAACTGACCGCCCGCCTGCAAGCCTTGGGCGCCAGGCAAATCCACGCCCGCACTTTTGAGCAAAACCTGCGCTTCGATACCCCCGACCACGCCTTGCAAAACGCCTTTCAGGTGCTGCGCCTGCGGCAGGATAGCATCGCCCGGCTAACCTACAAAGGACCATCCAGTGACCGGCAAGGCGTCCGTCGACGGGAGGAAATCGAATTTGAAGTCAGCGATTTTCAGGCCGCCTGCCGCTTTCTCGAAGCCCTGGGGTACCAGGTCAGCACCCGCTACGAGAAATACCGCACAACGTACGAGTTACAAGGCGTGCTGGTCACGGTAGACGAACTGCCTTACGGGCACTTTGTGGAATTGGAGGGGGAAAATCCGCAAATGATTCGGGAAATAAGCGAAAGGCTCGCGCTGCGCTGGGAAGCGCGGCTGCCCGAAAGTTACCTGGCCCTTTTTGAACGTGCCAAACGGACCCTCGGGTGGTCATTCCAACACCTGGTTTTTTCCAACTTCCAGGGACTCCCTGAC
>DAOTZN010000107.1:0-3014 GCA_034434095.1 Anaerolineales bacterium
CGCCGGTATCTGGGGGCAGGTGGCAGCGGTGGATATCACCGGCGACGGGCTGGCGAACCCCCTGACCGGGCGTGACCAGATTTATTTGCACACCTACGATAACCAGGGTCAGCCACTCTCCGGTTGGCCGGTGCGTACCTACGTGGATGTCAACCGCACCACCTGGGGCGTACATCCATACCTGGAGTTTACCCGCGCTGCCCCTGTAGTGGGTGACCTGAATCATGACGGGATACCGGAAATCGTTGCCAGCGGACACATGCGCGACCCATCTGCCGGGCATCAAGTCACCGCGGCCGGGGTAATGGTGCTCGAACCAGACGGCAAACGCCTGTCGGGCTGGGAACAGGCCAAACTGGCCGGTGCGCCGCTAACCAGTGATTATGACCCCTCGCAGGCGCCCTCGCTGGCCGATATGACCGGGGATGGCAATTTGGAAATCATCGTGCCGTTTTTCGATGGCGTATTGCGCGTTTACCGCGCCGATGGCAGTTTGTTATGGCAGTACGATTACGCTCAGGGGCACACCTTGTACGCCAGCGAAGTGGCGGTAGGAGATGTGAACGGCGATGGGCACGTTGATTTGGTCTTTGGCACTTACAGCCCGGATGGCAGCGCCAACGCCTTTGTCGGTCTACACGCCCTGAGCGCCTACGGCACCCCGCTGACGGGTTTCCCGCTGCCCCTGGAGGCAGAGCGCGGCCCACAGTGGGGGGTACGCGCCGCCCCCACCCTGGCCGACCTGGACGGCGATTGTGACCTTGAAATTGCAGCCGCCACCATGGGGAGCAGCCTGTATGTTTGGGATTTGCCGACACCCTATTACCCCAATCGCATGCCCTGGCCTACCAGTCGTCAAAATAATCTGCGCAACGGCGATGTCAATGGGCTGGCGCTAGGGGCTTCGATTTGTCCGGTTTACATTCCGCCGGAAGTTATCCCCAGAGTATATTTGCCCTTTCTAATGCGCCCGTGAGGGCGATGTAGGGGTAGATTCTGAACCCGCTACGCATCTCGTTCCCACAGAGCAGCGTTTTTACAGGGAATAAGCGCCAAAATAACTGCCTGTTCGTAAAAACGGGTGCGGTCCACGGCATTCTCGGTGAGCAAGCCAACCGCCCCGTTTTTTTGTTTGGAATTGCTCTGACCGAAGACGATATCGTCGGCATCGCCCATCTCCATGCCCTGGCGCACCAGGGCGGCAACCGGTGGGGGGATATGGAAGGCGCCGCTACGGGCTTCGCCGTGCCGTCCATCGGCGGTACGCACGTGTACCCAGGCCAATGCCAGAAAGGTTTCGCCATCCGGGTGCAGGCCGCCTTCAATGCCGACCCAGTAATCGGCCTGGGGATACATTTCGACCGCCCGCGTGACGCGATGACGCGCCCCCTGGCGGGTTTCGTCATCACTCATCGGCTGGGCGCTCACCCCGGAGGGGACGTCAACGCCTTGCACGTTGAAGGTTTCTTGCGGGTACATGCGCCGAAAGCCTTCTAGCACAGCCGCTATTTTGACAGGGTTTTGGGAAGCAACAAGGATGGTTTTGGGCATTTGGTTAATCGGTTCAGCAGTGGGGACGAATTTTTTCCCCTTAGGCAGTTCACTCGTTCGAGGTCATTTTCAGTAGCGCGATTTTTGTGGGATGGTTAAAGGGGGAGGGGTCTTCCGGGTACGACGCGCCACCCGCGGGGGCGTAGGGTTCCCCGGTACAATCCTCGGGGATGGGGATAATCCTATCCAGACGCAGTATCCCTTGGGCACAGATGTCCTCCAGGATTTCCATAAAAGAGGCCCCACTCAGGTATAAAGCATTGTTGACGGCCACCAGCCAACCGCCAGGCGCAACCAGCGGACGCACTTTGTTGAGCAAGGCACGAGCGTTTTTTTGCAGGTCTACGCGGCCGTGATGGGTGTGCGAAAAGAAGGGCGGGTCAAGGATCACGACATCGAAGCGCGCTTTGGTGCGCCTTAAGCGGGCGGTGACGGCAAAGAAATCGCCGGCGAGGTAGTCGGGCTTGTGTACCGGCAGGCCGTTCAGGGTGCAGGATTGTTTCGCCAGGTTGAGAAAGCGCCGGTTGAGGTCGCTTTGCAGCACGCGTGACGCTCCGCCGGCCAGTGCAACCACGCCCAACGAGCCGGTGTAGGCAAAGGTGTTGAGTATGCTGCGACCGGCCGCGTTGGCTTTGAGCCAGGTACGCAAGAGGCGGGTATCCAGGTAGAAACTGGCATCCTGGTTGAGGCGCAGGTCGAGGGCGTAGCGCACGTCGTTCTCGCGTATGCGGGTGGCAAGATGCGTACCCCAGACCCGTTCTCCACGGCGCGCCTCTTCATCGGCGGCATGACGAGTCTTGAGTAGGATGCTCTCCAGCCAGGGAATGTACCGCGGTAGGGCATCTACCGCCTGACGGATGGGTTCGGACAGGCGCTCCGGCGGCCGGGCAAGGTTGAAGATAACGGCCGTACGGGCAAAGATTTCAATGCGCAGGCCGGGCAACCCTTCGGTGTAGCCATTGAACAGGCGAAAGGCGCGTTCGTACGGCGGTGTCAGCCATGTTTGCCGCTTTTCCAATGCCGATAGGAGCAGGTCGGTGAAAAACATGGCGGAATTGTACCAGAGGTAGTCGGGTAGTCAGGTAGTCGGATAGTCGAATAGTCGGGGTGTCGGGTGGACAGCAATCAGCAATCAGCGGACAGGTAGACCGTAGACCGTAGACCGTGGACGGTGGACGGGTCACTGTAACCTGACGCCTGTCGCCTGTCAGCATTCTGCGTTCCGCATTTCATAGCCGTGCACCTCACACGTTAAAGTGATAAAATCGAACCCATGAAGAAATGCCTCCTGCTCCTGGTTGCGTTGCTCTTGACAGCCTGTACCCGCAGCATCGATTCGGGAAGTCATCTAAACCCCAATCTGGCCATTCCCATGACCGCGGCCGTTGTCAGTGCCACGCCCAACCCACTCAGCCCACCCACGCGTGACCCCAACGCTCCACAATTTACGCCCACCCCAGACG
>DAOTZN010000108.1:0-16757 GCA_034434095.1 Anaerolineales bacterium
ACGTCCAGACGAGGAGGAAAAATCTGTGGTGCCGACATGTGTTTGGTGACGATGTCGGGGTCTTTCAACCCGTGACCGGTACAAACGGCTACGATGCGTTTGCCTTGTGGATGGAAGCGCCCGGTGGCTATCTCATGCGCTAACCCGGCTAATCCGGCCGCCGAGGCCGGTTCGACCCAGATGCCTTCCCCGGCCAGGCGTTTTTGCATTGCCAGGATTTCGTCGTCGCTGACCGCAATGATGCGCCCCTGAGATTCTTCGGCGGCTTGCAATGCCTGTTCGCCGCGGGCCGGTTTACCAATGCGGATGGCCGTGGCGATCGTTTCCGGGTGCTTTACAGGGTGTCCCAGCACCAATGGAGCGGAGCCCTCGGCTTGCACGCCCAGGATATGCGGCAACCCGCTGCCACGCAGCGCCTCATATTGCCGAAAGCCAGCCCAGTAGGCGGTGATGTTGCCGGCATTGCCTACCGGTAAACACAACCAATCGGGGGCGCTGCCTAAGGTGTCGCAGATTTCAAAAGCAGCCGTTTTTTGGCCCTCAATGCGATAGGGGTTGATGGAATTGACCAACGCAATCGGATGCCGGTTGGAAATCTCCACCACCAGCGCCAGGGCATCGTCGAAGGAGCCATCAATTTGTATCACCTGGGCGCCGTAGGCCACTGCACCGGCCAACTTTCCGGCGGCTACCTTGCCCTGGGGAATGAGTACGATGGCTTTCAACCCGGCACGGGCCGCATAAGCCGCGGCAGAGGCAGCAGTGTTGCCGGTAGAAGCGCAGATTGCGGCCTTTGCACCGCGCCCCACCGCTTCACTGATGGCGGCGGTCATCCCGCGGTCTTTGAAGGATCCGGTTGGGTTTAGTCCCTCGAATTTGACGAACAACTCAAAGCCGCCGCCTAGCGTCTCTGCCAGACGCGGTACCGGGATAAGGCGGGTATCGCCCTCCAGCAGGGTGATGGGATGGGTATGCTCGGGCAGGTTGAGCAGGTGGCCGTAGCGATGCAAGACGCCGCGATAAGGTGCTGATGGCTGTGGCAAGTTGGCGTTCATTAGGGTAACTCCGTGTTTGGGGAGGGTGTCGCGTCCAGAAAGCGGACTTTTTCTTCTTCGGTCATTTTGGATAGAATAATGTCCACTTCGTGTAAGGTGCGTTTGCGGGCGGCGGCCATTGCCGCCGGGAAAAGCGGCCCGCTAAGCGGGGTATCCAGGTTCATGGCGGCGTGTGAATCTTTAGGCAGCCAACGGCGGGCGAGCGGGCGCAGCGCGGGAATAAAGGAAATAACCTCCAGCCAATACACTTTGCCGGAGCGCAAACGCTCATCGTTGAGAATGTCTTCCTCCAGCGGGGTGATGTCGCTCATTGTTACGCGCCCATCATCTGGTTGGAGGGCAGCAGCCCACAATTGCACGTAGTTGCTGTGGGCATAAAAATCCTGCGCGGCATGGGTAAGTCGCCCCAGGGCGCGCCAGGCTTCTTCTACCGGCTTTCCGGTGTGTAAGCAATCGAAAATGATGTTGCGTTGTTTCTCAATGTAGGCCTGGCCCTCAGCAAAGGCACTATTGTCAAAGTGGTATTCAGCATGTCCAATCAGTCCGCTCAGGGAATCTTGTTTCAGGTTTGCGGCGATGATGACTTTCAACGCGCGGGGTGAAAAGCGCGCTTGCAGCGTGTGCGTCAGTATTTTTTCGTGGTAAATTTTATCCATTAGGGGGCAACCGTGATGAGGACCTTGATTTTCTCAAATTTAGCCGGTCCAATGCCGGAGACATTCTGAATTTCTTCGATGCTGGCAAAAGAGCCGTGTTCCTGGCGATAAGCGATAATGCTGGCTGCTAAGGAGGAGCCGATACCCGGTAGGGTCTCTAGCGCTTCCTGGGAGGCTGTATTGATGTTGATGAGGCTGCCCTCTGGCGAGACGGTAATCTCTGCCCCGGAAGAAGGGGAAACGGGCGGACTTTTTGGGGGTGCCGTACCCTGAGGGTGGGAGGCCACCCAAAGGCGTTGTCCGTCTTCCAGGGGGGCTGCCAAATTCAGATTTTGGGTGTCCGCCTCAGGGTGCAGGCCACCGGCGGCTTCCAGGGCATCCTGCACCCGACTATCGGGGGGCAGCGCATATACCCCCGGGGAAGCAACCGCCCCGCCGACGTCTACCAGAATGGGCGCCGGGGTAGGCGGGGGAACTAGCGTGATGGGAACACCTTGCGGTGGGCGGGTGATATTGACCATTATCCCCGCAAGGGCAAACCCCAGCAAAACACCTAGCAGGCTTCCCCAGATGTGCTTCATGGTTTCATTCCATTAGCAAACTTAACCCTAGTCGTTGATTGGCGGGATCAATGTGGATGATTTGAGCGGTAATGGTATCGCCCTTTTGCACTATTTGGTGAGGGTTGGCTTTTTCTCCCTTAGGGGGCATCTGAGATATGTGAATCAGGCCATCCAGACCTTCTTCCAGGCGTGCAAAGGCCCCAAAGGGGACGACGGTAGTGATTTGCACGTTGACGTGTTGCCCAACCTGATAACGCTGCTCCACCTTTTCCCAAGGGTTGGGTTTCAGGCGCTTCAGGCTGAGCGCAATGTGGTTTTTGGTGTGGTCTACTCGCAAAACGCACACTTCGATTTCTTGCCCAACCTGCACCACATCGCCGGGATATTGCACACGTCCCCACGAAAGTTCTGATATGTGAATCAACCCTTCCAGGCCGCCCAGGTCTACAAAGACGCCGAAACGAGTGATATTTGTTACCGACCCTTTCAATCGTTGTCCGGGTTTTATGTTTTCGAGCAACAAGGCTCGTTTGCCGGGTTCACTCTGAGCGGCGCGTTCAGAGAGCACGATGCGCCCGCGTTCCGGATCGCATTCGATGATTTTTAGAGATAAGGTGCGGCCGACGTAGGCCTCCAGGATGGATTGCAATACCGGAGACTCCAGATCGTTTTCCCAATCTGGGGATAATCGCCCTTCAGCCAGGGCGGTGGTCGTAGCAATGAGGTGAGAAATGGGGACAAATCCCTGGAGGAAGTCATTTTCCAGCAATAATCCACCCTGGTTGTAACCGTAAACGCGGGCTTCAATAATGTCGTCTGATTCGTAAACCTGCGTGACGACAGCCCAATTGACCTGCTTTTTTTCTTGTACCGGAGAAGTCGTGTGAGGTTCTTCTGGGGGGGGGGCTTCTTGTGCCCAACGTTGTTCTTCTAATAAAAGCGAGCGCCACCAACCTTCATCAATTTCAGGAGCGTTAGATGTGCGGGGTGATGAAAGTACTTTGTTCACCATTAATATCAAACCTTTCGTCGAACAGTGAAAGCAAGCGAGTGATTTTCCAAACGAAAAAATTATACCATTGAGGGAAGTTGGGTTATCGGTATTTTCTACCGTTTACAGCCTATCGTCTGCTGCTTCTCCCGCATGTTGGGCGTTGTCGTGGTGTGGTAGTCAATGCGACTCGTACCGTTTGCGCATTTCGTTATACAGTTGTTTGACGGCCGCTCGACGCGAGAGTAACCGGGTTGTGATAAAGAAGGCCAGGCGGTTTTTTGCGCCGGGGAAGAATGATGGGCCGCGTTGCCCCAGCGCATCCAATGTTTCGCGGACGGTGTCTTCCGCCTGCATGACTGGCGGCCAGACAGGGGCTTCGGGGTTTGGGGTGGATGTTCGCCAGCCGGGGGTATCGGTAGCGCCTACGATGGTGGCGAGCACATCGACGCCGTAAGGGTGCAGTTCGGCCCATAGCGCCTCGCCCAGATTGCGTAAAAAGGCCTTACTGGCCGAGTAACTGCTCACCCAGGCCGTGCCGACTACCGCAGAGCCGGACGAGACGAAAATGATACCGCCACGTCCTCGCTCACGCATCTGCTTTCCGAAGTGATGTGCCAGCAACAAAGGAACCTGATTGTTCAATGCCAGAATGTGCAGGTGCTTTTCTATGGGGACATCCAAGAAGTGCCCAATGGCCGATTGTCCTGCATTGTTGACTAACAGCCCGATTTCTAATTCCCTGGTCGCTGCCTGGATTTTTTCAAAAGCATCTGGTGCGGTCAGGTCTAACGCCAGTGTGCGCACTTGACACTGGGCGCTCAATCTATCGGCCAGAGAGGACAACGCTTCAGATAACAGGTCTATCAGCACCAGATTCAGGCCGCGGGCGGCTAATTGGGTAGCGAAAGCCATCCCCAGGCCGCGGGCGGCCCCTGTGACGAGCGCCCAGGGACCATATTTTTGCTGAAAAGAAGATGTTTGCGTGAGGACTTTCCCGGAAGATAGCGTCAAACTAAATGATGTTTCTGTGCCCACAAGGCAGCCTGGGTACGGTCATCCACGCCTAATTTGTCGAGGATACTGCTAACATAATTTTTGACCGTTCCCTCTGCCAGGTACAGACGTTCGGAAATTTGTTTATTGCTCAATCCCTCCGCCAGCAGGGATAAAATTTGTTGCTCACGTTCGGTTAATGGCACATCGATGGGTCGATGATGTGTGGCTGGTAGACGAGAAAACTCGGCCAGCACCTTGCGCGCCACAGATGGCTCGATTAGCGCTCCGCCAGCGTGGACGGTACGAACGGCCTCAATTAATTCCGCACTGGAAACATCCTTAAGCAGATACCCCAAAGCACCCACGCGTAAGGCATCGAAGACATATTCATCGTCATCGAAGGTGGTCAGGATGATGATGCGCGCTTGAGAATCGGCTTGCAAGATGCGCCGGGTGGCCTCCACGCCATCCATGACCGGCATACGGATATCCATCAAAATCACATCCGGTTTGTGGCGTGTGAAAGCCTCCAGGGCCTGCTGCCCATTCTCTGCTTCGGCAACCACCTGCAAATCCGCTTCCAGTTCCAGCAGGGTTCGCAGGCCGTCACGCATCAGGCGTTGATCGTCCACTAAAAGTAATCGAATCATAGCATTTTGGCACTCAAGTATAACATCAGTGTGCTGGATTCTGGCGCTTAATTTTCGCAGGAGAATGGTGTGGGTTGGGTATTTTCTAATTTTCGACAGACGCCAATTAATGTACACGGGTAAGCAAAAGCAACGCTCTCGCTTACCCGTCAGGTTTTACAGAGGGGTTGGGTGCTGTATCAATAGCGCGTCAGCCGCCAGTGTAATTGTGCCAGGGTCATTCGTGACCAAATGCCAATGCGGGGCAACAATAAGGGGTTGTGCCGTGTAAAATCGGCCCCTCCATCCATCATGGTGAAGGCCAGTTGAAAGCCTTCCATGCGCAAGGCATCTTGCACTGCCGTATTGAACGCATCTTGTTTCCCGTCGGGATAAGCAAATACCGGTAACGTATGCCCGATGTGACGAGCAATCATTTTTTGTGAGATGCGAATTTCTTTGCAGGCTTGCGCTGCGTTTACGCGCGTTAACACCGGATGGGTATGGGTATGTGCGGCAATCGTAACGCCGGATTGTGAAAGACTACGCAGTGTTTCCCAGGAAAGTGTACATACGCGCGGGGTAAAAGGTGGTTGGCTGTGTGCATAGAGTGTTTCCACCAGTTCCCGTGCAATTCCGGCAGGTTGTGATTTGACGTAACGCGCCAACTTGGATACGGCCATGCGCTTTTCTTCAGGGGTTTCAACCATCAACAAACCGATGGGTGTTTTCAGGGGTGATTCTCGCGCATAAAACACGGCCTGGTACAACTTGTCCCACCAGAAAAAGCACGCCTTGCCAACATAAGCCGTTGGGATGAATAATGTAAGTTGTACGCCGTATTGTCGAGCGATGGGGTAAATAATTTCTTTAAAATCCAGATAGGCATCGTCTACGGTAACCAGTACAGCATTGTCTGGCAGCGGACTTCCATTTTGTGCCGCCGTGAGCACCTCTTCCATTGTAACGGGGTGATACTTGTTACTGATCAGGCGCATGTGCGCCTCAAACATTTCTGGTGAAGCGCTGATATGTGCGGGATCAAGCCAGGGCTTGGCATCCGGTACATCCACGCGGTGATATGTCAGGACATAAACCGCTTGCCCAGGTATCTCATGCCGACGCTGGAGTAATGGGAAAATATTCAAATGTTGGGCCAGCCCAAGCAAACCATGTTTCAAGCGTGTTTTTGTAGCCATGGCGCCTACTTACTATCTTTGCGGATAGCACTTATGATGAGCACAATAATTAACGCTGCAGCAAACAGTGTCGAACCAACGATGAAGGGGACAATCCAGCCTGGTTTGGCGTTTGTAGATGCTGGTGCTTGCGGCGTGAGGGAGACCAATGGCGTCATGGATACTTCTGGGAGGGCGGTTGCAGCCAGGTTGCCGGAACCAAGTCCCAGGCGGGTATCGGCAGTGAATAGTTGCTCACTGCGCAGGACGGCAAAATTTCCGTTTAACTTCCCCCGTAGCGAAGGTTCTAACAATGCGTTCACTGCCCAATGTAGCCCTTCTTCGGTGCTCCCCAAGACGCCTAATATCGTGCGCCGCTCATTCCAAGGGGAAGCAAATAATTCCAAATAGCCCAGAGAAGTACCTTCTGGAATACGGTAGGTAACCTGCATTCCCTGTTCGCTGGCTATATCGCGCCCCTCAGGGAACGGCACCGGCAGATGATCCGCCAGCGTGTTTAAGGTTTGCAATTGACTGGGGCGTCCGAGAAGAATTAAGTCGCGTTGCTGAAAATCTGAAGGTATATTGCCATCAAAAGCCACTCCAAACTCCAGGATGGCTCCCGCACGCCAGCGGGAGAGATTCGCCATCAGGTCGGCGCCTAGTTTCCAGGTGGTCGGGTCATCTGAGGGGAGTACCAACCCCAACGTTGAGAGTGTGGGGCTGGAAACGAAGGGATAGGGATATTGACTGAGATCACGGAAATCTATGAGCGCAAATTGTACCGGCTGTAAAGGAATGTGCAGATTGGAGTCCGGCGTGATGGTGATCCATAAATTGGAAAGAATCAGATTTGAGCAAAAATCAGAGGGGATTAAGTCGGCGGCTACCAGCAGGCGGTTGATGCCTGGCAAGAGGGCGTAACGTGGTAATTGGAAATCTTCCTGCCCTTGTTTGGCCGTTTGTTCGGTAAAGCGGGCGCTGCCGATAATGCGTTGATTGAGATACACCAGCATCCCGGAGCGGGCCAGGTCAATCATCGCCGAATGATTGAAATTTAAAGTGACGTGGGCGTCGTCGGTGGCAATCATACCGGGGGGCATGTAGAATTCAAACTCGAAATAATGCACGCCGAAACCGCTGGCGTTTTGTACATCGTAACCCAGGTCGCCCAGGGTGCGGTCTTCCGCCGTCTGTTGCACTAAAACGCTATGTTCGACATCGGCAATCAGTGCCAGGTCAGGGCGTCCACTGGTGCGCAGCGCGCCCGAACTGAAGGCCTGTGCAGCCTTACGCAGGCCGGTGGCATTGTTTGCCGAAATCATCAGCCAGGAGAGCGTGGCATCATCCGGTGCGGGGGCGATTTGTATCAGGCCATCATCGGCCTGCATGTCGGGATGTTGCAGCCCTCCGTTGGTTAGCTTAACCGGCCAGTCAGCGTTGGCAAAGGCAGCAAATTCGTCTGGGTACCCTACCAAGAGAAGATGATTTTCTTGTAACGTGCGTGAGGTGACTTCACTGGCAAAGAGCAGTGGTGGCTCAATGGTGTTGCGTGTCATCCCTCCCAGGCCCCCAATCACAGTGTAAGCCGCCTCCAATTCTGCGGCATCGGGAGCATCTGGCACAATTACTGCCGCCTGGGATGGCTGGAAAGTGTCCAATTGGAAAATGGGCAACGGTAACAACCCCAGGTCTAGCATGGGCGGGCGAATATCATGAGGAAAGTAGAA
Organism: Anaerolineales bacterium; assembly: GCA_034434095.1. GTDB lineage: Bacteria > Chloroflexota > Anaerolineae > Anaerolineales > DRKV01 > DRKV01. The sequence goes on from DAOTZN010000108.1 coordinate 7,802, forward strand.
CTGTGAATCGGCGAAAATGGTTATCGAAGTCTGGTTATCGTAATTGCAGTCAATGGCCGAGTTGAGAAACAAATACAATTCGTGACGGCCATCGCTGCGGCTGGGTACCAACGCTTCGGCCGGGATGGGAATGCGCACCGAGCGTTCGCCGACCCAATCCAGCACCAGCGTGGTGAGTAGTATGTTGTTGAAAGTCACCTCTAACGTGCCGCCGTTGGCGCCGATAAAGGTGTCCCCGGTGTTGTTGGTGTAGAAAGCGCTCAGGTTGAGGGATAACTCCGCACCGGGTTGTAACTCCCAGGCGGGAGGTAACCCAAAGCGTAGGCGTTTAGAGTCGTAAGGCCCATGGAGCACTTCGTTTTGAGGTAATCCAATCTCCGCCAATGGCACCAAATCCTCTGCCGAAATCAGTATGGGCATGGGGGTTTCTGTTATCGGTGCAGGCGTTGGAGTTGGGGTGACGGTTTCGGTTGGTGGCAGGGCTGTTTGCGCCTGCACAGGAGAAACGGCAGGGAATGCTAAGGTGAAAATAAAAAGAAAAATCAAGTGAAAAATCGAAAATCGACGCATAAATCCTTCCAACTTTGAATTTATAGGAAACCGGGAACGCCAATCATGGCACATGAAAGTTCATTCACGGCGGCGTACCCGTTGCCAGGCAGCGGTTTGACGTCCACGAGCGAAACGCCACAAACCCTGCAGGGCGGCCAGGTTGCTATCCAGCAAAAAACGCGGCAAATAGAATACCTTTGCTATTTTCCCAGAAAAAGGTAGCAAACGACCTGACAATGCTGCGAGGTAGAAGGCTGCCTGTGCCCACAATGCCAGCCGGTTGAAGGGCGGTGAGAGATGCCACAGTGACAGACGGCGCTTTTGGGGTGGGGATTTTACCGCTAACAGGTTGCCTATCAGGGCTGCTGCCATCCCAAAGGGTACCAGCGGGCGCGTGAATTTGTGGGAAACAACCTGCCATACCACCAGTGGGCGCTGCCAGGGTAGCCAGCGGGGGGCGCGTGCCAGCGCCTGATATCGCCCGGCGACGATGCGGCTGCGACGCTCGATTTCATCTTGAGCAGAGGCGGAAACGCGTTCGGTGGAGCGCGCCCGCGGTTCGTACACCACGCGATAGCCCTGCCGGAAGATTTGCAGCATCAGATAAAAATCGTCGTTGATTACACCCGCTGGGGCAGGAACAAACAATTCCCTTCGGATGGCGAAAATTTCCCCCGCGACGCCGGTGCACGACCCTAAACGGGTTTCCTGTTGCTTGATGAAAGACTCGTATTTCCAGTACAGCCCTTCGGAAGCCCCCAGGGTGTCGCCCTCATCCAGAATGACCTTGGCCCCACTGACGGCCCCGACCTCCGCTTGCCCGAAGGGGGCAACCAGGTACCGCAGGGTGTCCGGTTCGTACAGGTTGTTAGCGTCCGAGAAAACTACAATCTGACCGCGCGCGGCCTGGATGGCGCGGTTAATAGCTGCCATTTTGCCGCGCCGTTCGGGATGGTGCATCACTTCAACCCCGCGATGCGCGTAGCGGCGGGCGATTTGAGGGGTCTCGTCATCGGAGCCATCGGTGACCACCAAAATTTGCAGCGCTTCGGTGGGGTAGTCCAGCGCCAGGGCGTTTTCGATTTTGCGGGCAATATATTTTTCTTCGTTATAGGCCGCAATCAGGAGGGTGACCGGCGGCCACTTATTCGGATGCGGAAAGCGCACCGGCGGGCGTAAGCGGGCAAGCAGGGTGACCAGCAGCGGGTACCCGGCGTAAGCATAGGCGGTCAACCCGGTACCCAGCCAAAAAAGTGCGCCTCCCAGGTTGCTGAATCGCTTTTGTGTGTTCATGCCTTTTCTCCATGCGTCCTGGGCGTGAGGGTAAAAACCTGCCGGTACACCTGTTCCAGGCGCATTGCGATCTTGTCCAGCGCATAATGTTCTTCGATGTGGCGGCGGGCTGCACGTCCCATTTTTTGCCGCAAGGCGACATCGCTCAGCAGGTGCAAAAGCGCTTGCTGCACGGCCTGGGGTTCATCTGGCGGAATGAGCCAGCCGTTTTCTCCGTGGGTGATGACTTGTGGGGCCGCGCCGACACTTGTCACCAGCACTGGCAGGCCGCTGCTCATCGCTTCTAGCATGGCGCCGGAGATGCCTTCGGCAATCGAAGGGAGTACAAAAAGGTCGCTGGCCGCCAGGTAATCGGCCACATTGTCCACGTAACCGACAAAACGAATGCCTTCTCCGGCGGCAGCCTCCAGGGACGGTCGCTCTGACCCTTCTCCCAGGATGAGTAGCCTGGCCTGCGGGAAGGTTGCCCGTACCGTCGGCCAGGCCTGCACCAGAAAGTTGACCCGCTTTTCGGGGGCTAACCGTCCGCTGAAAACGACGACCAGACTGTCGAGAGGCAGTTTCAGGCGTTCCCGCAGGGCCGCTCGGCGGGTTTCATCGGGCGGTTGGAAGTGGCGGATGTTCACGCCGTTGGGAATGTGCGTCAGACGCTCTGGCGGCGCGCCCGCACCGATTAACTCGTCACCGATTTCCTCGCTGATAGCGATAAAGCGGTCGGCAAGGGTGGCAAACGCTGCCATACGTTGCGCGCCGAACAGTTTTTGGTGTAGGCGTTGCACATCGCCGATAGGGCCGCCGCGGTGCGGGGTAATCAACAACGGCCAGCCCCAGAAGCGTTTTGCCAGCGCCCCAATCAGGGAAGCCGAGAGCAGTTCATGGGCGTGGAGAATGTCGGGATGCAGGCGGCGCAGCAGCGCCAACGCCCCCAGGGTGTAACTGAGCGAAGTAGTGATTTTAGGGCCAAAAATGGGCACGCGATGGACGTGTATGCCGTCCATGACTTCGTAGGCCGGCAGGTTGGCGTGTCGGCGAGTGATGACGTGCATTTCAAAGGCTTCTTGGGGCAGCCGACAAATTTGTGCGTGTGTTTGGCTTTCCATGCCGCCGATGAGCGGCAGATAACGCTGGATAATTACGGCAATGCGAATGGGGTTCATGTCATCAGGGTGTGTGCCAGGGCACGATACAGTGGGCCGCGCTGTTCGTATCCCTGTTCGTTGAGTGTGCTGATGCCCAGGAAGATGCCTTTCCGGCAGCGGCGGATCAAACCGAGCGCCAAACGGCGCAGGTTTTCGCTGTTGATGGCTACTTCGTCAAAGTCTGTCCACGGGCGGCCGATTTCCCAGTTGCGGCTCAAAATGTAGGGGTGGGTGAGGGGTTGAGCAATGCGCACAAACCAGTTTTGATTCCCCACATCCAGCCAAAACTGGTAATCTACCGGACGATTTTGCATTAGGAAGGTGTAGGCGGGTGCCAGGTAAACCGCATCCGAGGTGGGGGATTGCCAACTGCCCAGATATTGCGCCGCAATCACGCCATCACGCACCATGTGCAGGTACTCCTGGCCGGGAGAAATGCCCTCTTCGGCGAGCACCTCGCCGGTTGCCTGGCGGAATTTTTGCACCGACTCAATCAGTCTGGCCGCAGCCTGGGCGGCATCGTATCGGCTGTGGAAGCCAAATCCCGGTTGGGAGAGCACTTCGCCAAACAGGCGGCTGAAAAAATAATCCAGGGGTTGCGGCGGTTGCAACTGGTAACCATCCAGCCACTGCCGCAGCCGGTCATAGGCCGTGCCCAGGCGATAAGTGACGCGTTGCCGGGCGTCTTCATCCAGGCCTTCGAAGGGCGTCAGCGTGATTTGTCCGCCGCTTGTGCGGTAGACGATTTTCGTCAGCAGATGGGCGCGCACCAGGTCAACGTCGGCGATGGACTGCATCAGGGCGAGGGTGAAATCGAAGGGCGATGGTTGAATGCCCCACTGCGGGTGTGCCAGTTCAGCCAGGGTGAGCAGTGCCAGCGTAGCCGGTTCATCGCGCAGGGCGCGGGAAGGACGGTGCGAGCGTGTGGGAATGCCGGCTTGTTCCAGACGGTTGGAAAGCGCAAAGTGCAACGCGTCGCTCAAAAAAGGGGCCAGCACCACGATTTCCCCCGCAGGAACGCCCTCTGCCAACAGCGCACTGATTTGTTCGCTCACCCAATCCAGCATTTTGGGGTAGAAGTAAGCGTCTACGGGGTAGTGAATGCGGCGCGAGATGGTTTCTCGGGTGAGTGGAGGAGGAAGCGGGGCTTCTTCGGGGAGGGAGGTATCTCCAGGGTGCGCGCGCAACCTGTGGGTCAGGTGGGTTCCCAGGTCGAGTAAATCCTGGGGGGTGACCAGGGAAACCTCAAAGCGTTGGCGGTCTGCGCACAATTCCTGAAGCGTAGCCATCTCTTGCGGTGCGGCACCCAAAAAACGGCGGTATCCGGCTTCTTCGTCGAAAATCAGAAGGGCGGAATCAAATTCGGGCAGCCAGTCTCGCAGGATATCGGCCACGATGGGTGGATTTTCTTCCAGGTTGTCGGCAATCAGGTGGCGGTAGGTGTGCTGCAAGTGCTGACGGCACAGATTGTCGGGCGCTTGCCATAGGTGACGGTAGAAAACTTCGATTTGGAGCGAGAAATCGAGCAGGTTGTGTTGCCGGCAAAAGGCCCGAAAGGCGTTTACACAAGTTTGTACCTCTTCGAAGAGATTGCCCTGCTGGCTTTCGCTCGGCCAGGCGGTGCGCAGGCGCAGGGCGATTTCTTCCAGCGGAAAACCGTTGAAGGCCGCTTTGTTGAGGTTATCGATTAACTGGCTGTACAGGCGGTTGCGATTGATAGCAATGCCGGTGAACATGCCCTCTTCCAGCAATGGGCGCACAACGTGTGCCATGTAGTATTGTGCCGTCTCCAGGGTGAGAAACGTAGGGGGCAGTTCAGGATTGGCGAATCCGGCGTCTTCGGCGATCAGCGGCCAAAAGAGTTCGATCATGCGGCGCGCCAGGCCGCCAATGGTGACCAGACTGGGCGGCGATCCGGCTACGACGCCGGGAGTGTACAGGGCCTGGCGGTACGGTTCCCCCAAGGTGCGTTGGGGCATCAAGAGCAAAATTTGCCCGCCGGGGATGCCATGGGCCATTAAGGCCAACATGCGCTCAACGCCGACGGTGGTTTTGCCACTCCCGGCCGGCCCGCTCAGGAAAACGCGTCCTTGGGCTGGGGCTTCGATTAATTGACGTTGTTGTGGGGTGAGGTGCATAAGATTCCGTCAAAGAATAAGTTTTCTTCCTCGCTTGCAATGACAGCGAGGAAGGTTTTTGATTTGCAATCCTTAAGAGTATCCCCACCTGGATGTGCCTGGGAGCGCCGACATCCAGGTCGGCACATTGGGGAAACGCCAAAGCCTTAACGCAAAGTTACCAAGGCGCAAAGGTTTTTCTGAATACCCGCCGGTGTTGGCGCTAAAACGTGGTTTTCTTTGCGGCGCTACGGCTTGGCGTTGAAAATTTGACGCTGAAGCACCGATAAATCGATATTTATGGACGAACCCTTGCGGGCGATCCCCAGAGGATTCAAAATCCCGTCAAAGGTACAACTTGATTTTATCGCAAAGTACCGCAGCGTGAGAAAAATTTTGCATAATTGTTAGTGCGCGGCTATAATCGGAAGGGTTCTGGCGTGTTGCGCGCAATCAACCTTTGTAGCGAGAGGTGGGAAGCAACCACCAAATTAACTGCCAGGTTTAAAAGTCGTTGGTTTTCACCCAAGGAGTATTTACAATGGATTTTCAGTTAACCGAAGAGCACCGCATGGTGCAAAAGATGGTGCGCGATTTTGCGCAAAAAGAAGTCGCGCCCATCATCAAGGAGTATGATCGTCGCCAGGAGATGGCACCCTTCATCCTGCCACGCATGGGTGAATTAGGCATTCTGGGCATTTGCCTGCCGGTACGCTATGGCGGTGCGGGGATGGATTATATTTCTTTGGGGCTGGCTTGTGAGGAACTGGAGGCCGTGGATACCACTTTGCGGGTGGTGATGTCGGTGCATACCGGCCTGTGCAGCATGACCCTGCTGCAATGGGGTAGTGAAGCCCAAAAGCGCGATTTCCTCTTTCCGCTGGCGAGCGGTCAAAAAATTGGGTGCGGGGCCTTTACCGAGCCGGGCGTAGGCTCTGACGTGGCGCATATTCGCGCTACCGCCCGTCGTGAGGGGGATGAATACGTCCTGAATGGCGAAAAAATGTGGATTTCGCTGGCTACAAAAGCCGATTACGCCATGGTTACCGCTCGGACGGGTACGATGGAAGATGGATACCGTGGGTTAACCACCTTTTTGGTGGATTTGCACAGCCCGGGAGTGACGCGCGGCGACCTGCACGGGAAATTGGGGGTGCGCGCCGGTTCCACAGGTTGGATCAACTTTCAGGATGTACGCGTCCCGGCGACCAACCGCATTGGGGAGGAGGGCGAAGGCTTCAAGGTGACCATGTCGGCCTTTGACAATGGCCGCTACACCGTGGCAGCAGGCGCAACCGGTTTGATTCGTGCTTGCATGGAGGAGAGCGTGCGTTACTCCAAACAGCGCGAAACCTTTGGGCGACCGATTGCCCAACACCAACTGATTCAAGCCAAAATTGCCCGTATGGCGCTGGATTACGAAGCCGCTCGCCTGCTTTACCTGCAATCCGGAGACCTCAAAAACCGGGGCATTCGCAACACACGTCAAACCTCTGCTGCCAAGTGGTTTGCAACCGAGGCTTCTTTCAAAGCCGCCAGCGAGGCGGTTCAAATTCACGGCGCCTATGGCTTCAGCGATGAGTATAACGTCGAGCGTTATTTGCGCAATTCTAAAGGCGCGGTGATTTACGAAGGCAGCAACGAAATTCAACACCTCATCCAGGCCAGTTATGCGTTGGGCGAGCGGGTAGATAAACCCCTGCGTTGCGAATTGCCGCCCTACGATCCTGATTTTTGGCAGTCAGAAGCCTGAGATTTTTTTCAGGCTTGTGGTAAAATCCATGACGCACTGCGTCTTTTTTTGACCTTTTGTGGAAGCGGTTACACGCTTTCACAGCCTATCCGTATGTTACACCATTGAAGGAGGTATTCCTTGAATATCGTTGTATGTGTCAAACAAGTGCCCGACACCGCCGCACAGGTGGTCGTCGAAAACGGGCAGGTGACCTGGGGCGATGCGCCGTTAGTCATTAACCCGTGGGATGAGTTTGCCGTAGAGGCTGCGCTCTCGCTGGCCGAGACGTATGGCGGTGATGTCACCGTGCTCTCTATGGGGAATGAAGATGCCCGTGAAGCCATCAAACATGCTTTAGCCATGGGCTGCAAGCAGGCCGTGCGCGTGGAAGGCCCGGCCAATGCTGATGCCCTGGCAACGGCCCAAATATTGGCTGCCGCCATTCGCAAGATGGGCGATGTGGATGTGGTGACCTTTGGGCGACAGGCTATCGACGGGGATAACGGCGTTACGCCAGCGTTGGTTGGTCGCTTCTTGGGGTGGCCGGTACTCAGCCTGGCGGGGGCTGTACGCTCTGTGGAAGATGGCAGCATTACCGTGGAGCGGGTCATCGAAGAAGGCCGTCAGGTGGTGCAGGCCAAATTACCGGTGGTTCTTAGTTTTGGTAAGGACGCCGGTGAGCCGCGTTACCCCTCGTTTATCGGCATTCGCAAGGCGGCGCGTGCCAACGTCCCGGTTTGGAGCCTGGAAGATGTAGCCATTGATGCCCCGACGCCGGCCGTTTCGTGGCCAGAGGTGATGAATCCGCCCAAGCGTGAGGTGACCACCGAAATCATCAACGGGGATAGCCCGAAAGAAATCGCCGAAAAATTGGCCGATAAGATTATGGCGGAGAAGGTGCTGTGATGAGCAAGAATATTTGGGTTTACATTGACCAATTCAAAGGACAGGCTTTGCCTGCTTCTTGGGAAGCCGTTCATGCCGCGCGTAACCTGGCAAATGACCTGGGCGGGCAGGTTGTTGCCCTGGTTTTCGGGCATGGTGTTGAGGCCGTAGCGCAAAGCGCCATACACTATGGCGCAGATGAGGTGTTGGTGGCCGATGACCCCACACTCGAAGATTATCGCGGCGAGCCTTATGTCGCTACGTTGGCGGAATTGGCCACCGAACGCCAGCCGCAAGTCATTCTGTTCCCGACGACCATTCGAGGGCGTGAACTGGCGGGCATGGCGGCTGCCGATTTGATGACCGGCGTGATGCCGGATGTCACCGCTTTGGAAGTCCAGGATGGCCGGGTGGTCGCCACCCGCCCGGTATATGCCGGCAAATTGCTGGCGAAAGTAGTTTGCCAGAATGACCCGCAATTACTCACTCTGCGGGTGCGTGCTTTTGGCAAGCCGCAACTGGACGAGAGCCGCACGGGAACGATAACCCCTGTGCAACCGGCGTTCTCTGAGGAGGAAATCCCCACTCGCGTTTTAGAGTACCAGCAAACCGAAGGCGGCGTTAGCCTGACGGATGCCAGTGTGATTGTCTCCGGTGGGCGCGGTACCTCTAACAACCCGGCGCTTACGCCGCCGTCAGAGATTACCGATGAGGCGGAACAGGAAAAATGGCGCGCCCGGCAGGGTTTCGCGTTGATTGGTGAGTTGGCCCAGACCCTGGGTGCAGCCGTGGGCGCCAGCCGCGCGGCGGTGGATGCCGGCTACATCCCCTACAGCCATCAGGTAGGGCAGACCGGTAAGGTGGTTTCCCCTGACCTGTACATCGCGTGTGGTATTTCCGGTGCGATTCAACACCTGGCCGGTATGCGCACCAGTAAGGTCATTGTGGCAATCAACAAGGACCCCGATGCCCCGATTTTCAAGGTGGCGCGCTTCGGCGTGGTAGGAGATTTGTATGACATCGTCCCGGCGCTGAATGAGGCGATGAAGCAGCGTTTGGGCAAGTAGGTTTTCAAGCGCCCGTTTTGTAATGCAGAAGTAGTCGAGGGTATTACCCTCGGCTACTTTTTTGTGATGTGTTGGAGAGGTATCTGATCTGAAAATAAACTTCTCATCAGGCTCGTGGCACCAGTTACTAAACGACCTCTGTGTTAGCCGAGTGCTCAGGTTATAGCA
>DAOTZN010000109.1:0-10153 GCA_034434095.1 Anaerolineales bacterium
CGAAGCAATCTCCAATTCGCGGGGTGGAGATTGCTTCGCCTTCGGCTCGCAATGACAGGCAAGGGTAACTCTGCAAAGTTGCCCTACGCGCCTGCGCTCCCCCTGCAGGAAGGTAGGCAGTTACCGAGAAACACCGAAAAAGCCAAGCAAAGGCACTTGCTTGGCTTGGTTGCACAGCCATCGGGAGACAGTAATTCGAAATCAGAACAACCCAATCACTCGCCCAGAAGCCACATCAATATCCACGTCGTAGTAGGCTGGACGGGTAGGCAAACCAGGCATGGTGCTTATTTCACCTAATAAGGGGTAAAGGAAGCCTGCGCCAACAGCAGCACGAATGTCGCGAACCGGTACGACAAAACCTTTGGGAACACCTTTCAGCGAAGGATCATGGCTCAGGCTGAGGTGGGTCTTTGCCATGCAAATGGGGAATTCACTAAATCCAAGTTCGGTATACAGTTCGATTTTCTCCTTGGCTTCAGGTGAGTATTCCACTCCATCGGCACCATAGATTTCCCGGCAAATGGTCTCGATTTTTTCCTTGATAGAAGTGCCCTTGAGCGGATAAAGGAACTTGAAGTCACCGGGTTGTTCACAAGCCTTGACTACGGCTTCGGCCAGTTTAACAGCACCTTTGCCACCATCCATCCAATGCTTGCTAACAACCGCATCTTCTGCACCCGTTGCTAAAGCAGCCTGGCGAACTAACGCGACCTCAGCGTCGGTATCACTCTCAAACGCATTGATGGCAACCACTACAGGAACACCAAAACGTCGCGCGTTTTTAATGTGCGCCTGCATATTCTCCAAACCAGCCCGAAGCAATTCAATGTTCTCTTCTGTGTAGGTGGGATGGAGGGGAGTTCCTGGGACTACTTTAGGACCGCCACCGTGCATTTTCAGGGCACGCACCGTGGCAACCAAAACAACACAGTTGGGAATCAGCCCGGAGTAACGGCACTTGATATCGAAGAATTTCTCCATACCAATGTCGGTGCCAAAGCCCGATTCGGTGATTACGTAATCAGCCAGTTTCAGAGCAATTTGATCCGCAAGGATAGAACTATTTCCGGGTGCAATGTTGGCAAAGGGACCGGCATGGACAAAGGCTGGCGTTCCCTCCAACGTCTGCATCAAGGTAGGCATGATGGCATCTTTCATCAAGACGGTCATGGCACCGGCCACGCCTAAATCATCCGCTGTAATGGGTTCGCCTTGCTTGTTCGTACCGATGACAATGCGACCAAAACGCTCACGCATATCGGCCAGCGAAGTAGTCAGCGATAAGATGGCCATGACCTCGCTGGCAACGGTGAGGTCAAAACCAGTACGGCGGGTGAAGTTTTTCTCTTGCCGGCCAAGTCCAATCTCAATTTCTCGCAACATCCGGTCGTTGGTATCTACGACCCGTCGCCAGGTAATACTCTCAGGGTCAATATCCAGGCGAACGAAACGCCTGCGCTCTTCGGCCGTCAGGTCATCAGGGTCTGTCTTATCCACGCCTAATTTTTTCAATCGCCTGCGCATAGATAGGGTAAAAAAGCGCTTGCCATCCTTGTCTGGTGGGCACAGCCGTTGAAAGAGCGCTTCATCGCTTTGGCGGGATTCGTGATACATGCGGGCATCAATGGCGGCAGCCAACAGGTTGTTGGCCGCGGTAATGGCGTGAATATCACCGGTCAAGTGCAGGTTAAAATCTTCCATGGGGATAATTTGACTGTAACCACCACCAGCAGCGCCCCCCTTGATGCCAAAAGTCGGCCCCTGGCTGGGTTGACGAATGCAAGTAAACACGCTTTCCCCTAAATGTGCCCCCAATGCCTGGCTCAACCCCACCATCGTAGTACTCTTCCCCTCCCCTAAAGGCGTTGGGGTGATAGCGGTTACATCAATATACTTCCCGTTGGGTACATCTTTCAGGCGTTCAAGTACATCCAGCGTGACTTTGGCTTTGTATTTCCCGTACGGGATGAGTTCTTCCTCAAGCAAGCCAATTTCTCTGGCTAAGCGGGTAATTGGTTTGGCATGATGCATTTGCGCTTGAGCAATTTCGATATCTGCGGGAACCGGATGAAGCGGCTTAAGTGGGAGAGGAATGAAATCGGTTTGGGCATTTTTGTAGTGAGACATTTACCACTTCTTTCATAAAAAAGGTAACTGCCTACCTTCCTGCAGGGGGAGGCGTAAGCGCGTAGGGCAACTTTGCAAAGTTACCCTTGCCTGTCATTGCGAGCCGAAGGCGAAGCAATCTCCACCCTGCGAATTGGAGATTGCTTCGGTCGTTGCGCTCCCTCGCAATGACGTAGGCAGTTACAAAAAAGGGTCGTCAAACAGGGATGGTTCATTTGGTGTCCCAAATATGTAGGACAGGCTTTCAGCCTGTCCCCATTGGATGTAGGAGATGAGCCGGACTGAGGACTTGCCTCAGTTCGTGAAATGGGTAGCGGAGGGCATTGTCCTCCACTACCCATCCGGCCCCCAAGGGCTTCTATGAACTGGATGGGAGGCTTCGTAACGTCTTATTTGTAAGCACCCTTTAGGGGGTTCGCTCCGCTCAACGCCGCTCGCGTCCGCCTCCTAACAGGCAGCCACAAATGTCTACAAGTTTCTAAACCATTCCGTCAAACAACTTTCCAATTTGGTGTATTGGGTCTTCAGCGTTGTAGGGATTAACGAAAAGATGCCCAGGCACACAGAATAGCGAAACGCCCATAACGTAATTTAGGTGAAGCGAAAGCATAGCATGATATCCACCCCTATTTTGCATGTTTTCATGGGGTAAGGATAGAGACATATTTCTTTTCCTGAATAGCAAGATGTCACACCTGCATTGCAGCAACAACTTCTAACAACGAAGTGTTACCCCCAATCACATCTAGAGACAAATCATCCAATTTACATGCTACCCCGCCAACACCATAACTGCTCAGCCACAGATTGAATAGAACACCAATGATACAGATGGTCCTGCAGTCGGGTAGTTGTATGGTCGCGTTCTTGGCGTCTTCTGGGTTTGGTAGTTATCTTCCACTCACCACAAGGCACCACAACTCACATCGTCCGTGCTAATCCATAACCGACTCCTATGGTTCCCTATCTTCATCCCCTCAGGTCATCTCAAAAAAGGATTGCTGCGTCGCTCCGCGCCTACCGTAGTGGCCGCCCCGTGCCCGCAATACAAACGCGTCTCATCAGGCAGGCTGAGCACCTGGGTGCGGATGCTTTCCATCAACGTGTCGTAATCCCCACCGGGTAGGTCGGTACGTCCAATGCTGCCCTGAAAGATGACATCCCCCACAAAGGCCGCGTGTGCTTGCGCACAGTAGAACATCACGTGCCCGCGCGTGTGCCCAGGGACGTGACGTACCTCAAAAGTGAATCTTCCCAGGTAGGCCAGCATCCCATGCCGCAATTCAATGGTCGGCTCCGGGCCGGGGTCAATGTGCATACCAAACAACGGCGCGCCGCCCTCCATCCGCCACAACGGATAATCCAAAGGGTGCAACGCCACCGGAACCGGCGGATTATGAGCATCGGAAACCGCGCCCGCGCCGCCCAAATGGTCAAAGTGCGCATGGGTCAACCAAATATTGGTAATACGCCAGTTGCGCTTGCGTGCCGCGGCCAGGATGCGCTCACCATCCCAGGCCGGGTCAATCACCACACATTCGCCGCGCTGCGGGTCGGCCACCAGATAGGTGTTGGTTTGCACCGGGCCAAGCGTGAGGGGAACAATGGAAAGTTGATTCATAATCGCCTTCATTTTACCATTGGCAAAGCAGTACAAGCGTGCTACACTGTCCCTGAAACCGTTTCCAATTCATCCAGGAGGTACGCATTATGCCAAAACATCCCCCCGAACCGTTCCGCATTAAAATGGTAGAGCCGATTCAACTACTCTCGCCAGAGGAACGGCAGGCCGCGTTACAGCGCGCCGGTTATAACGTCTTTGCGCTGCGTTCCGAGGAAATTTTTATTGACCTATTGACCGATTCCGGCACCGGCGCCATGAGTCACCATCAATGGGCAGGCATCATGCAGGGTGACGAATCCTATGCGGGCGCACGTTCGTACTATCACTTGGCGGAAGCCGTACGCGACATCTTCGGCTTCCGCTTTTTTGTGCCCACACACCAGGGACGCGCTGCCGAGAACATCCTCAGCGCCTTGCTGGTCAAGCCCGGTCAAAAGGTGCCCTCCAACATGCACTTCGACACCACCGAGGCCAATATCCGCGCCCGCCAGGGCATTCCCGTCAACCTGGTGATTGACGAAGCGCTGGATCCCGCCAACCCGCACCCCTTCAAGGGCAACATGGACATCCAGAAATTGCGCGCCTTTATTGAATCTACCGGGCCCGAAAATATCCCCCTGGGAATGATTACCGTCACCAATAACGCCGGAGGGGGGCAGCCGGTCTCGATGGAAAATCTGCGCCAGGTGAGTGAGGTGTACCACGAGTACGGCATCCCCTTCTTCATTGACGCCTGCCGTTTTGCCGAGAACGCTTACTTCATCAAAACGCGCGAGGCAGGCTACGCCGACAAGGGCGTGCAGGAAATCGCCCGTGAGATGTTTGCCCTGGCCGACGGCGCCACCATGAGCGCCAAAAAAGACGCCATCGTCAACATCGGTGGCCTGCTGGCAATGAACGATGAAACCCTGTTCGAGCGCGCCAAGCAGGCCTTGATTTTACGCGAAGGCTTCCCCACCTACGGTGGATTGGCCGGGCGCGACCTGGAAGCGCTGGCAATCGGTCTGCGCGAAGGCGTGGACGAGACTTATCTCGCCTACCGCCTGGGACAAACCGCTTACCTGACGGAAAAACTGGCCGAGTACGGCGTACCGGTCATGCAGCCGCCGGGGGGACACGCCGTATACGTTGATGCCGGCACACTGCTGCCGCACATTCCCCATCCCGAATACCCCGGACAAGCGTTGGTCGCCGAGATGTACCTGCACGCCGGCATTCGCGCCGTGGAAATCGGTTCGGTGATGTTCGCGCATCCCGATCCAGAGAGCGGCCAAATGGTCTACCCCGATCTGGAGTTGGTGCGCCTGGCGCTGCCCCGCCGTACCTACACCCAAACGCACATGGATTATGTCGCCGAAGCACTGGGCGAAATCGCTCAACGAACTGCCGAACTACGCGGCTACCGCATGACCTACGCCCCAGCCTTGTTACGACATTTCACCGCTCGCTTTGAGCCGCTCTAGCCCCACGCATGAGGTTGCATGTACCCACCTATAAAAAACACCCCAATGACGGGGTGTTTTTTTCTGGCGGAGAGGGTGGGATTCGAACCCACGGAGCCACAGGGGCTCACACGCTCTCCAGGCGTGCGCGTTAGGCCAGACTACGCTACCTCTCCACAACAAAGCGCCCAGGTTTTCTCTCCAAGGCGGGCGGTATTATACCATAAGGTGCCCGAAAGGCAAGAAATTTCTAAAGAAGGCAGCAGGCAAAATATGTTTCGCCCAAAGGAGAAAGGGTTTTCGCCCCTACAACGGGCACAATGCCTTGCGCCCCTACTATCGAACTACCCAGGAAACAACACCGGCAGCGCATCGGGGGCGTATTGCGCCACCATTTGAGAAGAAAGCCCGTTCTCACGGCAAATGGCAGCGTATAAATCGGCGCTGGGGCGCTTGTAGCGCGCCTGGGTCTCCACATCCAACGCCCACAGGCCAAAACGCTGCGTCCAGCCGCGTTCCCATTCAAAATTATCCACCAGCGTCCAATGGAAATAGCCCTTCACCGGCCAATTGAAATTGACCGCCCGCCACACCTGATGCACGTGCTCGGCCAGGTAACGCGGCCGCAAATGGTCGCTGCTATCCTCCACACCGTTTTCGGTCACAATCAGCGGCACGTTGAATTGCAGCCCCCACTTGAGGGCCTCGAACATCCCTTCCGGCTCGTGAGCAACAAACCCGTTCTCGCTCATCAACGCCCCGGGACGATACATCCGCCGGGCAAAGGCATCCGCCGGACGGGTGGGGGCAAAAGTCACCAAATCACGCGTGTAATAGTTGACTCCCAAGAAATCTTGCCTGCCTTTGGCTTCCGGCAATCGCACGCGTTTCCCCAGGCCGCGAAAAACGCCCTCCCGCAACGCCTGCGGCATGGCATCGTTATACAGGTGGGATTGCATCCCGGTAATCCAACGGTCAAAAGGCAGCCAGGGACGTGCCGGCGCCAGCCCGCGATAATTCATCACCAAACCGACGCGCGCCGTGGGGTGCAAACGGTGAATGACCTCATACGCGGCGGCATGTGCCCGCAGCATGTTGACCATCACTTGCTGGGCAGCGCGCATATCCCCCGTGCGACCGGGCGGAAAAGCACCCATCACGTAGCCCATCGTGGCGTACACATTTGGCTCGTTGAAAGTACACCACAAATTGACAAATTCCTTGAACGTCGTTACCACCTTTTCCACAAAGCGCGCAAAATACGCTATCGCGGCCTCGCTCTCCCAACCGCCCTGTTCGCTCAACCAGAGCGGGTCACTAAAATGATGCAGTGTCACGACGGGCATTAAGCCGCGCTCATACATACCTTGCAGCATTTGATAGTAGTGGTCGAGCGCCGATTCGTTCCACCGGTCTTGGGCCGGTTGAATGCGGCTCCACTCTATCGAAAAACGGTGCGCATTCTGACCGCCTTCCACCGCCCGGTCAAGGTCCTCTCGCCAACGTCCCCCCCACCAATCGCACGCCAGCCCGCTGGGGTGTACCGTATGCCCATCCTGCTCCCAGGCATACCAGTTGTTATTCGTGTTGTTCCCCTCCACCTGATGGGCGGCTGTAGCCGTCCCCCACAGAAAACCACGTGGAAAATGAAAAGTTGCTTGCGCCATGTTTGCTCCTCTTACACAAATTTGCCCCATTGTACCTTAATCACCCTCAAATTATGGCATCCCTAACAAAAAACACGGGTATAATTCTTTTATTGTATCTCCCAAATTATCCACAGCAGGAGGACGTATGCCAACACAGGTACTCATGCCAAGCCTCGGCGAAGGTGTAGATGAAGCCACCATCACCCAATGGCTGAAAAAAGAAGGCGACACCGTTGAGGAATTAGAGCCTATCGTAGAAGTCAATACCGATAAAGTGGATACCGAAATTCCCAGCCCGGCCGGCGGCGTGATATTGAAGATTTTAAAGCAGGAAAATGAAACCGTTTCCGTTGGAACGGTTATGGCGCTGATTGGAGCACCGGGGGAAACGGTAGAAAGCCCTGGGGACCAGCCGACCCCACAGGTGGCCGCGCCACCCGAAAGGGCGTCCGTACCCCAAGAAGTTTCTTCGGCTCCCGCGCCACCCTCAGGGGAACGCGTTATCCCCGGGCGGCACCCCACCCTAGGGTATGTCTCCCCTGTCGTCGCCCGTCTGGCAAACGAGCACAATATTGACCTGACACAAATCCGCGGCAGCGGGCAGGGGGGGCGCATCACAAAAGATGACATCCTGGCCTACCTGGAAAGTGCGCCCGCACCCCAAGCCGCTCCGGCGCCACCGCCTGCACCAACTGCACCTGCACCTGCACCGGCACCTGCACCTGCACCGGCACCGGCACCGGTACCTGCACCGGCACCGGCCGCGCCCTCCGCACCGGTACCACCGGTCGCCTCAACCGATAGGCTGGTGCCCCACAGCATCATGCGCAAACGCATCGCCGAGCACATGGTGGTCTCCAAGCATACCAGCCCCCATGTGTTGACCGTCTTTGAGGCCGATATGTCGCGTGTGGTGGCGCACCGTGCGGCTAATAAGGAAGCCTTTGCCCGCAATGGTGTGCGCCTGACCTACACGGCCTACTTTGTAACCGCCGTGGCGGCTGCCCTGCGGGCCAACCCCAACGTGAACTCCACCTGGCGCGATGATGGCCTATTGCTACACGCCGACATCAACATCGGCATGGCGACTTCGCTAGGCGAGGAGGGGTTGATTGTGCCTGTCATCCGCAATGCCGACCGCCTGTCGCTGCTGGGAGCCGCACATGCCGTCAACGACCTGGCCGAGCGCGCCCGCGCCCACCGTTTACAACCCGAGGAGGTCCGGGGCGGGACGTTTTCCATCACCAACCACGGCATCAGCGGTTCGCTGTTTTCCTTCCCGGTCATCAACCAACCGCAATGCGGTATTCTGGGTGTTGGGAAAATGCAAAAACGCGCCGTGGTCGTGACCGACGCACTGGGTAATGATGCCATTGCCATCCGTCCGATGGTATATTTGTCGTTCGTCTTTGACCACCGCATTCTAGATGGCGCTTCCGCTGACCAGTTCGTCGCCAAAGTGGTGGAAGTGCTAGAGAACTGGTAATAACCCTGGCGTTATCATTTACCGGAGTCTGGCAAAAGCCGACGTCCACAGATGGGCATCATCGTTCTGCGATGAAAACCCATCCTGGTCAAACAAAAAAGAGTCCGGTTACGTACAACATAGCGCGGCTTCCGGCCACAACCAAATGTACCGCCGACCTATCTGTGCCACTTGTGCCATGTACGAAGTGGTATGGGTCGGTCCTACCGGGCACAGCCTGGCGGTACGATTGCCAGACAAGATTTGTGCACACGACGCAAATTTTTCAGAGTAATTCTATTTAGGAAGGAACGATGAACCAAAAATACGATCTCATTGTCATCGGCGCGGGGCCAGGCGGGTACGTCTCCGCCATTCGCGCCGCACAACTTGGTTTGAAAACCGCCATAGTCGATAAACTATGGCTGGGCGGGATATGCCTGAACGTGGGCTGCATCCCCTCCAAATCTTTGCTGAAGAACGCCGAAATCGCCCATACCTTGCGCGAACGCGGTAAAGAATTCGGCTTTTCCTTTGAGAACTTGAAACTGGATTACAGCGTGGCGGTCAAACGCTCGCGCCAGGTCTCCAACCGGCTGACGAAGGGCGTAGCCTTTTTAATGAAGAAGAACAAGGTTGACGTGCACATGGGCAGCGCCCGTTTGAGCGACCGGAACACCGTCATCGTCACCGACAACGACGGCAATACCACCAGCCTGCAGGCCGAGAACATCATCGTGGCGACCGGCGCACGCGCGGCCATGATTCCCAGTGTGGAGGCCGATGGCGAGAAAATCTTGACCTACTGGGATGCCATCCTGCAAGAGAAATTGCCCAAATCGGTGGTCATCATCGGCTCCGGCGCCATTGGGGTAGAGTTTGCCACCGTGTGGAACGCCTACGGCGTGGAGGTGACCATTGTGGAAATGCTGCCACGCATCGTCCCGCTGGAAGATGAAGAGGTAAGCGTTGAACTGGAAAAGGCCTTCAAAAAACGCGGCATCAAGACGCTGACCGGTCACCGTGTGGAAAGCATCACCCCCGTGAAAGACGGCGTGCAAGTGGCCGTCTCCAGTGAGAAGGGCAATCAGACCCTGGAAGCCGAGCAAGCCCTGGTAGCGATTGGCTTCAAGCCGAACAGCGGCGGCCTGGGGTTGGAGGAGATTGGCGTCAACATCTCCGAGCGCGGTTTCATCGAAATTGATGAACGCATGGCAACCAACGTCCCCGGCATTTGGGCTATTGGTGACGTGACCGGCAAGTTGATGCTGGCGCACGTGGCCTCAGCACAAGGCGTTGTGGCTGCCGAAAACATCGCCGGTGTGGAAAGCATCACGTTGAATTATGAAATGATGCCGCGCGCCACCTATTGCCAGCCGCAAATCGCTTCCTTCGGGCTGACCGAAGCCCAGGCCAAAGAACGCGGCTACGACGTCAAGGTCGGGCGCTTCCCCTTCCAGGCCAACGGCAAAGCCCTGGGGTTAGGAGAAAGCGCCGGCTGGGTGAAACTCATCACCGATGCGAAGTACGGCGAAATCCTGGGCGCACACCTGATTGGCCCCGAAGTAACCGAACTGCTGCCCGAACTCACCCTGGCACAGATGATGGAAATTACCACCGCAGAGATTGCCCGCAACGTGCATGCGCACCCCACCTTGAGCGAAACGCTCATGGAAGCGGCGCACGCCGCCGAAGGGCACGCCATTCACATTTGAGTGGGTGTGGCGAGGTAGCCGAGGGCAGTGCCCTCGGCTACCTCTAAAAAGAAAATCGTAACTGCCTACCTTCCTGCAGGGGGATGCGCAAGCGCGTAGGGCAACTCTGCAGAGTTACCCCTACTTGC
>DAOTZN010000110.1:0-2337 GCA_034434095.1 Anaerolineales bacterium
AACCTGACGATTGACCATGTTATTCCCAAAAGGTTGGGAGGCAGGCAAACCTGGGGCAATGTAGTCGCCGCCTGCGCGGCTTGCAACCACAGAAAAGGAGGGCGTTTGCCGGAAGAGGCGGGGATGCGCCCCATCAAACCCCCGCAGGAGCCACCCATGAGCGCCCTGTATGTGTTTGGTAAGTATCTTGGGGAAAATGCAGATTGGCTGCCCTATGTGGAGGGCTGGTAACACCCTAAGAGTCTGTTGAAAAAGTGGTTGCATCTGGAACCTCCTCAATAGCGAGGAAATCGGGTAAAAATAAGAGAAACCAACCGCCAGGAGTGCCGCCATGCTCGGAAAACGCAAAGCGCAAGCCAGCCTATTTGATGCCATTGGACTACCCCACCGCGTGCCCGCGGACTCATTCTATGGACGAATGGGCAGTTTGAACGGCAAACTCTTGCGCGATGATGACCTGAAAGAGATGTACACGCCAGACAACGGACGCCCGAGCTTGCCCCCCTCCATGATGGCAGGGGTGTTGCTGCTCCAATTTCATGATGATGTATCGGACGGCGAAGCGGTAGAGCGGGTACTCTATGACATGCGCTGGAAAGTCGCCTTGAATTTGCCGTTGGACTACGCTGGTTTCGATCCATCCAGTTTGAGTGTATTCCGTAGCCGTCTGATAAAGCACCATCAAGAACGGTATGCCTTCGACCGTCTGTTGAAAGTTGCGCGCGAAGAAGGTTTTTTGGCTGACAGAGTAACGTTACTGATTGACAGCACGAACGCGGAAGGCGCTGGGGCTACTCAAGACACCTATACTTTGCTGCGCAAAGGCATCCGCAAGTTGCTCAAGACCATGGGCTACCATCTGCCAGGCAAACGCCAGGGCTGTTCCGCGGAGATCAAAAAACTGTTGGCAACGTATGTTGATCAGGATCGCAAAGCGGAAATAGACTGGAGTGATGCTGCGGAGCGCAACGCGCAACTCAAGCAACTGGTGACGGATAGCGAAGCTGCACTGGAGTTGGCACTGCAACAAGTCGAAGACCCCGATGTTCGCAGCCTGGGCTGGATGATCAGCAAAATCCTGGGGGATGATGTTGAGCACACCCCGGAGGGTGGCTGCAAAATTGGAAAAGGGACTGCCCCCGACCGCTTTATCAGCCTGTATGATAACGAGATGCGGCACGGACGCAAAAGCGCTTCCAAGAAATTCGATGGGCACAAGGTTTCAACGAGCATGGATCAAGCCAGTGAGTTGATCCTGGATATCGAAGACCTGGCTGCGCCGCTTGGCGATGGGCAGGATTTGTTGCCTGCCATCACTCGGGTCGAAGAAAATGTTGGCGTGGCGGTGGAGCGAGTGTTGGGCGATGGCGCTTATGGCTCGGGAAAAAACCGCGCCGATTGCGCCGAGCACCCGGCCAACCCGGTTGATCTGGTTTCGCCGGTGCGCCGCCCTGTTGATCCAGAAATAGACAAATCGGCCTTTCAAATCGATGAGCAAAACCAAACCGCCACCTGTCCAAAAGGTCAGACCGTTCCCGCCAAAAGCATTGAGACCGATGACAAGAACCGCCAAGCCTTCCACTTCGTTTTTGACCGCAGCATTTGCGAGAAATGTCCTTTGTTCTCGCGCTGCGTTCGCAGTAAAGTAACCGGACGCACCATCAGCACCTCTTTCTTTGAGAATTACCTGCGAGAAGCGCGTCAACGCCAGGAAACGGAAGAGTTCAAGCT
The DNA here is from genome assembly GCA_034434095.1 of Anaerolineales bacterium. GTDB lineage: Bacteria > Chloroflexota > Anaerolineae > Anaerolineales > DRKV01 > DRKV01. The sequence goes on from DAOTZN010000110.1 coordinate 1,732, forward strand.
ACTCTACCGCTTGCGCCCGCGCATCGAAGGAAAACAAGCTGAATTGGTTTCGCACGGGTTGCGCCATACACGCTATATCGGAAAAGCCAAACGCCGCTTGCAGCGACTCTGGTTGGCCGCCGCTGTAAACCTGAAACGCATCTTCAAGTTGTCTGAAATTCGAGACAACCGTCTGACCATCATTCCAACGCCAGCATATGAGGTGCAAATGAACGCCTTGATGGTGTAAACATTCTCAAAACAGGCAGACACCGGCAGGGTACAGAGTGCCCCGGTGGCAAGTTGCCTGAACTTCCTCACCCGCAGCCGTCTTTTTTGTCTGTTTGTAAGGTTCAATTTCGTCCCATAGAAAGGTTTTTCATAGCACTCTTATGCGACATTTTTCAAATAAACACAATTCTTTTTTCATGCTTGGGCTCTTTTTGATATTATTGTCATTGGCTTGTAAAACAAGTGTGTTAAATAAATCTGATGAACAAACTCCCGACTCCCCAGATATTGTTCTACAACGATTGAGCGTTGCTTTTTTAGGACAAGACAATCATAAAATCATCGGCAGTGGATGTCCAGGAAATGATGGAAAAGGAATGATAATTGATTATCATT